>CAJATL010000305.1 GCA_903944895.1 uncultured Bacteroidota bacterium
GGTGTCAATAAATCCGAGTTTGTATCGGTATGGTTGTATGGCCGGGTTTGAACCTAAGTCGGTAACCATCGGGGTTGATTCATAACTAACCGTGTCAATCACTTCATAAACATTGGTTTCATCAGTTTCCTTATAAACC
The DNA here is from genome assembly GCA_903944895.1 of uncultured Bacteroidota bacterium. Taxonomy (GTDB): domain Bacteria; phylum Bacteroidota; class Bacteroidia; order Bacteroidales; family 4484-276; genus CAJATL01. The sequence goes on from CAJATL010000305.1 coordinate 140, forward strand.
AGGAAATCAGCAATGATGTCGGTAGCAGGCTTTTCCCAGATGATGACATTATAGTTTGTCAGGCTGTCCACCGACACCATACAAATTGGGGTTTCAGGAAAAGGAAAAATAGAAAACACTTCACTGATATCACTGGCTGAAGTTACAAAAGAATCATTGATCCGGACCAGGCATTGTTCTGAATTTACATTCGGCGTGGTCCATTCATAACTTCCAGAGTTCCCCTGGCTCAGGCCGTTGTTGATAAATTCCCAGGTGGCCCCGTTATCATCCGAAAAAAATAGGTAGCAAATGGGTGAATAAGGGTTTTCGACAGTCCAGGTAATGGTGAAAGGGCTGGTTGTATTCACTATGTCGCCGGCGACAGGAGATGTTAGTGTATAAACCGGAACAGGGTTTATTATAAAAAGGTCACTCAGACCAAACGTTGAAGGGTCTTCCGCATTATACAACTTCAGGATACATGAATCAGAAGGCGTATCGGATAATTCAAGGTAGGTAGCACCCAACTGCGCATTAATGTTTTGATCAACGAGTGTAAATGTCAGTCCGTTATCAATCGAAATCTCAGCGTTGAGAAGGTTTATACCTGTAACATTCACTGTCCAGGAAACCTTGGCCAGGGTATTTGTATAAACGTAAGATTCTTCACCAGGTTCCCAAATACTGATTACTGGGATGAGAATGGAAAAAGGGGCATCACTTACGTCACTGGCCAACGGATTGCTTATGTCAGTGATTCTTAAAAGAGCAAGGGAGGTTACTGTAACAAATGTAACTACGGCATTTCCACCGTTTGGTCCCGAAGGAAACTGTCCAACTAACGACCAAAATGATCCTTCATTGTACGAAAACTCAATTGATACGGTATCACTGAGATTGTCTCCGGTCCAGATAACCGTTTGACTTTCCCCATACTCCCACAATTCACCACCATTCGGACTCTCCACTGTCAGCGTCTGAGCATTCAAGGATGAAGTCAGAAATAATGAAAAAATGATTAATCCTGAATAAAAAGCCTTAAGATAATTTAATTTGGAATAGGTGTTTAATTTCATTTTATTTAATTTTTAAGTTTTATTTTGTTGATGTCTGATTTAAAAAATTTAAACATAAATGCAAAATTTAAGTTTAAAATATTCTCAAAAAAACACTAAATTATTTGATTCTTTTCTTTATCCCCATTTATGACATGCTAACGTTTGATCAAAACTTTCCGGGTGTTTTTGCCTTTATCATTTGTTAATGTCAGCAAGTACATCCCTTCTTTTAAACCGGTGGTATTAATCACCCGAACCTGATCTTGCCGAATATCATCGAATGCCACGGAAAGGTATGCCCTTCCAGTCAAATCACTTAAAATAATTCTCGTAATTCCGCTGATATTTTGACCAAATTTAATGTTGATCTGCTCATCGGCCGGAGTTGGAAAAATGTTGAATTCGGTTTCAAAGTTTTCATTTATTGATACCGTGCTACCCGTTGGAGCTACATTGGAAAAAATACTGCTAAAATCATCCATGCCTAATGCCGGATTGCACCCAGTAGGGTGTTCAACTTTAATCATATAGGATACTACATCCGGAGGTGCATTAAAATCGCTGTATGAATTGAAACTTGCCGAAACTGATGCAATTTGTTCGTAATTTCCCGAAGCCGACTGCCGTAAAATTTTGTACGAAGAATAATCAAACCCGACATAGGAAGTCCAGATA
>CAJATL010000306.1 GCA_903944895.1 uncultured Bacteroidota bacterium
AGTTGTGCTTTCTGAGTCGTTCATCAACATTTGAAGTGTGCCCGACATAAAACTTGTCGGCTTGCTTGGAGTACAATATGTAAAAATGAAATGACATCTTTAACAAAAAAGCCACTCCATTTTTAATTTGAAGTGGCTTTCCCTTGTGGGAGTTATAGGAATCGAACCTATGACCCTCTGCTTGTAAGGCAGATGCTCTAAACCAACTGAGCTAAACTCCCTTTTTAAAAGAACTTCCCTTGAATTGGGAGTGCAAATGTACTGTTATTTTTTTTTTGACCAAGAAAAACAAAAAATATTTTTAAAAATTTATTCAAGCCATTTTCATCAATTCCTGACATTATTATCATGAGCCAATTTGAGTAGATGCTATTTTGCTACTTTTGCAGGAGAAAATCTCCATAAATTAGTATTGAAAAATTTACTATTTCAAGCAGTTATACTCTCTATTACAACAGTATTTTTTCTTACTGGCTGTAAGGTTACCCATAATTTTAAGGAAAATGAGTTTCTTTTAACCAGGAATAGCATTGTTATTGATAAATCAAAAATCCAGTCCGAAAAGCTAAGTTTCGATCCTTCCGAGATGTACGACCTTGTTCAACAAAACCCCAATAAAAAGCTTTTGGGCTTGGTGCGGTTTGGTGTTTGGGTTAATAGTTTTACAACCAAAGGAAAATCGACAAAATTCAAAAACTGGCTAGACAAGAGCCTGGGGCACAAACCTGTAATCCTCGATGAGTTTCTTGTTAACAGATCAACTGAACAACTGCAGCTTTATCTTGACAATCATGGGCATTTCAACACATTAATCGATCCTCAGATAAAAAGAAAAAAGAAAAAAGCACAGGTTTACTACAACATCATTTTAACCGAGCCGTATCGCATAAAAAATATTCAGCTCAATATCGAGGATACGACCATACGAAGCCTGGTTTTTATGAATTTTGGAAATTCACTGATCAGGAAAAACCAGGTTTACGACGCCACCAAACTCGATGATGAAAGATACCGGATTGCAGACATGCTAAGAAATGAAGGCTATTTTTACTTCGCACCGGAATTTGTGTATTTTCAAATCGACAGCTCTTTCAGTAAACAGTTGCTTGATGTTTATCTGAATATTGAACAGGTGCAAATCCTTCAAAACAACGATTCAGCTCATTATCATGAAATGGATCATAAAAAGTATTTCATCAATAATTTCCTTATCAATCCTGACTTTAAGCCAATTAAAACGGATACTTCCAATAGAAAAATATATGTTAATCCTTCATCTGAAAATGGCATTAACCGCTACTATTTTTTTTATGAGGATAAATTAAAAATCAGACCTGGTGCCATCAGAAATTCGATTTTGATGGAGCCATTACAGCTTTACCGGCAATCCAGCGAAAAAAACACCTACAAACAGTTGTCCAGCCTGCCACTATTTGGCTATACCAATATCAGTTTTAATGAAGTTACAGATAAAACCAGCATACCCGACTCATTAAAAAACTATCTCAATTGCAGCATTGACATGGTACGCAGGCCTGTACAGTCGTTTTCGATCGAAACTGAAGGAACTACTTCGGGGAGTAAATTGGGGATGAACGGAAATTTTGTGTATCAAAACCTGAATATTTTCAGAGGTGGTGAAGTACTGACTTTAAAACTTACAGGAGGTGTCGAATGGCAGGAAGGTGGTCAGAAAATTCAGGTTACTGGGCAAGCGGTGTTTACTTCATTCAAACGGCTGATATTGATGCATCTACAACAAGCACATGGAATAGCGGTGCAGGTTTTTCGCCCATAGGAAACGGTACTACTATTTTCGCTGGAAACTATAATGGTCAAAATCACACTATTAGTGGGTTATATATCAATCTCAACTCTTCCGCGTTTATTGGTGTGTTTGGGAAAAGTAGTGGAACCGTTCAAAACTTAGGAATAATCAACAGCGAAATTCATGGACAAAATCAAGTGGGAGGAATCGTTGGTTATAATACC
>CAJATL010000307.1 GCA_903944895.1 uncultured Bacteroidota bacterium
GGTGTCAATAAATCCGAGTTTGTATCGGTATGGTTGTATGGCCGGGTTTGAACCTAAGTCGGTAACCATCGGGGTTGATTCATAACTAACCGTGTCAATCACTTCATAAACATTGGTTTCATCAGTTTCCTTATAAACCAGAAAATCAGCAATGATGTCGGTAACAGGCTTTTCCCAGATGATGACATTATAGTTTGTCAGGCTGTCCACCGATACCATACAGATCGGGGTTTCAGGAAAAGGAAAAATAGAAAACACCTCACTGGTATCACTCACCGAAGACGCGAAAGAATCTATGATCCTGACCAGGCATTGATCTGAATTCACGTTAGGAGTGATCCATTCGTAACTGCCTGAATTGCCAATTGTAACTACATTATCAATATTTTCCCATGTTATTCCGTTATTCGTCGAATATTGAAGAAAACAATAAGGTGTGTACACATTTTCCACTGTCCATGAGATTATAAAGGGTTTGTATGCATTTACGAGCTCACCCGCGGAAGGAGAAGTTATGGTGTAAACGGGTGGCTGGACTATTTTGAAAAGCCCGCTAAGGCCAAATTCAGTAGGATCCGCAGTATTATAAAGTTTCAGGATACATGAATCTGAAGGCTCTGCTGCAAAATTCAGATATTTGCCAAGCAAATAGGCAATAATGTTTTCTGCAATAGGTTCAAAAGTCTGGCCGTTATCAGTGGAAAGTTCTGCATTTAAGAGATTGATATCGAAAACTGTTAAATCCCAGCTTACATAAGCATTATTGTTATTATAATACACTGCCCCCTCGGCCGGATACCATATAACAATTGGTGCAACGTAAACTGTAAACGGACCATCACTTACATCTGTTGCAGCCGGATTGGAAACGTCAGTAATTCTTAAAATAGCATTTTCAGTTGAGGTGTTAGGAACAGATACCGATGCGCTGCCACCGCTTGGACCTGTTGGAACTTCACCAAAATACCACCAGTTCGTTCCTCCGTCATACGAAAATTCGACATTTACGACGCTACTGAGATTGTTTCCTGTCCAGGAGGCGATTTCAATTCCTCCATAATTCCACACTTCACCGCCATTTGGACTTTGTAAAGTTAGTGTCTGAGCATTCAAGGCTGAAGTCAGAAATAATGAAAAAATGATTAATCCTGAATAAAAAGCCAGGCGACAGCTTGATTTGTAATAAGTTTTTAATTTCATTTTATTTAATATTTAAGTTTTACTTTGTTGATGTTTATTTTAAAATCATTAAACAATAAAGTGTTGGTTAAGTTCAAAATAATTTGATTCTTTTCTTTACCACCATTTTTCATTGGCCAATGAAACAAATTGGCACTTTAAACATATTCAAATAATTGGTCTGGGAGTTATGTTTTGAACATGATAGTTTTTTCATGGTAACGCATTTTTCTTTCATAGATATGTTGAAATTTGGTCTATGGATCAGAACTTTTGCAGATAATGATTTGCTCATCTTACTTTTTCTGTGCTTATCGAACATTCTTAATGGATGCTGAGCAAAAAGCTGAACCCTACCAGATTTTGAAAACATGGTGGGTTTCTACATCGAAAACAACTTAATTTTTAATAAACGTTGCCGTAGCTTTAGATTTTTTCCCTTCCAACCTCAAAACATAATTTCCTGGCTTTAATGTCGAAATATCAATTTGTGCAGATTGATCTGAAAATTCGGGATCACCAGATAAAACAATGCTTCCGGCAATGTTGATGATCGAAAACCGATCAAATTTTTGATTGCTTTTTATCAGGATGTTAATTTTTTCGGAAGCCGGATTGGGAAATATTTCCAAATTATTTCCGGATAAATCTTTATCTGTTGTCCCTACAAAATCATCCAGATAAATTTTATACATCGAGCGGCCGTAAGTGGCAATTACCAACATTCTCAGGTCGGGTTGAAAAGTAAGATCGAGCGCCGGGACGTTGGGCAGTCCCTCTCCCATCAAACCCCAGTTTAGTCCAAGGTTCCAGCTAACAAAAACGCCTACATCGGTGGCAATATACAAAGCCGAATCAATGGTTGGATCAATAATAATATCGTTAATTGGAGCCTCGGGTAAATCTCCCGAAATATCAGTCCAGGTTTGGCCAAAATCGTCCGTTCTGAAAATGTGTGGTAAATATTCGTCGTACCTGTATCCCGAAAAGGTGACATAAGCTGTGGCTTCGTTGTAAGGATCGGCAGCAACGCGGGTTACCCAACGCTCCGGCAGATTCTCGGATATCTTAGTCCAAAATCCGCCATTGCTCTGGGTCACCCAAACATTGCCGTCATCGGTGCCAACATAAATAATGTCCTGATTTATTGGGGATACCGAGATGGTGGTTGTGGTGCCGTAAGTCTGGTTATACTGACCTGCACCGTTTGTCAGATCAGGGCTTATGGCCGTCCAGCTTGCCGCGTGATTGGTGGTTTTATAGAGTTTATTGCTTCCAAAATAAAGGATGGAAGGATTTGCAGGATTAAAAGTTAATGGCGACATCCAGTTGAAGCGGTCGGAAGCATTGATACCGTTGGTGGCATACTGAAAAGAAGCGCCACCGTTGGTACTTCTGCCCAGCCCGCCATATTGATATTCGGCGTAAACGTATTGGTTGTTTTCAGGATTTACCTTTACCACAAAACCATCGCCGCCGTATATTTGTGTCCAGTCATTCAGATTTCCGGTCATTGTGCGGTTTGTGCCGTTGTCCTGCGTGCCTCCATAAAGCCGCTCCGGGTGCTGTTGGTCAATTTCGGAAGTATAAAACTGTGTGATAGGCAGGTTTTGAATAAAAGTCCAGGTACTTCCGCCATTTTGCGAAGTATAAACGCCACCATCGTTACCGAGTACCACAAAATTATGATTCAGCGGATGGGCATAAATGTCGTGCTGATCAACGTGGACGGCGTAGCCAATGTTTGACCAGGAGTTGCCGCCATTGCTGGTTTTAAATAAATCGAAACCGATGGCGTAAACGATGTCGGGGTTAATCGGGTCAACACGCAAGCGGCCAAACCACCAGCCGTAGGAAGAATAAAAATTGCTCATGCTTCCATCGTTGGTTCTTGTCCAACTATCACCCTGATTGGTTGTTTTATAAACGCCATCAAAATATCCCGTTTTATCGGCATAAATCGAATATAAGATTGCAGGATTTGATGGAGAAATAGAAATCCCAATTCTGCCAACATTGGGCGATGGTGAGGGCAAACCATTGGTCAATTCGGTCCAATTGGCGCCACCATTGTAAGAGCGGTAAATGCCGCACGAAATTCCTCCATAAACACGCTGGTCCGGGCGTCGTGTGCGTTCCCACATTGCAGCAAAAACTGTTTCAGGATTCATAGGATCAATCACCAAGTCGATGGCGCCGGTAGAATCGGAGATATACAAAATGTTTTGCCAGCTTTGCCCACCATCGGAAGTTTTAAAAATGCCGCGCTGGTTGTTTGTCGAAAACATCCTTCCCATGGCTGCAACGTAGCAAATATCGGAGTTTTGGGGATGAACCACCAGCCGCCCGATGCTTCCGCTTTCTTCGAGGCCAATGTGCGCCCAGGTGCTTCCGCCGTCATCCGATCTGAAAATTCCCAAACCGTCATACGAAACAGAACCTCCGCCAGCGTTGGCTTCGCCGGTTCCTACATAAATAACATCTGGATTTGAAGGAGCAACTGCAATATCGCCGATTGACAAACTCAATTGTTCGTCAAAAATCGCATCCCAGGAATTGCCGGCGTCTTCGGTTTTGAAAATACCTCCAGAGGCAGCGCCCACATAAAAAGTATTGATTTGGGTGGGATGAATGGCCACCGCCGAAATACGACCTCCAATATTTACCGGCCCCGCAAATTCCCACGAAACACGCTGATCACTATTTTGATAGGCTATCTTCATTTCCCGGGCCTGGTTCAAAGCTTCGCGATAAGCTGCATAATTTATTTCCTGGAAAGGAAAAGCGCGCTGACTGTAAAACCATTCGCTGGGTTTCTTTTCGGCAATAACAGAAGTGGGTTTTCTTTTTACATTGAATTGCCAAACCAGCAATGAAACCCCTAAAATGGTCAATAAAAATGGAAGCATTACTTTTTTCATCCTATCACGATTTTTATATTGATGATTTATAGTTGTATTCCGAAATCTGAAATCACACCGCAGCACTATGCCAGATCAGCACTTCAGTTGCGCCGTAGCCAAAATTTTTCATCGAAGCATCTTTGTATTTGATGTTTGGATAAGCGTTGAGGATTTCGTGAATCTTACCTTTTAAAATGCCATCGCCAACCCCGTGAATAAAAATAACCTTAGTAACGTAACTCCTGATGGCGCTTTCGAGGCATTTTACGAAATAATTTAACTGATAATTCAGCATTTCGGCATTGCTCATTTTAGCGTAATTGTCCAGCAAATCGCCGATATGAAGGTCAACCACGGCTTCCTGTGGACTGGTTTTGTGCTGGTTGATGATTTCTTCGGGCTTTTTGGGCTTTGCAACCTGTTCTTTGATTTCCTCATCATATTTTTCACCCAGTGGCGAATCGGCGATGGTTTGCTGCACATCGGTTTCAGCCAGAATAAGCATGAAACTCTTCTCATTCAAAAACGAACATCCGAGATATACATTTTCCTGATACAACTTTGCAGGTTTAAAACTGAAAGTACAATTTGCCGGAGCCAGAACTTTGGAGGATAAATCTTTATGAAATAAAATCTGGATAAGGCCATAACTCCACCTTTCAATCTCTTCGCGTGAAATGGTGTTAAGTAAAATTTTGTGATTTGGTTTCACAGCATCATAATCAGCGCCTTCCCAGGCTCCGTTTGGCTTTCGCAGGAACATACTGAATAAAATGTCGTAATCGGAAAAATTAACCAGAAAAACATCAATGGAGCCGGTGAGCAGCCATTTTTGGTCCTGCGGAACAAAGGCGAGGTAAATACCTTTTTTGTCGTTTCCTTTTGCAGCGAAAACGTTGAGCTTGCTGCTGCGGTTGTCGTAAACAACACCTCCTTCATCCTCAACAATGCCTTGTTTTTTGGAATCTTTTTCGCGGAAATCGATCACATAATCATCCGAAAACATGCGGCCCGACTGCCCGCCTTCTTCAACTTTAACCAATTCATTTGAAAGGGTAGGAATTTCAAAACCGTCCGAATCTTTAACATGAACCAGGTTGCTGCTAATTACTTTGCTCACAACGCCACCGCCATGATCGTTGAGGAATTTTACCCTGTCGCCAACTTTTAATCTCATAAATCTATCGTTTTTTTGCAAAACTAATGCTTTTTGGCGGTTAAAATTCAGATAAAGGCAAGCGGCTTTTCATGCTCAGATTGGCAGGATTAAGAATCAGGTAAATTCATTCTTTAAAATTATCACCAAAGTTGATCATGTTCGTGATGCTTTTGCTCAGAATCAACATTTATGTTGGAAATATTTAAAAAGTATCTTCGTTTCTAAAACATGAGTCCAACAATTAAACAAAACAAAAACATGAGTACTGACGAAATTAAAGTACGATTACACGAAAGCATCGAAAATATTGATGACGAAGCGTTTTTATTGACTATAAAAGAATTACTTGAGCACAAATATCAACCAACCGATCCGCCGATATTAACTGAGTGGCAAATAAAACGCATTGAAGAATCAGAAAGCCAAATTCAAAAAGGTGAATTTTACACCAATGATGAAGTTGATAAAATTACCAGGAAATGGTTAGAAGAATAATTTGGTCCGAAAATGCTGCGATAGATAAAATGCGAATTTTGGAATATTGGTACAACCGGATTGGCACTAAAACCTATTCCAGAAAACTTGATCACCAATTACGACAATCAATAAATTTTTTGAAAAATTACCCTGAAATGGGAAGATTAATGCAGAACAGTAATATCCGATTTTTAGTCAAGGACCATTACCAGATTTTTTACAGGTTTACGAATGATGAAATCAGAATATTACATATTTGGGATAGCCGGAGAAATCCAGATGAATTAGTTATAGAATGATAAACATGAAAATTATACCAAAACAAATTCCTGACTTAATGCTGAAAAAAACGCAGGTGAAATCCAATTTTAAATATTCATTTTTAATATTGCCGGCTGTTTTAATGGCCTTTGTTTTCTCCTGCACCAAAGATGAACCGGCACCAAAAGAAGCTAAGATCATCCTTAACTTTACCCAATTCTGTGAAGGCCAGCCCCTGGAATACGACACCATGAAATATGTGAATGCTGCCGGCAACCATTATTTGGTAAACGAAATCCAGTATTTTATTTCGGATGTAAAACTGCATCGCAGCGATGGCACTTTCCAGTTGATTGATCAGTTTGAGGACATCCATTATGTGGATACCGATATTCCCGCAACCCAATCCTGGCAAGTGTTCGACCCTATAATCGCCGGAGATTATGAAAAAGTAAGTTTCACTTTTGGTATTTCTGAAGAGAAAAATCAATCGCTCATGTTTGTGAATCCTCCCGAGCGTGACATGTTCTGGCCCGATGTTTTAGGTGGCGGCTATCATTACATGAAATTAAACGGTAAATGGCTTGCCGCCAAAAACCTTGTAATACCCTTTAAAACTAATAATTTCCTCATGTTTTTGTGCCAAACTCCTTCATCACCGGATGACATTTTGAAACCTTTTAATTTTCATTTGGGAATAGGGCAACTTTATGCCGATAGCAGTATGAACACCGATTCCATCACCGGCTTTGTGCAGAACTATTTTGAGGTTGAGTTGCCCAATTCCGGGTTTACGATTTCAGGGGGTGACACACTCAATTTCGAAATCCGTATGAATGTCGAAAACTGGTTTCAAAATCCGCATATATGGGATCATAACCACTGGGGCGGGATGATCATGCAAAACCAGGAAGCCATGAAAACGGCCTGTGAGAATGGGAAAGAGGATGTTTTTAGTTTTGAGAAATGATTTTGGGGTATTTTAATAATTCCTTATCGAAGGTCATTTTTTATCTGGTCCTTTAACCATTCATCAAGGTCGCTGTCGGTAATGTTTTTTTCTGATACTGCTTTGTTTACCTGATCAGTAAACTTTTGGGCAAAATATTTTGCAAGAATGGTTTTAACATCCTGCAAATCTTCGGTGGTAGGATTAAATGAATAGATCCTCAGTAATTCCAATTGTAAACTTGTGAGCGGAGTATTGAGACTTGTTTGCATAACCATAAATTTTAACGGTTTATTTACCCGACAAAGATACATTTTTAAAGTAGTTGAATTCCACTTTCATTATCCACTAAAAAGCAAATTTTACTCAAATTCGCACACTTTTTCAAGATTTTGCAATAAACAAATCAAATCAGCGGTTTTAAACTTTCAATTTCTCTTAAGTATCGAACCCAAGAAATTTCACAATTGGTCTATTTTACAACATGAAGATTTTAGTTTTGAAAAATGGTTTTATAGAAGTATCGAAAAAATCAAGGAAAAAGCAATGTTCTTTTGGCATGCTATTATTGCTTCTCACAGCAGTCATAATTTTTTGTATCTCCTGCCGAAAATCCCCGCCTCCAGAACCATACACCCCAACACCTTATCAAATCGAAATTCCTTATGGTTTTCCTATCATGCTTAATATCCCGACGGATAATCCAATGTCGGTGGAAGGGATCGAACTTGGCAGGACTTTGTTTTACGATGGCCGGCTGAATGGCCGCACGCATCCTGATTCGTTAATGAGCTGCTTTACCTGCCATCAACAGGAAAACAGTTTTGAGGTTGGAAAGCCCCGCCCTTACCCTTTTGGAGTTACCGGGCAATCAACACATCACGCCATGCTGCCGATGATAAATCTGGTTTGGAACATGGGTACTTTTGGCTGGGATGGAAGTGTTGGTTCGATCGAGGAAGACGTGCTCGTGGTAATTTCTGCGCCAACGGAGTTTGATTCGTCTCCTGAAAAGGTTGTGAACACCATTAAAAATATTGACGGCTATCCCGAATTTTTTAAAAAAGCTTTCGGAACCAAAGAAGTAACGGTTGACCGCATCGCCAAAGCCATCGCACAATTTGTAAGGACTTTGATTTCTTCAGATTCAAAGTTTGATAAATACCTGCGTGGCGAGGAACAACTCAGCCCGGAAGAGCTGCGTGGCTTCGTGCTTTTCACCACCGAAGAAGGGGCAGATTGTTTCCACTGCCATGGTGGCTCAGGGAATCCGCTGTTTACCACCAACAAGTTTTACAACAACGGCAAAGATTCTGTTTTTACCGATCCTTTTGACAGGTTTGGTGTAACCGGCGACCCTATGGAAAAAGGTGCCTACAAAGCTACCACCCTCCGAAACATCGAACTTACAGGCCCATACATGCACGATGGCCGTTTTGAAACTTTGGACGAAGTGGTTGAGTTTTATTCGAAACAACTTATCAGCACGCCTTACATCGATCCACTGATGCACCACATTGTAAATGGTGGAATCCAGCTTACGCCAAACGAAAAGGCAGATTTAATGGCTTTTATTAAAACCTTGCGGGATGAAGAATTCTTGACCAACCCTGTCTTCGCAAAGCCTGACAGGATGCCGGGCTTATGATTATCAGTTAGTACCTAAGCGAAAACCAGAAAATTTGCCTACTTTTGCAGCGTCAAATTTATCAAGTCGGATGCTCATCAAGGTTCAGGACTTAAAATTTTACATATGAGTCCATTCCCGGAACCCGGTTTTCTCTGCAAACTGAGAATTAAATCTTTCCTGAATGGCCCAAAACAAGCAACATAAACACAAAATATAATGATTACAGTTTCTAACCTGGGTATTCAATTTGGAAAACGGGTGTTGTTCCAGGATGTTAATATGAAATTCACATCCGGCAACTGTTACGGCATCATCGGTGCCAATGGCGCAGGAAAATCGACCTTCCTGAAAATGCTTTATGGTGAAGTTGTCGGCACCAAAGGAAACGTAATGTTCGGGCCTGGTGAGCGTTTATCGGTTCTCAAACAAAACCACTCCGAATTTAACGATTTCACGGTTCTTTCGACCGTTCTTATGGGTCATGAAAAATTATGGTCGGTGATGAATGAAAAAGATGCCCTCTACGCCAAAACCGATTTTACCGAAAACGACGGCCACCGGGCCTCGGAACTGGAAGAGAAATTTGCCGAGATGGATGGCTGGAACGCCGAAAGTGATGCTGCCAGCTTATTGAGTGGGCTTGGCGTTAAAGAAGACCTTCACGATAAATTGATGAACGAATTAAACGGCAAAGAAAAGGTGAAAGTTCTTCTGGCTCAGGCGCTCTTTGGCAAACCCGACAACCTTTTGCTCGACGAGCCAACCAACGATCTTGACCTTGATACGGTGAACTGGCTCGAAAATTATCTTGCCGACTTCACCAACACCGTGCTTGTTGTTTCGCACGACAGGCACTTTTTGGATTCGATTTGCACACACATCGTGGATATCGATTTTAACAGGATTCAGCAATTCCCCGGAAACTATACTTTTTGGTACGAATCGAGCCAGCTTGCACTCAGGCAGCAGCAGACCCAGAACAAGAAAGCCGAAGACCGTAAAAAGGAGTTACTCGAGTTTATCGCCCGTTTCAGCGCAAATGCTTCAAAATCGAAGCAAACAACTAGCCGCAAAAAGATGATCGAGAAGCTGAACATTGAAGAAATAAAACCGTCAACACGTAAATATCCTGGCATTATTTTTACTCCCGAGCGCGAACCAGGGAATAATATTCTCGAAGTAAAGGGACTAACCAAAAGTTTGAACGGAATTTTACTATTCAAAAACCTAAACTTCAATCTTCAAAAAGACGATAAAATTGTTTTCCTTTCCAGGGATACCCGCGCCATGACTGCCCTTTTCGAAATTCTGAAAGGCCATGATACGCCCGACGGCGGGACTTTTGAATGGGGACAAACCATCCTGAAAGCCTATCTCCCGATGGAATACGATCATTTATTCCAGAAATCAATCAGCCTGACCGACTGGCTGGGGCAATTCTCGACGGATACTTCGGATTTGTACCTCCGGGGATTTTTAGGAAAAATGCTGTTTTCGGGTGAAGAAATCTATAAAAATGTTGACGTCCTTTCGGGAGGCGAAAAGGTGCGCTGCATGATTGCCCGCATGATGATCCGTAACGCCAACGTGATGCTGCTCGATTCGCCTACCAACCACCTCGATCTCGAATCTATCCAGGCTTTCAACAATACGCTTATCAAATTTAAGGGCAACATCCTGATGTCGTCGCACGACCACGAGTTTATCCAGACCGTTTGTAACCGCGTTATCGAAATCGGCCCAAAAGGCATGATTGATAAGCTTTCGGCTTACGACGATTACATCAGCGATGAAAAATTAAAGGAGCAACGGGAGAAATTGTATTAGGGAATTCGACCCCAGATTGCTATCGGGGGGACAATTTGAAAATTTGAAAATTCTCCCTGCTAAGCGGCATTTGCAATGCCGCTTTGATTTTCGTTGAATTTGTAATTCAACAAAGATGGAAATAGAAAATCAATTTCATCAAATTTTCAAGCTCATTGGAATACCAGAGTTTGGATCGGCATTACAAATGCCGCTCAGCATTGGAGCAACGGGAGAAATTGTATTTTTTAGAAAGACATTGAAATAGTCGTTCAATTTTATTCCTTAAATTTGTTTTTTATAAAAAACTTATCATCCTATGAGTACGCAACAAATTTTGCTAAATGTTCCTGTCAGTTTTGAACAGGTGATAGATCTTGTTAAACAATTATCACCTGCCGAAAAACTACAACTCAGTGAAGTCCTTTTGACAGAACAAAGTATTGACGATATTGAAATCCCCGAAGAGCATAAAGAATTGGTGAGGGAGCGGATTAAAAAATATGAAGACAAACCTGGCAGCTATTTTACATGGAATGAAATTGAGCAAAAATTGGATGCAAGAAAATGAAATTTACCACAGAATTCAATCCGGAATTTTATTCCGATATCGAACAAGCGATTGACTGGTACAATGAAAAACATCCTGGCTTAGGTGACAAGTTTTTTACTGCCGTTAAAAAGCATACCGAAAAACTGAGTTTTTATCCGTTGCATTTTGCTGTAAAGTATGACAACATCCGTTGCATGAACATTAAAAAATTTCCTTACCTGATACATTATCGTGTTGATGAAGAACTAAAAATTGTAAAGGTTGAAGCCCTTTTTCATACAAGCCGTAATCCCAACATTTGGAACAAACGCTAACGCAACAAAATTTAAAAGCCCCCCGCTGAGCGGCATTTGCAATGCCGATTTGATCATCCTGAAATTTGTAATTCATCAAAGCTGAAAAAAGTAAATAAATCTCACCAAATTTTGCTGCCCATTGGTGCACCAAAGTTTGAATCGGCACGCTATCCAACGAACCTATCAGCAAGCGAAACGGAATATGTTTTTTTTGAAAGAATATTTTAGTCCAGTCTAAAAAGTGTTGGCTTTTAGGTAATAATGATACTTAGTCCTTAATAGACAACAATCTTTTCAGAAACCGTTTTACCCGCTGATATCAGATTTACGAGGTAAATTCCGGGAGCAAATGATGCCAGGTTCAATTCGATTTTGCTGTTTTCGATAAAATCCTGCACCAAAACAAGATTTCCTATTGCAGAGATGAGCTGAACCGTGACTTTGCCTGTAAAAGCGTGATAAATTGTCAATTTTTCGGAAACCGGGTTTGGAGAAAGGTTGAAATCAAAAGACGGTTCCGTTTTTACCCCGGTGGCGATATAATTGAGCTGTACGAAATTAGTATTATCACACACAATTTCGGAAACATTACCCGGGACGAAACCAGAAACATAGGTATTATCATACGTATCGAAAACAATCATTTTAGCCATATTGCTGGTGTCGATACCAACCATTAAAAAGCTTCCTGTATTTTGATCAAAAGAAGAAGATCCTCCTACAAAATAAGGAAACTCGACGAGTTCACCCCTCGTAATAATATCACCGGTTGTTTTATTAATCTCTACAACACTGCTTCCCGTGTAGTTAAAAGTAGAATCATAAGTTGCATCGCGGGCAAAAATAATTTCATTAACATTGTCAAAATTAACACTTGTGATAATGTTAAAAGGCGCTGCTGTTGGGTTGAGTATCGTTTTGGTGAATGAAAACTGATCCTCCCTGACGGGCACGGCATACAAACAAAGGGCAGGATCGTTGGTGAAACCCACATAATACAAAATTCCATTGTTGGCATCAAAACCAATGGCATCAACAATAATTCCGTTTGCACCAGGTTCATAAATCACACCAATCAGGCTGTCCTGATTGGTGGTGATGTCAAATTCGTAAATACTGATGTATTCTTCGGTTTCCATTTTGAGGTTGTACATTTTTCCGGTGCTCATATCAAACTCTGAAATATTGGTGTACATTGATCCCCCAACCAGATTCTCCTGGTTTGTAACCGTATTAAAAGAATACAAACCCGCACTATCACCCGAAATTCCGGTAATGTAATAATTGCTGTTGTACGAATCGAATGCCGATGTGGCGAAATAATATCCGTCAAGAATTGAAGAATGAACAATTAACGATTCAGGATCAAGTGCCTGCCATTTAACAATGTCAATCTTACCCGTTTCAAGGTTGTTGGCTGCCCCGACAAGGTTAATTTGTGCTATGCTGCTCATGCTGAAGAGCATAAATACTGCGCTATAAAGTAACGTTCTGATCATGATTTTAGATTTTAGAATAATAACACGAAGATATGCTGCTTTGTTCAAATACAGTGTTTTTTTTGGAGAACGAAAAATATTCAAGTAAAGCATGATTCCCAAAAGTCTGTTTATGGTTAGATGTGTTTACGTCTGTAAAAAATGTGCGCAGCCAATTTGAACGAAATATGAACATCGCACGGGAATTTCATCAGGCATTTTATCAATACATTTAAAGCTCAGATAATTCCTTCCTCGCAACCTCAAACTCTTCCATCATTTCTTCCAAAATCTGCGCAGCAGGCTTAATATCATCAATTAACGCCGAAACCTGGCCGATTTCGAGTTCACCATCGTCAGCATTACCTTCAAACATGCCGAGTTTGGCGCGGCCGTGTCCCAGGTGGGATTTTAGTTCTTCCAATGAAGCCCCGCGGTTTTCCATTTCATCAACTTCGTTTAAAAATTTATTGCGGATCAGGCGGACAGGAACCAGTCGCTTTAGGGCAAGTTTGGTGTCGCCATCTTTGGCATCGATTATTTTCTGTTTAAAAACGGGATGCGCCGACGATTCTTCAGAAGCAGCAAAACGGCTCCCAACCTGCACTCCATCTGCGCCAAGGGCAAAAGCAGCAAGCATCTGCCGGCCGGTGGCAATTCCTCCGGCAGCAATTAAAGGGATACTTACGGTTTTCCTGATCAAAGGAATCAAAGCCATCGTTGTAGTTTCCTCGGCCCCATTATGGCCACCGGCTTCAAAACCTTCGGCAACAATGGCGTCCACGCCGGCTTCCTGCGATTTGATGGCAAATTTCGTATTGGCAATCACATGAACCACCGTAATTCCATTTTCCTTAAACAAACCTGTCCATTTTTTGGGATTTCCCGCCGAGGTGAAAACAATCTTAACTTTTTCTCTTAAAACGATTTTGACGATTTGGCCCATCTGCGGATAAAGCAGCGGAAGGTTTACACCCCAGGGTTTGTCGGTGGCGGCTTTCATCTTTCTGAGGTGTTCCTCAAAAATGTCAGGATGCATCGAGCCGGCGCCAATCAGTCCTAACCCGCCGGCATTTGAGACCGCCGAAGCCAGTTTCCAGCCCGAACACCAGATCATTCCTGCCTGGATAACCGGGTATTTTATCCCGAATAGTTCTGTGATTTTTGTTTTCATATACTTTAAATTTATTCCTAAAGCATTGATTTTTTATCAGATTTTGCAGAAATCATCTGCAAAATTGGATCAATAATTAGTGGGTTTGATTGTTTTAAAAACTATTCATCTTTATTATTGCACCAGCTTTCAAACCAGCTACTCGACCAAAACCATCTCATCAATCAAATGATGCGCACCGGCGAATTTATCGACGATAAAGAGGAAATACCGCACATCGAGCATGATGTTGCGGCACTGATCGGGGTCGTACATGAGGTCGCTCATGGTTCCTTCCCAGCACCTGTCGAAGTTAAGCCCGATTAACTGGCCGTCGGCGTTTAAAGCCGGGCTGCCCGAATTGCCGCCGGTGGTATGGTTTGTCCCGATAAAACAAACAGGCATGGTTCCATTCTGGCCGTACTTTCCATAGTCTTTACTTGCATAAAGTTTTTTTAGCCGTTCATCAACCACATAATCATAAACTGCAGGGTCGTCCTTTTCGATGATCCCTTCGAGGGTGGTTTGAAACTCGTAAAATACGGCATCTTTAGGGTAATAAGGTTTTACCTTACCATAAGCCACACGCAAGGTCGAATTTGCATCGGGATAAAAACGCTTCTCAGGCTGCATCTCCATCTGGGCTTTCATATAGAGGCGCATCATACTGTCAACACGGGCTTCTAAAACATTAACCCTTGGATTGATATTTTTGAGATAATGATCGCTCAGTTCGCTGGCAAGTATAAATGCCGGGTCGTTCGAAATCTTTTTATGTTGTGAGGGCTTGTATGATTGCAGAAAAGCCATCACTTGCGTCGAATCAGAAAACATTGATTTCCCGAAAACCACATCAGCATAAGCCTGGATATTGCCTTTGTAATCTTTTTCAATCATCGCAAAAACCTCCGGCAGTTGGGATTTATCCAATCCTGACCTGTACGATTCGAGCATCTTTACAAATATTTTCTTATCGAGCGGCAAATAATAATCCTTATAAAACTGGCTCAGGGAAGATTTTGCTTTTGCGATTTCCTTTTTGACATCATCCTCCAAAACATCCTTATTTCGTGATATTTCTTCAAGTTTTGAAAGTGTTCGGGCAGCTTTTACAATCTCAATTCCAAGGCCTGCTTCGGTAACGAAAATTAACTGCTGTTGATAACCGGAAAGTGTTTTAAAGGTTTTATCAAAATCATCAATGAGGCCGCCGTATTGATTTTGTGTTGTCGTGTTTGAGCTTACCCATTTTTGAAAAGCCTGTTCATAATCCTGTTTTTTCTCGATACCATCGAGTTTTGCGATTCCCTTGCTTTCGCCGATCCACTTTTTCCAGCCGTTTGACAGGCCTGCGTCTTTAGCAGAGTATTGAATCCTGATTTTCTGATCCTGGCTCATAAATGATTCATAAATATCTAGCTTCTGGCGGCGAAGTTCGATCCTGATCGGATTTTGAACCTCGGTAATCATCTCGATCGCATCGGAAGGCAGGTATTCCTGGGTACGTCCCGGAAATCCAAAAATAAAGGTAAAGTCGTTTTCTTTAACGCCTTTAAGCGAAATCGGGATGGTATAAAGCGGTTTGTAAGGAATGTTTTCCTTAGAAAAAGCGGCCGGTTTGTTGTCTTTATCAACATAAATGCGGAACAGCGAAAAATCGCCGGTATGCCTGGGCCACATCCAGTTATCGGTGTCGCCGCCAAATTTTCCGATGCTTGATGGCGGGGCGCCAACGAGCCTGACATCTTTAAAAACCTCGGTAACGAAAAGGTAAAATTCGTTGCCGTAATAAAAATCCCGCACCTTTGCTTCGTAGGTATTTTCTTTGGAAGCCGCAGCTTCAATGGATTTCCGGTTGATTTTCAGAACCGAATCGCGGACTTTTTCGGTCATTTCGGGTTTGATGCCTGCCAGCATTTTAGCTGTAACCTCTTCCATCCTGACAAGCCTCGAAACGCTCAGATTGGCGCTTGGCAATTCTTCGTTGTGATTTTGTGCCCAGAAACCATCTCTCAGATAATCGTTCTGGATGGTGCTGTGGCTCTGTATTTCGCGATATCCGCAATGGTGGTTGGTGAGGATCAGTCCTTCGGCGGAAATAATTTCGGCAGTGCAACCACCGCCAAATAAAAGTATTGCATCTTTTAAAGAGGAATTGTTGATGTCGTAAATGTCCCGTGCAGTAAGGCGCATACCCATGTCGCGCATTTCTTTTTCGTTGAGTTGTTCGAGCAGCATCGGAATCCACATGCCCTCGTCGGCGGAAGATTGAAATGTAGTAAAAAAGCTGATTAGTAGTGCAAATAGCAAAGCTTTGAATTTCATATTTTTTGGATTAAAATTTTGTGGGCAAAAATATCGAAAAATGGGGTGCTAACACGAAAATATTGAAGCCAAATCAGGGAGTTTTTTTACCACATTAGGCATCCCGATAGCTATCGGGAGGACACATTAGGAAATATTTGTCCGAATGCTCAGATCGAGTTCATCCTCAAACCTGATCATTGCATTGATGAGACGGGCTTTGGTAAAATGAACAAGGTCGGCAGGACGGATTTCGGTTGGGATGATTTTTTTTGCGTGGATAAGAACTGCCCTTTGTACGCCCATCAGTAGCGGCTGCTTTGGCGTCAGCCAGTATTCGCCATCAAAGAATAAAATATTGGTGTAAGATGAATCGGTAATCAGGCCATTTTTAATGATCAGAATATCGTCGGCCAGGCCTCTTTTCTCGAACAACTTTTGAATTTCGGAACGGTCGGCAAATTTATGGTGGTAGTCGATTTCATCATTTACCACCAATTTTAAGGATTGTATTTTTGGCAAATGATAAACCGAAAACTCAACGTTTTCGAAGTCTTTAGCATAAATCACCCTGCATTTGCAGAGGCCTTTTTTAAATTCTTCCGGTACAACCAGCTCATCTAAACTGAACTGTTGAAAAGATTTGAATAACATTTTCCGGGCATAATCCAGCCTTGCCTGGTGCCAGGACAGGTTTTGGAGAACCCCGTTTTCGCTCCGGATGGTTTCAAGTAAACGGCACATAAATTTTATCGGTTAGTTCCTGATATTCTTCGTCGCAATTGCTTTTGGCAGTAATGCCGCCACCACTTTTGTAAATCAGCCCTTCGGCTGTCTGTTCGATAAACCGGATCATCACGCCGCTATCCAGGTTTTCGCCATCATAAATTCCAAAAATCCCTGTATAAAAACCCCTTTCGTATTGCTCCGCCTGGCGGATGATTTCGACAGTTTTCTTTTTGGGAGCGCCGGAAATTGACCCGGCTGGAAGCAGCGTAAAGAGCAAATCGCCAAGGTTTTCATGAAAATTGTCATGCAGGTCTCCACTAATCTCTGAACTCATCTGCAAAAGCTCGTTGCGGTTGGTTTTGAGATGGTCGATATATCTGAATCGTTCGACTTTTACATTTTTGGCCACCATGCTCAGGTCGTTGCGGATCAGATCGACGATGGTGTAATGTTCGGCAAGCTCTTTCTCGTTGTTTAAAAGCATGTTTTCAGCATCCGGAAGTGAGGCATCGATGGTTCCTTTCATCGGGAATGACCTGATTTTACAGTCGTTTATCCGGATAAAAATTTCAGGTGAAAATACCACAAAACGATTTTTAAGCCAGAGTTTATACTTGGCCTGGCTTTGAAAAAAGATGTCTTTGATCGAAAAATTGGTCTCGATACGGCTGGGCATGGTCAGGTTGAGCAAGAAAGAATTGCCGTACCTGATATTTTCGATAACATCTTCAAAGGCTTGCTGGTAGCGGTTTTTATCTACAGGAAAAGCCTTAAATCTGAGTTTTTTTGGAATGATTGGTGCGATTTCAAAATTTTTTCGGCCATTCACATCAAACAAAATCTTCTTTTCATCAACTTCATCCAGCCGCAAAATGATTGGCTGTTTATGATCAAAATCGATGATAAACAGGAAAGGAATCCTGGCTTTTCCAAGATGATTTATGTAAGTAATGGCTTCTTTCATCAAAACAAAGACAATTTGAAAATGTGCTAATGTGCAAATTTGACAATTAATTTCTTCTGATAAGCTTTTATTTTACCAAAGAATATCATTTGCATTGACAATCTGTCTCGCTGGTCTTTAATTTTAAAATTTCCAAATGGATGCAAATTCATGCATAATCATCCGTAAACAATTCTAAATTTGCCATCCAAATTCAACATATTTGAAACTTTTAATCATCAATAATTACGATTCATTCACCTTCAACCTGGTTCAACTGGTTGAGCAAAATGGTGTTACGGATTATCTCCTCATTAAAAACGACCAGCTTCATCAGCTTTCAGAGACCGGTTTTGACAAGGTTTTGATTTCACCAGGCCCGGGAATCGCCTCAGAAGCAGGGGATCTGATGGATTTTCTTCAAAAATATTATCAAAAAAAAGCCATCCTTGGCATTTGTCTGGGCTTTGAAGCCCTGGCAGAATTATTCGGTGGAAAACTCCGGCAGTTGCAGCAGCCCATGCACGGACTCCGGAACAAGGGACAAATCCTACGTTCCGACCCTCTTTTTAGCGGGTTACCTCAACAATTTTATATTGGCCATTATCATTCCTGGATAATCCCCGAAAACGAAATGCCCGCTGAACTTGAAATCATCATGAAGGACGAAAACGGCCTTCCGATGGCTTTCCGGCATCAAAAATATGATCTTGTTGGCTTACAATTTCATCCTGAATCGGTGATGACTGAGTTCGGGCTTGAAATAATACGAAACTGGCTTTCAGTTTAAGATTTTGCGGCAATTGTTTCGATCTCGACCATTGCACCAAGCGGCAATTTTACAACACCGTACGCCGCTCTGGCCGGTGGATTTTCGGGATAATAACTTCCATAAATCTCGTTCATGGCAGCAAAATCGGCCATATCCGCCAGCAGGCAGGTCGATTTTACAACTTCCGCATAACTGTAGCCGGCTTCTTTGAGAATGGCTCCGATGTTTTTCATGACCTGTGTTGTTTGTTCTTTAATCCCGCCTTCAACAATTTTGCCGGTGGCCGGATCAATCGGAATTTGCCCCGAGATAAACAGGATTCCGTTGGTTTCGATAGCCTGGCTGTAGGGGCCAACAGCTTTTGGTGCATTTTCGGTGTGAATTACTTTTTTCATTGAATATTTGATTAAAAAAATGTTTTTGTACGATTTGTTTTTAAACAGAGGCATTCCATCACATTGTACTATCATTTTAAAATACTGATTCCCGATAGCTCTCAAGGCTACAAACTGCCTGTTTTTTTTCTGCCGACTGCCTACCCCCGATAGCTATCGGGGCTGCCAACTTCCCCTATCTCCCGCTCATCTCTTTGGGAATTCTTCCGGTTCTGATGGATTCTGAACGTAACGGCCGTCCAACGATTCGTTCGACCATTTTACCGATTTCGATGATTTTATCAATATCGAGGCCGGTTTCGATGCCCATTTCGTCCATCATCACCACCATGTCTTCCATCGGAACGAGTCCAACAATATTTGGGTCACGATAGTAATAATCGCCTGTGCCGGCAACAGGTACGCCATCCACAAAGTTGGCAGGTTGACCGCCGATGCCGCCCATGGTAGCCTCAAAATTGGTCATTCCGGCCTGCAAAGCCGCCAGAACGTTGGCCATCCCCCAACCTCTTGTGGTGTGAAAATGGGCAATTTGTTTGTGCGGGTTATCCACAGTTTCGAGCAACATCGAAAAATATTTGTAAACCCTGTCGGGAGAAGCAGAACCGTCGTGGTCGGCATGTTCCACATCGTTGGCGCCGATGTCGAACCAGCGTTTTGTAAATTCGATGGCTTTTTTCATTTCGGTTGGCCCTTCGATGGGACAACCCCAGATGGTGCTTACCGTTCCGTTAACTTTAAGGCCTGCTTCACGGGCTTTTTTCACCCACTCTTCGCTCATTTTCCAGTAGTCGGCAATCGAAAGCCCTGAATTTTTCTTTTGATGAGATTCACTTGTCGAAACCATCAGCAAAATCCTGTCGGGGCCCCAACCTTCCTGCCTGGCTTTGATGGCGCGCTCAACAGCTTTTTCACGAATGGTAATGGTTGTGAGTTTTACCTCATCAATCAGGTGTTTGATTTTTTTACTTGCCCTGATTTTTTTGAGCAACTCGTCGGCATCTTTAAACTGCGGCATGCCCGCGGGATTGCCGAAATTTGTCACTTCGATGTGCTTAAACCCGGCCAGGATCAACTGTTCCGAAACCCAGAGTTTCGCCTCGGTAGGGATAAATTTTTCTTCGTGCTGGAAACCGTCTCTGACGGTAATATCTCCAATAACAACTTTTTTTGGGTAGTTCATAATTTTGTGGATTTTTGTTTTTAACCGGAAAATTCCTGCTGTAAATTTATTTTTGATTGTTTACTTTTCAAAAGTCAGCGAATGCGGCAGCATTAAAAGAAATGGCAGCGATTTTTCATAGTCTGATTCATCGTAGAACAATCCTAACCTTTCCAAATTGCCATAATATGCCTGCAAATTTTTATAATAGTAATACTCACTTCCGATATACCATGCTTTTTCGCCAAGTTTAGCCGATAGAAACCATTTTTCCAACAACCGGGCAGCACGTCCATTGCCATCATTAAATGGATGAATTTTTACAAAAACAAGATGAATGAGTGATGCGAAATAAAACGTTTCTTCGATGTTCAAATTTTTATCGACAAGATGTGATAGTTCGCTCCATAATTCTTCAAACTCATTTTTTACTTTGTAAGCGGAAGCAGCTTCGTATTGAATTCTGTTGGTTTGTTGTTGCATGATCAGCATATTGCCGGTCCTTACCACGCCTCTATGTGAAGAAGGTAGTAAATGGGCGGTTGCAAGTGAATGTGCCTTAAAAAAATTCTTCAACGTCAGTTTGTTATCTCTGGCAAATTCATACGCAAGGTATAGGTCGTTGGGTTTTTCGGTCAGGTTAGGAAGATATTCGATGGATTGAATTTTGTGTTTCAAATAGCTGTCTATTTCAAGCGTTTCGCCCTCAATTTTTGATGATGACATTACAGAAACAGCCGTATAAAACCTGAAGTTTTCAACAGTCCATTCCCTCTCTTTGATGGCTGCAAAAGCAGATTTCAAATCAAAAGCCAATGATGAAATGTAGGAGTCAAAATATTTATTGGTCAACAGGTTCATCATTTTTAGCAATATCTAATGGTTAAAAAATTAGAGCAATCCTTTCAATTTCCGCGGCTGTACAATTTTAACCGAATTGTCGACATTTTGAAAATCCATGATGTCGCTGGTTATTAAATCCGCCTTCAGATACTTTGATGTTGCCAGGACTAAAGCATCCGGAAGTTTT
This sequence comes from uncultured Bacteroidota bacterium, assembly GCA_903944895.1. Classification (GTDB taxonomy): domain Bacteria; phylum Bacteroidota; class Bacteroidia; order Bacteroidales; family 4484-276; genus CAJATL01. The sequence goes on from CAJATL010000307.1 coordinate 21,180, forward strand.
ATCTTTTTCATTTTTCGATATTCGATGGCAATATCAGCAATCTCTTTGGTCAAATCTACAATTTCGATACTATTGAGGATCTGTTCAACGATTTTAACCTCTTCGTTGTCAGCAAAATTATAACCCAGGGTTTCAACATAACTAATTAAGGATGCATAAAGAAAATCATAATCCTCCGTGATTTCCTGAATAGAAATGATTCCTTTTGAAGCGTCAATAATGATGTTACTGTCTAATAAACCTTTATTCCCACTCATCTCTTACTTGTTTTTGCCAGGCAACCGAATTATCTATGTTTTTAAAAATACCCTTTTGCTGAGCTTTGTCGAATGCGAGAAAAAGTAAATTTTTATCGTAATTACCTTGCTTCTCAGACTCAGAAAACAATAAAATTACCCTAGCCCTAATATTATCCAAATTCTGGAATTGCTCAGGTATGCTTATTGACCTTTTTTTGATGCAAGTTTCAAATTCGATAGCTTTCATGTTTTTACTTTTTTACAAATCTACAAAATAACTCAACAAAATTTTATTCTAATATGCCCAAATCCAACAGACCCTTATTATCTGGCAGGTTTCATTTTAATTTTCAATTTTTCCATTCCCGCCGAAGCCGGATTTAGGCTAACGCCTCAACTTTCCATTCTTCCAATTGCCGAATTGTCGAATCGTCGAATTGTCTCATTTGCCCATCTTTCCATTTTTCCATCATTCCAATATTCCCCGAAATTCTTCCAAACACTCCGGATTCCTGAGTGCATCCCGGTTTTGGACTTCTTCACCATGGATGATTTTCTTAACAGCCACCTCCACTTTTTTACCATTGAGGGTGTATGGAATATCATTCACTGTTTTGATGATTGCCGGAACATGCCGTGGGCTGCAGCCTGAACGAATATTTGTACTGATTTTCTTTATCAGATTTTCGTCGAGGTTGATTCCGGATTTTAATTTTATAAACAGTACAACTCTTTCGTCTCCATGCCATTGCTGGCCAACGATGACCGAATCGTCGATTTCGTCCATGTTTTCGACAATGCTGTAAATTTCGGCAGTGCCGATTCGCACACCGCCAGGATTAAGTGTTGCATCTGAACGGCCATACATCGTAACTCCGCCATGTTCGCTAATAACAACATAATCGCCGTGGTGCCAGATGTTGGGATAAACTTCGAAATAGGCTTTATGATATTTTGCTCCATCAGGATCGTTCCAGAAATAAACGGGCATCGAAGGAAAAGGCTTTTTACACACAAGTTCACCTTTTTCGCCGATGAGCGGTTTTCCCGAAAGGTCGAAACAATCCACGGCCATTCCCAGGCCACGACACTGGATTTCGCCGGTATGAACCGGCAGAAGTGGATTTCCTAGGACAAAGCATGAAATAATGTCGGTGCCTCCGGCGATGGATGATAGCTGAACATCGGTTTTCCATTCGCGGTAAACGTACTCAAAACTTTCGTTGGTGAGCGGTGAACCAGTGCTTGTGATGGCTTTGAGTTTTGAAAAAGATGAAATCTGTTTTGGCTTTACACCGGCATCTTCAAGCGATGCGATGTATTTTGCACTGGTCCCGAAAATAGAAATATCAAGCTCATCGGCCATTTTTAGCAAAGCGTCGGGAGCAGGATAAAAGGGATTGCCATCAAAAAGTACAAGTGTCGAGCCCACGGCCAGGCTGCTCACCACCCAGTTCCACATCATCCAGCCACAGGTTGTAAAATAAAAAATCGTATCGTCAGGCGTGAGATCACAGTGCAGGCGAAGTTCTTTTAAATGCTGGATCAGCGTGCCTCCGGCGGAATGAACAATGCTTTTCGGTAATCCGGTTGTGCCCGAAGAATACATAATGTAAAGCGGATGGCTGAAAGGAAGCTGCTCGAAATGAATTTCTCCGGCTTCATGATTGCCGAAATGTTCCCAACGGATGGCATTATCAAACTTTGTGGTGTCGCGTTTACCCGTAAAATCAACCAAAATAACATTTTGTACGGTCGGAAGTTTTTCGAGAATACCGCGCAGTTTTTCCTGCGAATCGAACTGTTTGCCATTATAAAAATAGCCATCAGCAGCAAAAATCACTTTGGGCTCGATCTGTGAAAACCGGTCTAAAACGCCTTTAATGCCAAAATCAGGCGACGACGACGACCAGATGGCGCCTACTGAAGCGGTGGCCAGCATGGCAATAACGGTTTCGGGGATGTTGGGCATAAAAGCCGCAACACGATCGCCAATACCAACGCCAAGCTTCTTTAATCCGGAAGCAACACGGTAAACATCGTTGTATAATTCGCGTTGGGAAATCCTTTTTTCGGACCCATTTTCACCCCTGAAAATGATGGCAGTTTTATCGCTGCGATATTGCAGCAGATTTTCGGCAAAGTTCAGTTTGGCTCCCGAAAACCAATTTGTACCTGGCATTTTCGAAGGATCATCCACAACCTGGTTATATTGGTGCGAATTCAAAATCTGCGCGTAATCCCAGAATTCCATCCAAAAATCGGCGATATTTTCAACGCTCCATTGGTGAAGTGCTGCGTAGTTCGAGTCATGCAAATGATATTTTTTATCTATCAGATTCAGAAATTCGTACATCTGCGAATTTTTCATCCTGCCCTCATCAGGCTGCCAAAGTATCGGTTGATTCATAGGTTAATCATTTTTTAAATTTTTAGAAGAAAAACTCAGGATTAAAAATAGTCAAAAATCTGATTTCCATCTTTAGATTACTTCCCAAAAAAATGCGTGTTCGACCTTCTTAGCTGGATTTAAACCATCCTTTTGAACCTAAACTTTTGTGCGATCCATCGCAGAAAGGTTTGATATTTGATTTTCCGCAGGTGCAAAGAAAAGCCGGATCTGTAGCTTTGATTTCCTGGCCAGCCTGATCAATAATTACAAAATTGCCTTTAATTTGAAGTGATCCGCTTGGAAGAATTTTCAGTTCTGTTTTGTTTTCCATGATTTATTTTTCTATTAAATGAGTTCTAAATTTATAAAAGTCTTTATTGGCCAGTTGCCAGTCGGCAGGTGCCAGTTGGACACTATTTTCTGTCATAGGTCAAGTTTACAACTCCTGTTTCAAATCTTTCAACATTTATCAAAGTCCAGGTCGTTTCTTTTGCAATGTCTGGAAACAAAGGAATACCTTCTCCAATTGTGGTTGGTATTAGTGTCAAAATCATTCTATCCAATAGGTCGTTTTCAAGGAATGAAGCAATAAGTTGTCCACCGCCAATGAGCCAAATATCTTTTTCATTTTTTTTCTTCAAGTCGTTTACAAAGGCTGTCAGGTTGGTCGCAACGATAAATGTGTCAGCTGTAGTCGGTTTGAAGTCTTTGTCAGTTGTCACCACGTAGGAGTTCATACCTATGTATGGCCAGTCTGCTCCAAACCCAATTATTTCCTTGTAAGTGTTCTTACCCATTAAAGTAGTACCGATATTGCTTAAAAATTGTCCGTAACCGTGGTCAATTTGATTCGGGTTTGGTAAGGCGTACAACCAATCTAAACTGCCGTCTTTTCGTGCAATTTTACCGTCAAGTGTTGTCGCTATGTAAAGTGTCGTCTTACCCATTTTTTTGTTTTATAAGCTTCTATTCCTTTGAACGGGTCTGTCTTTGTAACATTGCCCATAACTGCCTACTTTATTCACTGCCAACTGCATACTTCTTCCTAAAGTCCCAGATGCCTCGATATTACCAATCGTTGGATTTCAGAGGTTCCTTCACCAATCTGAAGCAGGCGCTGGTCGCGGTAAATCCGCTCCACGTCGTAATCTTTCATCAGCCCGTAACCTCCGTGAATCTGGACGGCTTCGTCGGCAACTTCCTTGGCAATCTCCGAACAATACAATTTTGCCATGGCGGCCTCTTTCCCAAATGGGCGGTGATTATCTTTAAGCCAGCATGTCCTGTAAAGAAACCAGCGGGCATGTTCGATTTTCATCGCCATATCGGCCAGTTTAAATGCTGTTACCTGGAATTTTGAAATCGGTTTTCCAAACTGTCTGCGTTCCTGCGAATATTGCATGGCCAGGTCGAAAGCCCCCTGTGCCGCGCCCAAGCCCATGGCTGCAATCGAAAGCCGCCCGTTATCAAGCGTCGAAAGCATCATTTTTGAACCTTCGCCAACTTTGCCAAGGAGGTTTTCCTCGGGCACACGGCAATCGTCAAAAAAGAGCTGGGCCGTATCCGAAGCGCGCCACATCATTTTGCCGTGCATGGGCACCTGTTTAAAACCCGGCGTTCCCCGTTCGATGATGATGGTGGAATATTCCTTTTTGCCATCATCAAAA
>CAJATL010000308.1 GCA_903944895.1 uncultured Bacteroidota bacterium
AGCCAGCATGTGAGTGCTACCCTGGCAAACTGTTGCATCAGAACCGGCATTGGCTGTAGGTGTTTTTTGGATGATAAGAATTTTATTGTCGGAGGCTGAAGCCGTACAAGGTGAAACTGCCGAAGCCGTCAAAGTTAAGGTAACCGTTCCTGCGGTGATATCAGCGGCGCCGGGTGTATAAACCGTGGTTGGTGAGACTGCCGAACTAAAAGTCCCTGTTCCGGATGTTGACCATAAAATACTTGCCTGGTTTGTTGCCGTTCCGGACAATGTGTGGGTACTTCCCTGGCAAACTGTTGCATCGTTTCCTGCATTGGCTGTTGGCGTTTTTTGAATAATCAGAATTTTAGTATCGGATGTTGAAGCCGTACAAGGCGAAACTGCCGAAGCCGTTAAAGTTAAAGTTACAGTTCCGGCAGTGATATCAGCGGTGCCAGGCGTGTAAACCGGGGTTAGTGTGCTTGTCGAACTGAAAGTTCCGGTTCCTGAAGTTGACCATAAAACACTTGCCTGGTTTGTGGCTGTTCCGGCCAGTGTGTGGGTGCTCCCCTGGCAGATTGTTGCATCGTTTCCGGCATTGGCTGATGGTGTTTTTTGGATCGTAAGTAACATACAATCGGTGGCTTCATAAGTGTAAGGTTCCTGAGGCAACGCCTTGAGGCAAAGTTGCACAACCCCTGATGATTTATCCAATTGCCCCGGAGTATATACCGGATGTAGTAAAGCAACATTATTAAAAGATCCGTCGCCGTTGGTTGACCAAACCAATACACTATAATTTGTTGCAGTTGCATTAGTTAAACCAATGCTTTCGGTTTCGCAAATTTCGGCATCTTGACCAGCAAAAGCGGTTGGATCTCCAGCAGGAAGTTCGAAGAAAAGATTAACATCATCAAAAACTGAATTACAATAGGCATTAAAGGCCGAAAGCGTGAGTGTCACCGTACCGCTGTTTATGTCAGCAGCTCCCGGAGTATAAATGGTATGCAAAACGGTGGGGTTATCAAAAACACCATCGCCAGAGGTACTCCAGATAACTGAAGTTGCATTTTCGACGAAAGCGGTTGCCGTGAAATAAACACCTCCCGGTAATAAATTAGCATCTTCTCCTGCATTGGCTATTGGGGCCTTTTCGATAGTGAGAATTTTTGCATCAAAAACAGAAGCCGTGCAGGGCGAAACTGCTGAAGCCGTCAAAGTTAAGGTAACAGTTCCTGCGGTGATATCGGCTATGCCAGGGGTATAAATCGAGGTTAGTGAGCTTGTCGAACTAAAAGTCCCGGTTCCGGAAGTTGTCCATAAAATACCTGCCTGGTTTGTTGCTGTGCCAGCCAGCAGGTGGGTGCTGCCCTGACAGATTGTTACATCAGAACCGGAATTGGCTGATGGACCTGCAATAAAAGTAACCAGAATCTGATTCGTGGCACCTGACCCGCAATCCTCAGCAGCAAAGGCAGTTAATGTAAGTGGTAACGGTGACCCTGATACATCGGCTGTACCAGGTGTATAAACAGGATCTAAAACGGCAGGATCGCTGAAGGTGCCATTTCCCGAAGTAGCCCAAAGCAAATGATCATAATTGGTGGCTGAAGCACTTAATTGTAACGGCGGCGGCGCACAAATTGTTTGGTTTGATGGTGTATTGATCTGCACAGTTGGTTGCCCTAAAATTTGGACAAGCAAATTGTCAGAAACACTTAGCGTGCATGGAACAAGAGCTGTTCCTGTAAGGGTTAGTGTAAACTGTCCGGCAGCAATATCAATTGAGCCAGGTGTGTAAATAGCCGTAACGCTATTTGGATTATTAAAAACACCATTGCCTGAAGTAGTCCATAGAATTGTGTTGTAATGACTTGCACTGGCGTTTAACTGTAAACTTTGACCCTGACATACGCTGTTGGTATTTCCTGCATCAATAAGCGGATTTCTTTTAATGCTTATTACGATATTCTTTATGGCAGGTACTGAACAGGGATTATTTGGCATTGCATGTAATGTCACTGTTGTCTCTCCGTTAAGCTTATCGTTTGTGCCGGGGGAATAAACAGTAACCAGTGCATTTGGATTGTTAAACGTTCCATCTCCGGCGGTAGTCCAGTAAGCAGCACTGTAATTAGTGGCAGATCCGTTTATTGTAACGGTTGGAGTTGTTTCGCAAAGTTGTTTGCTTGAAGGCCCTCCTGCTGTTGGCGGATTAACTAAAGTTATCTTAATCTGGTCGCTGGCATTTCCCGAACAGGGTGTTATTGCATTCACCAAAACGGTAAGCGTAAAATTTCCGTTTGTAACATCGGTATTTCCCGGATAATATAGCGGATTCAAAGTTTGAGCATTGCTAAAGGTCCCATCCCCTGCAGTTGTCCATTGTACCGTGGAAAAGCTGGAAGCGGTCACATTCATCGCTACCGGACTGCCCTTGCAGCCTGATTTATCCGGGCCTGCGTTTACCGATGGCAACGGAAGAATAGTGAGGGTAAGTTGGTCGCTTGCCGCAGTGGTGCAGTCTTCTGGTGGCTGAACAGTTAATGTTAGTACAACTGATCCATTTTGTTTGTCACTTATACCTGGTGTGTAAACAGGGTTAAATATGGTGGCATTATTAAACAGCCCGGTTCCGGAGGTAGTCCATAAAACCGAACCATAATTTATGGCAGATCCTGCGATTTGTGCAGTTTGATTGGTGCAGATCGCAATATCTGCACCGGCGTTTACTTGTGATGGATTTTGGTTAACAACCACCAAAAGCTGATGGGTTGAAGTAAGTAAACCATCAAAAACCGATAAATTATAAGTAGTATTAACCAATGGCGTAACCGCCGGAGGATACTGCAGATTAGAAGAAAATCCGGTTGGAGTTGAGGTCCAGTTAAAGGTATAATTTCCGGTTGTACCAATAAAAATATTTCCTGCCAAAGTTACCGGATTACCCATACACACAGGATTAGGATTTGCAGTAGCATAAGCGTCAAAAATAACATTTGCTTTAACATTGATTGCTGATGAAATTGCTAACGGATACCACTTTGCACCTGAGATATAACCAGAGCCCGGACTTGTATCGAAATTGATTGTAGTCACATCGTAATTCTTCATGGTAGTAAACGAGAATAATTTGTAGTTGATAACTTCACCATAGGAAAATCCCTCTTTATGTGTTGTTTCCGGATCATCGCCGGTGATCGCAAAAATTATAGCCGAATCAGCCTTCCAATATTTTGACCCTCCACAAACCAATGTGCCGCCGTCACCAACAAAGAAAGCCCCTATGTAATCGCCTTGCTGGATTGGAATGTTGCCAATACGAGGATTCGCCTGCAAAGTAACAATGAGAAAATGAGGATCCACACGACTCGATTCAGGCGTTTCCCAATTTGGTGGATATAGAATACTTTCGCTGACCTCCCTTGATTCGGGAACTTCCTGCCGGTTAAGATTAGAATGAATTTCACCTGCAGTCATCTCTGACTGATCAGCAGGTGCGCTGTAATTATTTACACCCTGACCATATACCACATCAAAACCAAAAAAAAACGTCAGGATTGAAACAGCAACCCAAACAGGTAACCGATGGCTTACCTGTCTTTCAATTTGAAAATTTATCCTTTTCATAGGCTATACTATTAATATTTTTGTTTATTTGTTTATTTACAATTTCTCTAAAAATTCTTAAACTGTACGGCAAAGTTAGTAAACATTTTCACGCATTACGAAATCTGCCGGTTAACCCATTTTGCAGCATACCACCGCCAGGATGATAAAAATAATTATAAGACAAATATAAAAGCGGATTTTGAGCAGGATAAATGATTTTTTTTGGTGTGATTAATTTTCAAACCATTCCTTTTCAACAGCAGGTATTTTGAAATTTGATTCGTTGTGCCCGGAGGTGGTTTTGTTAAAACATTATAACGGTTCCATTGGCGCATATTTTTAAGATAAGGTATGCGTGTCAGACCTAACGTCGGCGGATAATCCTGTCAGGGACCAAACGGTGGTAAAAAGAAAGCTGACCTTTGTAGCTACGAAGTCCGCCGGTTGGTGGACTCAATAATTGAAAGGTATTTGGTTAATTCAGGATTTTTTTGTCGGTCATAAATGATGCTTTTGATTGAACTGTGACAATTCAGTATGCTAACAAAAATCCCCCGGAAGTCAATTTCCGGGGGATTTTTTATCAAAAACTCAGTCAGCGCGGCAATCAATCAGGAAAAGTAAAGTTGCATTGGCTTCTAACCTTTATCCAGTATGCTTTTCCGGGAAGCAGGAATGGAATGGTGTAAATCCCTTCGTCAGGCCAGATGATTCCAGTCCCGGCAATTTCGGTAACAATAACCAATTCATTCCCCAATTGGGTGATCAATTGCTGATAACCAATATTTACAGGAGAAAGGACCGGTAATATGTTCCAGCCTGCCGTGAGGTTTATCGTCTTATTTCCAAATTCAAACCCGCTGATTGGCAAAGTCGCTGCAGCATTCATTTTTACGAGATATCCATTAGCCGGGTCAAAATTTCCGATCGTGTTAATTCCAAATTCCGGCCAGTAAACCTGCAGCATGTTCTTAACTATGATAAGATTATTTGCAATGGGTGCCATCACCTGATCAAAAGCCGGGTTTGAAGGAATAACAAAAGAAGATAATCCATTCCATCCGCTGTTTAACTGGATAAACTGTTGTTGTGCAGTAGAAAGCGTAAGCGTTATTTCATCAATGGTTTGTCCCTGACAAGGAGAAACCGAAAAAGCTGCAAGTGAGAGAACCACAGTAGAATTTGCAATATCAGCTGAACCCGGAGTGTAAACCGGTGTTAGTGAGCTTGTCGAACTAAATATCCCGTCACCAGAGGTTGACCATTGCAGACTGCTATAATTTGATGCTGTGGCTGAAACCAAAAAACTCTCAGTTTGGAGGATGGTAACATCTGCTCCGGCATCAACCACCGGAGTTTTTTGAATGGTAAGAATGTTACTGTCGGATTTATCATCACAGCCTGCATTGGCGTGAACGGTTAAAGTTAAAGTAACAAATCCGGCTTCAATCTCAGCCGATCCGGGTGTGTAAACCGGTGTTAGTGAGCTTGTCGAACTAAAAACCCCGTTTCCTGACGTCGTCCATAAAACATTTTCGTAATTTGATGCATTGCCTGATAAAGTATGTGTTTCGGTTTGACAGATTGTTGCATCCGCACCCGCCATTACAGTAGCAGGTTCCTGAAAACAAAGGTTCATAAAGTCTTCATCACTAACTGCACATGGACTGATTGGCGACGCTGATACACCCACAATAATACAACCCTGAGAATAGTCTATCATCGGACTTGGGAAGTAGGTCGGATTTAATAACATTTCATTATCGAAAAAACCAGCACCGTTTACGGTAAACCATTGTATTAGATCATAATTGGTACATTGTACCTGCGACATCGTGTAACTTTCGTAAAAGCATACCGTATCTGCCAGAATACCAAGTTCAATTTGAGGAATTGGAATAAAATGTAAAACCATGCAATCGGTTGCATTTCCACAATTAGCGCTTCCTGTTGAGTTAAGACAAAGTGTTGCAGTTCCGCTGGCTAAGTCTTGTGCACCTGGGGTGTAATTTGGATGCAAAATGGCATTATTATCGAAGGAGCCATCACCATTGGTTGTCCAAAGTAACGAAGTATAGAATGATGATGAGGAATTGAGAAGTGCAACCGAACTATTAACACACACATCCATATCGGCCCCGGCCGAAGCTGTTGATCCAAAAATAATAGTCAGTACCATACTTTTTACATCTGACAGTGTACAAGGCAAAATAGCAGAAGCCGTTAAATTTAAAGTAACCGAACCTGCCGAAACATCAGCAGGTCCTGGTGTGTAAACCGGATTTAGTGAGCTTGCCGAGCTAAAAGTTCCATTTCCTGAGGTTGTCCAGGCCAAAGTTCCATAATTTGATGCTGTTCCTGCCAGGGTATGCGTAACTCCCTGACAAATTGTTGCATTAACTCCGGCATTTGCTATTGGAGTTTTTTGAATGACCAGAATTTTACTGTCAGAAGCAGTCCCGGAACAAGGCGAAACAGCAGCAACAGTCAAAGTTAATGTAACAGTTCCTGCAGAAACATCAGCAGTTCCCGGGGTATAAACCGGGGTCAGGGAATTTGTCGAACTAAATGTTCCGTTTCCTGAAGTTGTCCAGACTATAGTTCCCTGATTTGTAGCTGTCCCGGCCAAAGTATGGGTACTTCCCTGGCAAACGGTAGCATCTGCTCCGGCATTTGCTATTGGAGTTTTTTGTATGACCAGAATTTTACTGTCAGAAGCAGTCCCGGAACAAGGCGAAACAGCAGAAACAGTCAATGTTAATGTAACCGTTCCTGCCGAAACATCAGCATTTCCCGGGGTGTAAATCGGGGTTAGTGAGCTTGTCGAACTAAAAGTTCCGTTTCCTGAAGTTGTCCAGACTACAGTTCCCTGATTTGTAGCTGCCCCGGCCAAAGTATGGGAGCTTCCCTGGCAAACGGTAGCATCTGCCCCGGCATTTGCTGTTGAAGTTTTTTGAATGACCAGAATTTTACTGTCAGAAGCTGTTCCTGGACATGGTGAAACAGCAGTAACAGTCAAAGTTAAACTAACAGTTCCTGCCAAAACATCAGCATTTCCCGGGGTGTAAATCGGGGTTAGTGAGCTTGTCGAACTATAAGTTCCGTCACCCGAAGTTGTCCATGCCACAGTTCCCTGATTTGAAGCTGTGCCTGCTAAAGTATGGGTATTTCCCTGGCAAATGGAGGCATCTGTTCCAGCATTCGTTGTTGGTATTTTTTGGATAATCAGAATTTTACTATCCGAAATGGAAGCCGTACAAGGCGAAATAGCTGTTGCCGTCAAAGTTAAAGTACAAGTTCCTGCCAAAACATCAGCATTTCCCGGGGTGTAAATCGGGGTAAGTGAGCTTGTCGAACTATAAGTTCCGTCTCCCGAAGTTGTCCATGACGCAGTTCCCTGATTTGAGGCTGTGCCCACTAAAGTATGGGTACTTCCCTGGCAAATGGTGGCATCTGTTCCAGCATTCGTTGTTGGTGTTTTTTGGATGATCAGAATTTTACTATCCGAAATGGAAGCCGTACAAGGCGAAATAGCTGTTGCCGTCAAAGTTAAAGTAACAGTTCCTGCCAAAACATCAGCA
>CAJATL010000309.1 GCA_903944895.1 uncultured Bacteroidota bacterium
TATTGTAGTTCTTTTTCATAGCCTAATTTTTAATTCAATGAAAATCCATTTGCATACGATTTGCATACAAAAGTACGTTATTTTCATTAATATTCTATCATTTCTTTTTATTAAAGATTGCTTAACATGCACATTATCATATAATAACACTATCATTAATAAACAAACAATAAGTTTAAGATATGACTGTTAATCAGAGGGTCGCTAGTTCAAGTCTAGCAGGGGGAGCTTCAAAATCAAGGGCTTACAGCATAAAAACTGTAAGCCCTTTTTTAATTTCCGCTCAAGTTAGTCATGCTGAAATGATAATTTCCTTTTTTCGTCAAATCGCACCTTCTCATTCCGAATCCGCCGAACTCTTGGAAGATTAACTATTTTTACAGTTTCAAATACGTAAAATGATCACAGGAAGTTTAAAATCACAGATTGATAAAGTGTGGGAAGCCTTTTGGACGGGCGGCTTATCAAACCCCATCACCGTAATCGAGCAAATGACCTATTTGCTTTTTATCCGCAGATTAGATGAATTGCAGACCCAAAAAGAATCGAAAGCCAATTTGCTCAAAAAGCCCATCGTAGAACCCATTTATAACGAAACGGAATTTGAGTTACGCTGGAGCCGTTTCAAAAATATGGACCCCGAGGTGATGCACAAGCTCTTCACCCGGAATGAGGGTGTTTTTGATTTCCTTCGTAATGTGGGGAGCCGGAGCGCTTCATTTTCGAAGTTTATGAAAGGCGCTACTTTTATGATTCCTACCCCCCGCCTGCTGGCTCAGGTAGTCGAGATGATCTCGAATATTGATATGGTCGATCGTGACACCAAAGGTGATGTTTATGAATATCTGCTGAGTAAAATTGCTTCCGCCGGGCAAAACGGACAATTCCGCACACCCCGCCATATTATCCGGATGATGGTTGACATGGTGCAGCCAACACTTGAAGATTTAATGTGCGATCCCGCATCAGGTACCTGCGGTTTTCATGTGGCCGTGAGCGAGTACATCCGCGAACATTACGAAACCGAACTATACAAGGATAAATATCGCGACCATTTCCAGAATAAAATGTTTACAGGCATGGAATTCGACCCCACGATGATCCGCATTGGTGCCATGAACCTGATTCTGCACGGCATCGAAAACCCGCAATTGATGGATGTTGACGCCCTGAGCGAAGCCAATAGCTGGTTTACCGAAAAAGCGACTTTGGCCCTTGCCAATCCGCCTTTTAAAGGTAGCCTCGACCGCGAAGCAGTTGATGGTAAAATATTGAGTGTGGTTGACAGCAAAAAAACAGAATTGTTGTTTCTGGCTTTGATATTAAAAGGCCTTAAACCCGGTGGCAGAGCCGCCGTAATTGTGCCCGACGGTGTTTTGTTTGGCAGCAGCAATGCGCACTTACAAATTCGCAGGGAACTGATTGACCGGCAAAAACTGCAGGCAGTCATCAGCATGCCGAGTGGTGTGTTTAAGCCTTACGCCGGGGTAAGCACCGCCGTACTGGTTTTTACAAAAACCAGCAGTGGCGGAACTGATAACGTTTGGTTTTATGATATGCAGGCCGATGGTTTTAGCCTCGACGACAAACGCCAACCCATCGAAGCCAGCGACATTGCAGATATTGTGAACCGTTACCACAACCTGAAAGCCGAAAGCACGCGTAAACGGACGGATAAAAGCTTTCTGGTGCCTGTAAACGAAATCCGCGACAACAAATACGACCTTAGCATAAACCGCTACAAAGAAGTGGTTTACGAAGATAAATCCTACGAAAAACCAATGGTGATTATTGGCCAGATTGAAGCTTTGGATAAAGAACGTGCCGCATTGTTGAACCAACTCAAACAAATGCTTTTATGAATTTCGAAATCTTAGTAAATACGATTAATCAAACCCATAACCACTTTCAGCAGCAGGCTACGAAAGCGGTAAATGTTTCGTTAACTTTACGCAACTGGCTGATTGGTTTTTATATTGTAGAGTTTGAGCAAAACGGGGAAGACAGGGCTAAATATGGCGATAGTCTTTTTAAAAATTTAGCTGATAGGATTGCTTTTAAGGGATTGGGCGAAACAAGTCTGAAAATTTCAAGACAATTTTATAACGCCTATCCAGAAATTAAAGAAATTCTTTTCTCAAACTCCAACAATTTACTCTCCCCGGTAATTCGTCAGTCATTAACTGACGAATTTCATTTGCTTGATAATGAGAATAATATAATTCATCAGACAGTGTCCGATGAATTTCAATTAGCCGAATGGAGCAGCACTTTTATCCAAAACGAAATGGCAAAGTGGGGCAATCGTTAAAACTGAAAAATCAATGACAAGGATTTAAACCATCTAAAAAAATCGCTTTTATGAACTTCGAAATCTTAGTAAATACGATTAATCAAACCCATCAGCACTTTCAGCAACAGGCTACGAAAGCGGTAAATGTTTCGTTAACTTTACGCAACTGGCTGATTGGTTTTTATATTGTAGAGTTTGAGCAAAACGGGGAAGACCGGGCGCAATATGGAGCACGATTAATTGATAGACTCGCCGACTCGTTAAACAACAAGGGTTTAGGTAATAGAAACCTGAAACTGTTCAGGCAATTTTATCTGGCATACACCGAATTAAATGCAGTCATTGCTCAATTAGCTGATTTCCCAAATAAAACACTTCCTGAAATAATGCAGTTATCAAATGCACAATTGGGCTTCCAAAACACCGGAAAGGAAATTGGGCAGTCGGCAACTGCACAATTCATCGAACGAAATGGAAGCTACCTTTTACATATTGTCAACAATATTTCGTTTACCCATTTTGTGGAACTCATCAAAATCGAAGATAATACCAAACGAGTGTTTTTTGAATTGCTCATTTTAAAAACAATGCCCAGCGTACAAGAACTGAAACGCCAGATTAATACACTGGCTTTTGAACGGGTTGGCTTGTCGGAAAATACCGGCTTAGCCTTTGAGCAATTGCAGCGTAAGATTGACCCACAGCAAGCTTCTGATGCCATAAAATCAGTTTTCTTTTTCGATTTTCTGGGACTTAAAACCAGCAGTTTAATCGAGGAAAAAGAACTGGAAACCGCGCTGCTCGATCATTTGCAGGATTTTTTAATAGAGCTGGGACATGGTTTTTGCTTCGAAGCCCGCCAAAAACGAATGATTATTGACGATGAATATTATTTTGTTGATTTGGTTTTTTACCACCGTATCCTCAAGTGCCATATTCTGGTAGAGCTTAAAATTGATGAATTTAAACACGAACACCTGTCGCAACTCAACACCTACGTTTCGTACTTCCGTGAAGAAGTAAAACGCCACGACGATAACCCGCCGGTTGGTATTTTGCTTTGCACACAAAAAGGCCGGAAACTGGTCGAATACGCTTTAAGCGGAATGGACGAACAACTTTTCGTTTCAAAATACCTGCTGGAACTTCCCAAAAAAGAGCAACTTCAGGCCTTTATCCAAAACGAAATGACAAAGTGGGGCAATCGTTAAAACTGAAAAATCAATAACAGGAATTTAAACCAACTAAAACAAATGCTTTAATGAACTTCGAAATCTTAGTAAATACAATTAATCAAACCCATCAGCACTTTCAGCAGCAGGCTACGAAAGCGGTAAACGTTTCGTTGACTTTACGTAATTGGCTGATTGGTTTTTATATTGTTGAGTTTGAGCAAAACGGCGAAGACCGGGCTAAATATGGGGAAAAACTTTTAGCCAAACTTGCCGAACGTTGTGCTTCAATCAAAGGATTGGACGAACGTACCTTTCGGAATTTCAGGTTGTTTTATCTGTATTATCCTCAAATACAGCCAATGATCGCAAGCCAATTGCAAAACTTCCCAATTCGGAGGTTGCTGACCTCCGAATTGGAAAATGAAACGAATAGTGAACAGCTTTCAATTTGGGGGTCGCTGACCTCCGAATTCCAACTAACAGAGTTTCAATTGAAAGGAGATGTTATCATAAACTCATTGTCATACACGCATCTCGAACAACTCATTAGGATAGATGATGCCCTAAAACGCACCTTTTATGAAATCGCCTGCATCAATGGAACCTGGTCGGTAAAAGAACTGAAACGCCAGATAAACAGCCTCTTTTTTGAGCGTTGCGGCCTGAGCGCCAAACCAGAACTGCTTAGCGAAATCACCAACCGGAAAGCAGAAAAGACAAGCCCTGTTGATATTGTAAAATCGGTGTATGCATTCGAGTTTTTGGGTTTGAAAACCAAAGATGCCGTCGAAGAAAGCGACCTCGAAACAGCACTGCTCGACCATTTGCAGGATTTTATGATGGAATTGGGAAATGGCTTTTGCCTCGAAGCCCGGCAAAAGAAAATACTCATTGGTGATGAATACTTTTTTATTGACCTCGTTTTTTACCACCGCATTCTCAAATGCCATGTTTTGGTAGAACTGAAAGTAGAAGACTTTAACCAGCACAACATCGGGCAACTAAACACTTATGTAAATTATTTCAAAGCCAGGGTGATGCAAACCGACGACAACCCAACTATTGGCATTTTACTGGTAACCAATAAAAACAATGCTTTGGTAGAATTTGCAACCGCAGGTATGGACAATCATTTATTCGTTTCGAAATACCTGCTCGAACTTCCCAAAAAAGAGCAACTGCAGGCTTTTATCCAAAACGAAATGGAAAAATGGAACAGGAAATGAAATGAAAACCCTAAAAAAGAAAACAAACAGATGAAGACACAATTATTCAATTCGGTAAGAGAGATAATAATTAAGGCAAGGCAGCGGGTTTACCGGATGGTAAATAGCAGTCTGCTCGAAACCTACTGGCAGATTGGACGGCAGATTGTTGAAGACGAGCAGGAAGGCAAGGCCCGTGCCGATTATGGAAAAAACGTCCTGAAAAATCTTGCAAACCAGCTTACTATCGAGTTTGGCAAAGGATTCGACGAAAGTAACCTGCGGAATATGCGTCAATTTTACAAAGCATTTCCAATTTGTGACACATTGCGTCACGAATTGAGCTGGTCGCATTACCGCCTTTTATGTCGCCTCGATTCGGAGAAGAAAATTCAATATTATCTCACCGAAAGCATCGCCGGAAACTGGAACAGCCGAACTTTGCAACGACAGATAAATTCCCTTGCTTTTGAGCGGGTTTTAAGTCATAAAACGGAAGCCGGCTTGCCGGATACCCCTCAAAACATCCTGAAAGACCCTTACATATTTGAGTTTCTGGGATTGCCATCCGACACCAAAAACGCCGAACACACCATCGAAACGGCTATTCTCGACCATATTCAGCAATTCCTGCTCGAATTGGGCAAAGGTTTTGCTTTTGTTGCCCGCCAACAGCATATTGTTACCGACACTTCCGATTTTTTTATTGACCTCGTTTTTTACAACTACCTGCTCAGGTGCTTCGTAATTATCGACCTCAAAACCGGGCTGATGACACACCAGGACATTGGTCAACTCGACATGTATGTGCGGATGTACAACGATTTGAAAAAAGTTGACGGCGATAATCCAACAATTGGAATTTTGCTTAGCGCCGAAAAAGACGAAACTGTTGTTAAATACTCTGTTTTGGCCGATAACAACAATTTGTTTGCCGGTAAATATTTACTTTTTTTACCTACCGAAGAAGAGCTAAAACAGTTGATTGATGAAGATCGTGCGAGATTTGAAAAATGAAAACGATGGCTACGAAACAATTAAAAACAATGCTGGTATGAGTTGGGAAAAAGTTAATTTTTCAGATGTTGTTGAATTTTTAGAAGGCCCTGGCGTTCGGAATTGGCAATTTCAAAATAAGGGTATTAAGCTGATTAATATCCGAAATCTTGTTAACGACAAAATTGATTTGACAAATACAACAAATCACCTTTCGAATGAAGAGGTTGAATTAAAATATAAACATTTTTTACTGAATGAAGGAGATTATATTATTGCCTCATCTGGTGTAACATGGGGAAAAATAGCTGAAGTAAAAGAAGAGCACCTGCCTTTATGTTTAAACACCAGCATTATAAAAATAATCCCCAAAAACAATAAATTGCTTAAGAAATATTTATGGTTTTTCATTAAATCTGTTTCCTTCACAAGTCAAATTGAAAAGTTAATTACTGGTTCTGCCCAACCTAATTTTGGGCCAATGCATTTAAAACAAATCCAAATCCCCCTTCCCCCGCTCCCCATCCAAAAGCGCATTGCCGAAATATTGGATGCTGCCGATGCCTTAAAACGCAAAGACCAGGAACTCCTCAAAAAATACGACGAACTCGCGCAAGCCATTTTTATTGATATGTTTGGCGACCCGGTGAAAAATGAAAAGGGATGGGGGAAAATAGAATTTGGTGATTGTATTGATTATATTGGAGATATAGGTTCCAATGGAAGTAATGCAACAATATCGAAGAATATTGAAATGTTAGACACAGAAGACTACGCTATTATGGTTAAAACTACTAATTTGAATGCGAATAATTTTGAAAAAAACCTGAAATATGTTTCTGAAAAAACATACACTATTGACCGACAAAAACTCAATTTTCATCAGTTTGATTTTTATATTATTAACTGTCAGTAGTTTACAGAGCATTTATTTATTTTTTAAAAACCTACCCCCCCCCTGCTAAAAGATAATGGCGCTAACTTAATAATTATATTATCTTTGTGGCGAACGAAAATCAAGGATAATGAAGCAAAACAGATCGCTAGCAATAAGTAGTAAAATTCAGGAATGTAAAATGGGAAACATTATAGGATTATTGGAAAATGAA
>CAJATL010000310.1 GCA_903944895.1 uncultured Bacteroidota bacterium
AAATACCACAAGAATAACCAGTAGAATTGCTTCAAAGAGTGTTTTAATGATATCATCAATCCCTTCAGTAATGGCAAGCGTGGTATCCAACGATTCCTGATATTCGATGTCTTGCGGAAACCGTTCCGACATTTCTTTCATCGCGGCCTTTGCCTGAGCTGCTACTTCCAGCGCATTGCTGCCCGGCATCTGATATATTGCTATTGCAGCAGTTGGCTTTCCATCCCGACGTGCTGTTGAGCTGTAGTTTTCAGTTCCCAGTTCAATACGGGCAATATCGCCAAGCACTACCTGGGAGCCATCTTCCTTGCTTCTTACAATAATTCCGGCAAATTGTTTTTCGGTAACGAGCCGATCCTGCAAGGTAGCGCTATATGTAAATTCAGTTCCGGCAGGTGCAGGCTCGGCGCCGAATTTGCCACCCGGACTGATCATATTCTGTGCGTTGAGCGCATTTTTTACTTCAGAAACTGTAACTCCAAGTTTGGCCATCTGGCTTGCATTTAACCAGATACGCATGGAGTAATCACTTCCAAAAAGAGTAACTTCGCCGATACCCCTGATCCTGGCCAATGCATCAACAATGTTGATGCTGGCATAATTATTCAGGAACTTTGCATCATATTTTGGATTGCTTGAAACAATTGTAAAAAGCAACATGGGGAACGATAGCGATTTTTTGATAGTAACCCCCTGTTGTTTTACACTCTGAGGCAAAAAAGGCTCGGCTTGCTTTTCCTTATTTTGGGTAAGCATATTGGCATTGTCGAGGTTGGTGCCCACATCAAAGGTTACTTCAATGGTACAAGCTCCATCGGCAGTGTTGATTGATTTCATGTACAACATGTTTTCAACCCCATTCACTTTTTGCTCGATGGGTGTGGCAACAGCTTGTTCAACATTCAGCGCATTAGCACCTGTAAAACTGGTGGTAATTTTTACCAGTGGCGGCACAATGTCAGGATATTGTGCCACAGGTGTCTTTTGCAGGGCAAGGTAACCAAGTATCACAATGATGATGCTTATTACCATGGCAACTATTGGTCGTCGGACGAAAAATTCTCCCATAATATTTTCTTTCTTTGATTATTTAATAGGTGCTGTTTTATCGCCAGGTAAACCTGGTTGCCATTCAATTGGTTTTGGCTTAATTACGGTGCCATTTCTTAATAACTGAGTACCACCGAAAGCGATTTTATCGCCTGCTGCCAGTCCATCTTCAACAATGTAAGCATTCTTGTATGTAGGACCTGTGCTGATAATTTTCAAATGCACTTTGCTGCTGTCACCAAGTAGGTAAACCTGGCTTATTCCCTGCATTTCGAGAACAGCACGCTGAGGGATAAGCAAAGCGCTGTTACGAACATCGGTTACAACCATAATTTTAACATATTGCCCCGGACGAAGCAGTTTTTCAGGATTTGGAAAAGCAGCCTCAAAGGTCATTGCACCTGTTTCAGGATCAATCTGTCTGTCGGCAAAACTCAACATCCCGGTATGCGGATAAATTGAACCGTCGGATAATTTTAAGGTTATCGATTTACCTGCACCTTTAAGGCTTGAATTCTCAGAGGATACTTCCCTGAAAATACGGATGTATTCCTGCTCACTGATTGTAAAGCGGGCGCGCATTTCGCCTAAATCGGAAATGGTATTTAGCACCGACACAGGCCCCGGCTGAACATAGTCGCCAACTCTCACTTTCGATATCCCGATCAAACCTGAGATGGGAGCTGTTATCCGGCAGTAGCCCAGTTTAATCTTTGCATTTTCGAGAGATGCTTCAGCAGCTTTTATTGATGCCGACGCAGCATCATAGCTCGCTCTTGCTGCCACCAATTCCCGTTGGCTAACTGCATTTATTTTCGCCAGAGGTTCGATCATATCAAGGTCAGATTTTGCTTTTGCCATCTGAGCCTGTGCCTGTGCCAGTGAGCCTTCGGCTTCGCTCACTTTGGTCTGGAATGGC
>CAJATL010000311.1 GCA_903944895.1 uncultured Bacteroidota bacterium
ACAAAAAGCAGGTTTGCCGGCGAATACTCCAGTTCGGTTTTAAGATGTCGTTTTAATGCGATTGGCTGGACAACATCAAGCATTTCGGCGATTAGATTTCTGAGTTGAACGGGTTCAGGTAAAAGCTCTAACCGTCCGGCTTCGATGCGTGAAATATCCAGAACTTCGTTGATTAAATTCAACAGATGTTTACCGCTGGAAATAATATAGTTTACACCTTTTTTTTGTTGCGGATTGCTTGCTCCCATTTCGATTAATTGCGCAAAACCAAGAATCGAATTCATGGGGGTGCGCAATTCGTGGCTCATGCGTGAGAGGAATTCACTTTTAGCCCTGTTTGCATTTTCGGCTTCATCCCTGGCTTTAACGATTTCTGCTTCTGCCAGTTTTCGTTCGGTAATATCGCGGCTAATGCCAAGAACGCCAATCAGTGAGCCATCGGCTTGCCAATAAGGAGTCTTTAAGGTATCGATGAGCTTTTTTCGTCCATCGGGATATTCAATCCACTCTTCGTTGTGACGTGGTATTTTTTCTTCCAGCATTTTGTTGTCGTGATGCCTGAAGAAATCGGCAATTTCTTTATCAAAAAGATCGTAGTCGGTTTTGCCGATGATTTCGTTTTTTGTTTTACCTACAACATCTGCAAAATGTGGATTACAACCGATGTAAACGCCTTTCATATCCTTGTAAAAGATGATGTCGGGGATGGAATCGAGTAAGGAGGTTATCAATCCTGCCTGACGGATAATTTCGGCTTCTGCTCTTTTGCGGTCGGTAATGTCGCGGATTATCGAGAGCGCTTCATCTTCGGTAATGGCCAGGATGCGGTCCTCGAAATATCTGGTTTCGCCATTTATCGGAAGCTCATATTCAAAGGTTATTGTCTCGTGCAACTCGAATGTCTGGTTAAGCGCATTGATGGCTAATGCGGCAACCTGGGGAGGAAGAATTTCTTCAATTTTACGACCTATGAATTCATCAGGCGGGGCATACAACGAATCAAGAGATCCGGTGTGCGATCCAAGAAAAACTCCGTTTTTCCCAAGACGGAACAGAATATCAGGAACTGCCTGCAAAATGGCTCGGTTTTCGGCTTCCCGCTTTCGCAGGAGTTCTTCGGATTGCTTACGTTCGGTAACATCAATGGCATATCCGGTGGTGCCAATAATTTCGGCTTTCTCGTCAAAAACCGGTGTCTTAAAGGTTTCAAACCATTTGGGTTCACCTTTATCAAAAACAGGCTCTTCTACCTTGTAATGTTTTCCCGATTTCAAAACTTTCAAATCATCTTCACGATACAATTTGGCAAGGTCTTCAGGCCAGATATCAAAATCGGTTTTTCCGACCAGGTCTTCTTTGCTTTGGGCGCCGCACGATCGGGCAAAAGCCTCGTTGGTAGCCAAAAACCTGCTTTCGGTATCTTTAAGCCAAACGATTCCGGGCTGGTTTTCGATAATTGCCGAAAGATAGGCTTCTCGTTGCTGAAGGGCGGAGATAGCCAGCTTTTCCTGCGTTATGTCCATTATTACACCAATAAAACCCTCGGTGGTTCCATCGGCATGAACAATCGGGCTATAGCTGATTTTTACCTGAAGCCTGGTTTCGTCTTTGCGCACATACATCCATTCGGTTGTTTTAAAGAGGATGTGATGGAGCACTGCCGAATATATTTCGTCCTCAGTTCCTTCGGGTTGATGGGTAAGATCTCTGAAAACCCGCATTAGTTCATCCTTATCATGAAACTGACGTGGTCGGTATTTCCCGATTACTTCATCAGCACTGTAACCTAATAACTGCTCTGCGGCAGGATTAAAGGTCTGAATTATGCCTTCGGTATTTGTGGTAATAATTGCAAGTCCTGCATTATCAAGGATAGCTTTTTGCAGGTTTGATAAGCGGAGAATTTCCTGCGTACGTCGCTCAACCCGTTCTTCAAGATGAAGGTTGGTGGCGTTTAATTTCTCAAGTGTTTGCTGCAGGGTGTTTTCGATAAGTTTGCGCTCGGTAATGTTGATTAAATTGCCAATAATTCTGATTGTTTTTCCATGTTCAACCACCGGCTTGCCAATAGATCTCACCCATAGGTTTTCGCCTTGGGCATTGGTAAAGCGCACTTCGATATCGTAAGATTCCTGTTTTTTTATGGCGTTATCAAAACCATGCCAAACAAGGTGGAAATCGTCGGGATGATAGTATTTGGAACCCTCTTCGGTGCCTGAAATCTTTACGCCATATATTTCAAACATTTCATCGGTGTAAGAAATTTCCCCGGTAATTACATCGTATTCCCAACCTCCGATTTTGGATAATCGCTGGGTTTCTTTAAGCAGGGTTTCGCTTTTGCGTAAAGCAATCTCAGCATCTTTTCGTTCGGTGATATCCATGTCGGTTCCCTTGTAACCACGCAGGGTTCCATCTTCATTCAAAACCGGAATACCGTTGGTCGAAACCCATATTTCGCGGCCATCTTTGCCAATGGCACTGTTTTCGAGGTTGTTGAAGGATTCTTTGCGATCGAAAACTTCAAAAGCCATTTTTGCAAACCTCCCGCGTTCTTCTTCAGGATGAAAGTCGTAGAAATGTAGCTTACCTACAATCTCATCAGGACGAAAACCGATTACCTGCTCTGCCACTTCGCTTATGTAGGTGTAAAGGCCTTTTGTATCAACTTCCCAGGTTATCGAACGGCTATGTTGTGCAAGTTCTCTGAAACGTGATTCGGAATTACGTAAGGCTTCATCAGTATCCTTCCGGTTGGTAATGTCGCGCACAATAAGGAAAATGCCTTCGGGATTTCCATCTTTACCCCTCAGAAATTCGGAATTGATTTCAGCAAAATAATGGTTTCCATTTTTTTGGATCAGCTCAAATTCATTAACGCCTGTGGTTTTTTCCTGCATCATTTCGGCAAGTATTTTTTTTGCTTTTTCACACGAGGCCGGAGTTGCAAAGTCGAACATACTTTTTCCTGTCAATTCCTCAGGATTATCGTATCCATGCATTTTTACCAGATTATCCGAAACAAACTGGATTGTGCCTTCGGGTGAGGTTATCATGATACCATCGGGCGAAGTTTTCATGATACTGCGCCAGCGTTCTTCGCTGGCCTGAAGTTTTTCTTCGGCTTGTTTTTGCTCGGTAATGTCCTGAACGCTGGCTAAAAGAAGCTTTCTTTCTTCATAAGTAATTATTCCTGTCGATATACTAACCTTGAAAATTGTGCCGTCTTTTCGCTGGTGCTTATTTTGTATTACATGCCTTTGTTCGGGTTGCCAGTTGTTCCATGCGTTTAAAATCTCATTCCGGCTCATGGGTATTTCATCTGGGTTTTCAGGGAAGAGTTCAAAAACCTTTAACCGCAGTAATTCATCCCGTGAATAACCCATCTGCTGGCAGGCCTTATTATTAACATCGAGGATATTGCCTTCCAGGTCGTGAAGATAGATTCCTTCGGATGACTGATTGAATAACGAACGGTACTTTTCCTCACTGGTTCTGATGGCATTCTCCGCAATTTTTCTGTCGGTGATATCGCGTCCGGCACCAATAATCGAAACGATTTTTCCATTTTCATCCAGAATAGCGTGGTCGGACCAGGCAAGCCATCGCCAACTGTTTGCCGTCATCGCTCTTTGTTCGACATAACAGGTGTACGGGCTTCTGTAGAGATTTTCCATGGCCTCATGGGTAGATTTTACGTCATCCTCATGAACCAGCGGGATAAACGAATTGCCCAGCAACTCCTCTTCGGTTTTACCAAAAAGACTGCAATAACTGGGGCTGACATTGGTAAACTTTCCTTCGGCATCCACTTTCACTACCAGATCGTTTTGGTTCTCGACCAGCAGCCTGTATTTTTCCTCGCTATGACGAAGTTTTTCTTTTTCGAGATGCTCCCTGGTGACATCAATGGATGTTATCCGGCAGATTTTAGGGTCATCGTCTCTGATTCCGGTAAGATTTACATAAAGCGGCAAACCAGTGTCAGGCAAAATTGTAATATCACAGGAGGCCTTAACGCCACTTTGAAAAAGCTGGTTAAGAAACAAATAAAAAGCCGGTCTGGTTTCGGTTGAAATGAAAACATCAAACTGCTTGTTTGTTAAACTGGCTCGTGTTTTGCCAAGCATTTGAGCCCCGGTATGGTTTATCCCGATGATTTCGGCTTTTGGTGAAAGCGAAAAATATCCCACGGGGGCAAAGTCGTACAATGCGATAAATTTTTGGTAAGCGTCTTCCGCCAGGTTTTTTGCCTGCACAAGTTCTTCATTTTGCATTTCCAGTTCAATCTGATGCACCTCAAGTTCGTGAATGAGTTTGAGTGCGTCGGTATCCGAAAGTGAGGGAAATGCTTTCGATGGTTTGCTTAGTAAAAGGTCTTCCGCCTGTTTACGAAGAATGTCTGCCGAATGATGTTTTTTTTTCATAATAAGTTCAGTTATTTTATTTCATATTCCGTGGGCTACTCCCATGTTTTCGTTGGCTTCTCCCACGATTCCGTGGGTGAAGCCCTCGGTTCCGTGGGTTACACCCACTTTCCGTGGGCTGCACCCACGGTTATTGAGATTACGCCACTTCGTGGCTTTTGCTCTTCATTACTCTTTTTCTGTGGGTTACACCCACTGTCCGTGGGTTACACCCACTGTCCGTGGGTTACACCCACTGTCCGTGGGCTACTCCCACGTTTTCCGTGGGTTACACCCACGGTTATTGAGATTACGCCACTTCGTGGCTTTTGCTCTTCTTTACTCTTTTTCTGTGGGCTTCACCCACGGTTCCGTGGGCTACTCCCATGGTTATTGAGATTGCGCCACTTCGTGGCTTTTGCTCTTCATTACTCTTTTTCTGTGGGCTTCACCCAACCGTGGGCTGCACCCACGGTTATTGAGATTACGCCCCTTTGGGGCTTTTGCTCTTCTTCTCTTTTTCTGTGGGCTTCACCCAACCGTGGGCTGCACCCACGGTTATTGAGATTACGCCACTTCGTGGCTTTTGCTCTTCTTCTCTTTTTCTGTGGGCTTCACCCAACCGTGGGCTGCACCCACGGTTATTGAGATTACGCCCCTTTGGGGCTTTTGCTCAACCTTACTCATTTTCCGTGGGTTACACCCACTTTCCGTGGGCTTCACCATTCGACTGAGCTCACGTCGAAGTCCACGGTTATTAATATTACGCCACTTCGTGGCTCCTTTTTTTTCATTTTTTTATAGCCTGCCTCTTTTAAAGCTCTGAAAGAGCTTAATTTGAGTAACCGTGGGTGAAGCCCACGGAAAATGGCTACCAACTTCTGCCACAGCCCCGAAGGGGTTGAACATTCTATTGCTGTCATTTTTGACAGGTTTCACTTTTGTAAAACTATGGAAAATATTTTTCATCTATTTCGATACCGTGTTCATTTAATAATCTTCTTAATTCGTCTTTAAAAGATTCCTTTTTGTGATGTTCTTGCTGATTCTTTATGTAGTTTACGATCATCGCCTTATCCCTCCAGGAATAAGTCAGTGCAGCGTATCCATCTGCCCAGCCTTCAAAATTGGGGAATTTACCAGATTGTTTTAGCCAGAGCGAGGAAGATGCTTTTATATCGCACATGAAATCGGCTAATGCAATTGATGGGTGTAAGTCTGATAAAATATGGATATGATTTTCTATTCCATTAATCCTGTAGAGAAAACAATTTTTGTTTTTAATTACACCCATCAAATAGGCGTAAAGTTCCCGGGAATGTTCCGGTACAAGTGTGTCCTGGCTATTTTTTGTCCTAAATATCAAATGATACAAAATCTGACGATAACTTGACATATTTTTAATTTGTTTGTTCCTGCAATTTACAGGAGTTCGTAATAATTTTGTTTTTCCGTGGGCTTCACCATTCGACTGAGTTCACGTCGAAGCCCACGGTTATTGAGATTACGCCACTTCGTGGCTTTTGCTCTTCTTTACTCTTTTTCTGTGGGTTACACCCACTGTCCGTGGGCTACTCCCACGTTTTCCGTGGGTTACACCCACGGTTATTGAGATTACGCCACTTCGTGGCTTTTACTCATCTTTACTCTTATTCCGTGGGTTACACCCACGGTTCCGTGGGCTACTCCCACGTTTTCCGTGGGTTACACCCACGGTTATTGAGATTACGCCACTTCGTGGCTGGGACTGGTCCTTATTCTTTTTCCGCGGGCTTCTCCCAAAGTTATTGAGGTTACAGGGCTGGGACTACTCTGCCCACTGCCCACTGCCCACTGCCCACTGCCCACTGGCGACTGCCCACTGGCGACTGCCCACTGGCGACTGCCGACTGGCAACTGGCAACTGCCGACTGCCGACTGGCAACTGGCAACTGCCGACTCCTTACTCCTTACTCCTAACTCCTTACTATTTTATATACTCATCAACCACCCTTAAAAACTCAACGATGTCGAGGGGTTTGGTCAGATAGTCTTTAACCCCGGCTGTTCTAAGTTTCTGGATTCTTTCAGGCATAGCATCGGCACTGATGATGATAACCGGAATGGCGTTTGTTTTTGCCTCTGCCTGAAGGTTTTTCAAGACTTCGCTGCCATGGATGTCGGGCAAATCGAGATCGAGCAAAATTAAGTCGGGCTTGTATTCGATTGCCAGACTTACTGCATGGCCTCCGGTCATATTTGCAATAAGGCGGTTGCCCGGCCGCTGTATTGTGAGAATTTGTTCGACCAGTTCGATGTTTGAAACATTGTCTTCGATATATAAAATTGTGCCTGCTTTTTTGATAAAGCCTTCTTCCTGTTTTAATGCCCATTCGGTTTGTTCGGCAATGTTTTTTTGAGATTCAGCGAATGGTAGTTCAATCCAAAATGTGCTTCCTATACCAGGCTGGCTTTCTACGCCAATAGTGCCACCCATGATTTCGATTAGCTTTTTAACCACAGTAAGACCCAGGCCTGTTCCTTCGGTTTCGCCTTTCTCAGCGCCAATGCGTTCGAATGGCTGAAAAAGCTTTGGGAGATTTTCGGCACTGATACCCCTGCCTGTGTCGCTGATGGAAATCCGGATTACAGGGATTTCGGATTCCGGCTTTTGCATTAATGCTGTTTGCACAGTTACCGAGCCACCACTGATGTTGTATTTGAAGGCGTTGGCAAGGAGATTGAGCAAGACCTGTTTTAGCCGCTGATGATCAGCAACTACAAAAAGTTTGTTTTCGGGTGAATTTCGAAGTTCAGTTTTAAGATTTAATTTTGCTGCATTGGGCTGCATGACATCAAGCATTTCCATAATAACTCCGCCAACATGAATGGGTTCCATCGAAAGCGAAACCCGGCCGGCCTCGATACGTGCAATATCAAGCACTTCGTTGATTAAATTGAGCAGGTGTTTGCCGCTGTTTAAAATATGTTTTACCCCTTTTTTTTGCGATAGGTTAAGTTCGCCCATTTCCATCAGTTGGGCAAAGCCAAGAATCGAATTCATGGGTGTGCGCAGTTCGTGGCTCATGCGTGAGAGGAATTCACTCTTGGCACGGTTTGCTTTTTCGGCTTCGTCTCTGGCCTGGTTTATTTTTTCTTCGGCTTGCTTACGTTCGGTTATATCAACCATCATGGTTAACAGGCACAAATCCTTTCCGATGTAAATGGTATCGGCCGAAAACAACCCAATTCTAACTTCACCCGACTTTGTAGTTACTTTCGATTCAATTTCCCTCACAGGAATACCCTGCTTCATTTTTTCGTTTATTGTTTCGACAAATTCCTTATCTTCAAAGAGATTTGGTGGAGTGATATTATTCCCAAGTACCTCTTCGCGTAAAAAACCCAGGGTTTTCAAAAATGTATCGTTTACATCTAAAAACTGGCCATTTATGTCCGAAATAGCCATCAATGCCGAATTGAATTGAAAGGCCTTGGAGAACTTTTCTTCTGAAAGTTTGATTTGCGAAACATCTTTGGTAACACCGAATATTGCCGGCCTGCCATCCCAAAAACCATGTTTTACCCTTGTTTCGACGGGGATGTATTCGCCTGATTTAGTAACCAGCGGAACCGGGCAAAACTCGGCAGTGCCGGCCAGCATTTCGCCAACAGTGCGCCCGGCTTCTCCACGGCGTTCGGCAGGATGAACCATCAAAACCGATTTTTCCATCAGTTCATCGGTCGAATATCCAAGGCGACGGGTTACTGTAGTGTTGGTGTGGATCATGTTTCCCTGCACGTCGAGCACAAATAGAAAATCGTCGATGGTATTGAAAAAGGTTTCGTAATTGCGGCGGGTTTGTTCGATAAATTCTTCTTTACGCTGATGATTAATCAAGCTGGCAAGCATGTTGCTCCAAACCCGTAAAATATTGATTTCTGAAGCAGTATATTCTCTTTTGTTAGTAACCGAGTCCAATCCTACAAAGCCTATCAGGGTATTTTCCAACAACATTGGAATCACAATAAGCGATTGTATTCCCTGTGGTTCAAGAATTTCACGTTCGGCTTGCCAGCTTTCAGGTAAATCTTTAACCGACGGAATTATGATGTTTTCGCGTTTTTGTAATTGCCCTATCCATTGTGGAAATACTTCGAGCGGTACGTCCTTTAAGTTTTCAATCTCTGGATTTATCCCCTGGTTGCACCATTCAAAAGTATTGCTCATGGTTTTTCCGGCTAAATTCATCTCGAAGATGTATGCCCTGTCGGCACCCAGGAAGCCTCCGATTCGTTGTAAGGCCATATTGAGTGCAGGGGCTATTTCGGATGAAGGAATGCCAGTTAACTGAAGGGATAGTTCCAGTAGTTCGGTTTCAAACTCGGAGGTTTTTTTACGCTCGGTAATATCCTGATGTGTTCCCGACATCATCAGCGGCTTATGATCCATATCCCAGTCGTGAACTTTCCCCCGATCCAAAACCCAGACCCATTCGCCATTTTTGTGCTTCATCCTCGACTCGAACGAATAGTAGGCTAGCTCGCCTTTAAAGTGCTTTTCCATTAATTGGCCCGATAGAATTATATCGTCGGGATGGGCAAATTTCATCCATGTTTCGATGGATACCGGTGCCAATTCATCCAAAGTATAACCGATTATTTCGGCCCACCGTTCGTTAAAAATTGCCTGGCCGGTCTGGATATTCCATTCCCAGGTTCCCACGTTGGTTCCTTCGATGATTTCGGAAAGCCTGTGTTTTTCGAGTGCAAGTTCGGTTTCGACCAACATGCGGCTTTGGATTTCGTTTTCGAGGATTTCGTTGGTTTCTTCCAACTGTATGGTCCTTATGATAATTTTTGTTTCGAGGTTTTCGTTGAGATCATGGATTTCCTGCTCGGCAAGTTTTTTCTCAGTAATGTCGATATTCACTCCTGTTAAGGCGATTAAAGTATCTCCGTCGTATTCGGGGACAATGTTGTTTTGCACCCATTTTATCTGACCACCGGGCATAATCAGGCGCAAGTCAACCATTGCAGGTTTCCGGTTTTGATATATCTCCGCCAGTTTCTCATCAATGAGGTGTTTGTCGTCGGGATGCACCATTTTTTCGAAGGCATCGTTTGGCACCTCTAATCCATCGGGTTGTTGTTCGATTAGCAGGTAATAACTTTTCGACCACTTAACTTTGCCGGTTTTAAGATTGAATTCCCAGCTACCCATTTTAGCAATTTCCTGAGCATAATTCAGGTCATCCTCGCTTTTTCTCAAGGCTACTTCGGCTTTTTTGCGTTCGGTAATGTCGATGATTAAAACATGTCGGGCGCTCCGGCCATTAAAAATGAGCGATTGCGCTGTAATCTCCACAATTCGTAATTCTTTGTTTTTCCTGATGTGCCTCCATTCGATCTGCGTACTTTGGTTGTTTTTGGACAGTTCGACGTCCTTCAACAGATCCGCAATGTCTTCGGGGGGACGAATATCCCGTAAAGTCATGCTCAAAAATTCATTTCTCGAATAACCGTAATGTGTTATTGCCGCCTGGTTTACTTCGAGAAAGGCAAGTGTTTCGATGTCGTAAATCCACATGGGTTGCGGATTATTGTAAAACAAATGGCGGTATTTTTCTTCGCTTGCCATCAAAGCTTCTTCGGCCAGCTTACGTTCGGTAATATCGCGGATTGTAACCAATGTCCCTGATTGTGTTCCTGATTGGAATTTCGAGCCATTAATTTCTCCAAAAAACTTAGAACCATCATTACGCTTCATTCGCATTTCGAAGTTATTTGTGGTTTCACCTTTCGACAATGCGATGCGAAACTCCGTGAAAGCTTCGGAAAGAAAAGGTTCATCCAGAAATTCGGTAAAGTGTTTGCCGTACATCTCCCGGGGCGAAATACGAAAAATAGATTCGGCGGCTGATGATGCAAAAGTTATAATGCCCTTTGCATCGGTAATTGAGATAAGGTCGCTGGATTGCTGGGTTATGCTGCGGAATCGTACTTCGCTGTCGCGCAAGGCATTTTCGGTCACCTTGCGTTCGGTAATATCGCGAAGGCTCCCGGTTATTTTTACCGGTTTGCCCTCCTCATCAAACGAAAGCGCTGCCGAAACAGAGACAGGAATTGACGAACCATCTTTGATCTTGAGCAACAATTCATAATCGGTTACTCTTTTCTGATTAAATAATTGCGAAAAATAGGCATTCCGGATGTCGGGACTTGTATAAATTCCGGCAAAAGGTTTTCCTATCATTTCGTCGCGTGTGTATTGTCCTTTCGAGATAATTTCGATAGAAGGACTTATTTCAAGGAGCGTTCCTTCCAAAGTAGCTTCAAAGTAGGTATCCTGAATGCTTTCGAAGATGCTTCGGAATTTTTTCTCGCTTTGCTGCAGGGCCGTTTCTGAATTTTTGCGTTCGGTAATATCGCGGATAGTAACCAGGGTACCAAATTGAGTTCCGGTATGGAATTTTGAAGCGTTAAGTTCAGCGGTAAACATAGTGCCATCGGCACGTTTCAAGCAAAATTCGGCATTTTTTAAGTTATTGTCATTTTCCAGACAATCACCAAAAGCCTGAACTGCTCTTGCTGCATCGGATTCGGCAACAAAGCCAATGAAATTGCGGCCAATCATATCTTCTGGTGTAACATTGAAAACGGATACCGATGCCGGGGAGGCGTAAATAATTTGCCCGTTTGAGTTGGAAAGGGAGATAAAGTCGCTGGTTTGCTCAGCAATGGTGCGGAACTTTTCTTCGCTTTCGACAAGATTTTGTTCGGCGCTTACACGGTCGGTTATATCCTGGATTACGCCAATTATCGAAATGATATTACCCGCTTCGTCTTTTTCGGCGCGGGCTTTCGAAAGGATTGTTTTTGGGCTGGAGCCGTCAGCCGGATGAAGCTCATATTCGAGATCGTAGGGAATTTCTTTATTGATGAGGTCAATCAGCGCCTGATGAATCCTTTCGCATTCGGGAATACAGGCTTCGATGGCATCAAGGGTAAAGTATTCTTCATTTTTGTCGAATCCGAATAATCGCTTTGCCTCGGATGATCCCCATATTTTTTGGGTTTCGATATCGTATAACCACGAACCGGTACGCCCGATCTGTTGCGCCATTTCGAGCTGATTATTGCTGGCAATAAGTTCCTGGCGGTTGTTGCGAAGCGACTGTTCGGCATGATGGCGTTCGGTAATATCCGTCATGCTGATGATCAGATTTAACTTCCCGCTCTGATCTTCGTAATGCGACATAAATTTTTCGCAAAGACGCTTTTCACCATCCGCACGAATTATCGAAAACTCATAGTGATGTTTATAGTCCTGGTGGTTAACAAACTTCATAAAATTAGCAATCACAAATTCCACACACTCCGGTGCCAGGAATGCTGTAAATGATTCGGCCGAATACACCTGTTCCAGGGTATAACCCGTCATTTTCAGCATCGCATCATTAACCCAGATTACTTTTCCGGCAGTGTTGAGTATGCAGATCGAACTGGAAGAATATTCCGAAATTGCCCGAAATCTTTCTTCGCTCGATTGAAGTGCTTTCCCGGCTTGTTTGCTTTCGGTAATATTGCGGGCAATACCACAAAGGCCATATATTTGCCCGTTAGCATCTTTTAAAGGAACTTTTATGGTGTGAAAATGTTTGATTTCACCATTTACCGGTTTCGACGGAAACTCTTCAACAGTTTCGCCCAGAAGTACCTGCCGGTCAATTTCTTCGATATGATCCCCACTCGCGGCACCAAAGAGTTCCGCATCCGATTTTCCTACAATTTCTTCCTTTGGCCTCCCAAAAAGGGAAGCCATTGCTTTATTTACTTTTATATAGGTAAGGGAGGCATCTTTAATAAAAATGGAATCCCTGGCGGTTTCGATAATCGAATCAAGAAGTTCTTCCCTTTGGATTAGTTCGTTTTCGGCTTGTTTGCGATCGGTTATATCGCGTTGCACGTAAAGTATGTTTGTTGGTTTGCCATCGGAATCGAACAAAACAGTCGAATTCAATTCCGCATAAAATCTGCTGTTGTCTTTTTTAATGGCAATATATTCGTTAATCTGATGTTTTTTTGCGCCGGAAAGGAATTTTTGAATATTCTCCTTCATCATTTTATGAAAAGAAGGATCAATAAAATCGATAACTGATTTTCCGATAAATGCATCTTTTTCCCCGACTGCATAGCCGTACATTAATGCCAGTTTATCCGACACCAGTTGTAGTTTACCATCCAGCGAAATCATTCCAATGCCATCAGGAGAGGCCGAAATGATGGCTTTCCATTTCTGGCTGCTTTGCTGTGCGGCTTCTTCTGCCAGTTTACGGGCAGTGATGTCGTTAATTAAAACATGGCGTGCATTCCGGCCTTTAAAATTCACCGAATGCGAAGTAAGTTCAACAAAAAACTGTGTTTTATTTTTCCCGAAATGCTTCCATTCCGTTAGTGAATTTTGATTGTTTTTGGATAACTCAACATCTTCGATCACGTTGGCAATGTCGTCGGGGGTGTGTAAGTCCTTTATTGACAGTTGCAAAAATTCTGCCCTCGAATAACCGTAATGTTTTATCGCGGCCTCGTTTACTTCGAGAAAAGCAA
The DNA here is from genome assembly GCA_903944895.1 of uncultured Bacteroidota bacterium. Classification (GTDB taxonomy): domain Bacteria; phylum Bacteroidota; class Bacteroidia; order Bacteroidales; family 4484-276; genus CAJATL01. The sequence continues at coordinate 12,996 of CAJATL010000311.1, forward strand.
GGGTTTCGCTATCGTAAATTACCATGGGCTGCGGATTATCGAAAAACATGAGGCGGTATTTTTCTTCACTTTCGGCCAGGGCATCGTTGGCTTTTTTCCATTCGGTAATATCAGCCATCGAACCATTCCCGCCAATCATTATTCCATCCTTAAAAATGGCAGTTGTTGATGACCGAACCCAGCGGGTGCTTCCGTTTTTGGCAATTAAGCGGTATTCAAGGTAGGGGTAATTCCGCGATTGGAGGTTTTTCAGGGCATTTATCAAATCAGGTCTGTCGTCGGGATGTGTAACCTCCAGGAAGTTACGCCCCATAAGCTCGTTCTGGTCGTAGCCAATTATCTGGTAAATTGCTGGGCTTACATATTTTATGGAACCGTCGCTGTCAATTTCATAAATTACATCATTGATTGATTCAACCAGATTCCGGAACCGAACCTCACTTAGGCGAAGCTTTTCTTCAGCCATTTTCCGGTCGGAAATATCGCGGGTAACAAAAATCATCTTCTGTGGGTTTCCGTGCTCATCACGCACAAATTCTCCGTTTATCTCCACATTAAAAGTGCTCCCATCCTGCCTGACGGCTTCATATTCTTCAGCGCCGGTCAAATTGCCCATGAGCATCTGCGAAATGCCGTAAATTGCTTTTTCGTGAAATTCGGGTAATACAAACTCGAGAATGGAGCGTCCGTTAAAGGTTTCGATATGGTCATAGCCAAACATTTCAAATGCCTTTGGGGACGCAAAAAGCACCTTGCCTTCGAGGTCGGTGATTGTAATAACATCGGGCGAGGCGTTCAGGATAGACCTGTAAAGCGATTCGCTCGTCTGGAGTTCGGTTTCGATTTGCTTTTGATGGGTGATATTGGTGATTGAACCAGTGATTCCAACTATTTTATCATTCTCAAAAATAACTGAAGCTGATGACCGGATCCAGCAAAGACTCCCGTTTTTAGCCACAAACCGGTACTCGATGTACGGAAAAATAATTCCGGGAAGTAAGGCAAAGGATTCCAAAACGATAGGGAGGTCGGGTTCGTAAACAAATTTCAGGAACATCTCCCCGATTAGTTCATCGGGCTTATAACCAACCAGTTTTTCGATGGATGGGCTTAAGTATTTAATGACATTATCGGCTGATATTTCGTAAATCACGTCATTAATGGTTTCAATTATTTTTTGAAGTGTTGCATGATTTTGAGTCAAGGTATGCTCTCGTTCCATTTTTTCGATAAACCCACCAATGCGTTGTGCAACCGAAAACAGCAAATCTGTTTCTTCGGGAAGAAAAATCTGTTTGGCCGCTGGCAAAAGAGCTTCGGGGTAACTTACCTCCAAATGGCCAACAATCTTAAAATGCGAACTGATTTGCTGACTTAAAGTATGCTTTGATTTTACAAAGTTTTGGGTTTTGAAGACTTTGTCGTTGATTTTTATGGAAACACCAGCAATTTGGGGGAACTGCATGCTATCGGGGATGATTTGGGTTAATTTTTCCACCACATCGTCCAGGGCGAGGTTCGCATTGCTCAAAATCGTTGCGATTTCGTTGTGGCATCGGAGCTCTTTCATGCGCTCCCTAAGCGAAATCTCTGTTTTTTCCCTTTCGGCAATTTCTCTGTTAAGTGATGTTTTAAAGGCTTCAAACTCCTGCTTTAATTCGTCCAACACATCAATGAGTTCGTTTTTTGTTTTCTCCCGATAATTCATAATAAACTCCTCTTTATTTTACAGCCCGGTTAAGATAAAAATTCTGATTTTAGATCTTCAAATTAAAAAGCCGGCCGGGTTATAAAATTGCTCTTTCTGCTCTATTTGAAACTAATTTTACTGTTTACCCTTAAAAGGAAAACAGCTAACAAAAGTAAATCTATTAGTTAAGAAAGTCAGGATCAGTTTTGGATTTACCCCTGTTTATTTGCAGAGCGCAAAATTTGCCTTCAAAAATGGCAAATGATAGCAGTGACAGGCAGGCTTACCGTTTCAAAAAAATAAGATTCTCCTGGCAGAAGCGAACATTGTTTCTCGTTTTTTTGACGCTGCCGGTCCGCCGGCTAATCTTGTCCGGGTAAAACCTGACAGCGTTTAAAGATTTGGGAAATTTAAAATGTAAAATGTAGAATGTAGAATGAAGAATGTAGACCCCCTGATAACTATTGGGATCGAATGCAAAACGGAAGAAAACAGGATTTTGATGATCCCCATTTTACACTTTCCCTCATTTTTGATTAGTTCTACTTTACTAAAATAAACCCTGCAAATATTTTGAACCACAATAGGCACAGTAGGCCACATAGACATCGAAATCAAAGTGCCTGCCAATATTTTTACAGCTCAACAAGTCAATTTCTGCTTGTATTCTTAAGATTTGAAACACAAAAACTATGTTGAAAACATTATTTCTATTGTGAACCCCGATAGCTATCGGGGTGCCTATTGTGGTTTCTTTTTTATTATGGTAAAGTAGAATTAGGAGTTATTTTAAAATCCTTAAGAGTTTTTAAAAAAGTCTTAAGACTTATTTTTTAATCCTTAGAGCCTTTTTTTGAAAGGCTTTAAGAATTGAAATCTAATGCAAATGACTTCTGGAAAAAACCTTCAAATGAAATAATTTCCACTCTCAGCAACAAAATAGCAAAACAATGCTTGATTTCAAAATGTTAGGTAAATAGACCCTCCGTCTTTATTTTAGAGACGCTCCGTCTTTAATTCAGAGACGCAGCGTCTTTATGATGAAAGACGCAGCATCTTTTTTGGGTTTTCAGAAGTATTTCTATTTTTTCAAAGATTGCTATTGGAATCCTTCGGGTGGAGTTAAATAATTACTAGTTTAGCAGTCTCAAAATCCCGATATGGAAAAACAAAAAATCATACTGGCCAACGAAATGCATCAAAATACTCCGGTGGTCAGCCTGGTTTTTGAGAAAGATGCAGCATTGATAGCAAGGGTAAAATCGCTTACGGGTGCAACATGGAGTCAGAGCCGGAAGTTCTGGTTCGTCCCAAAAGATCAGTTTAACCTGGCAAAAACGTTTGACGTCTTGCAACCCGTGGCTTACCTCGACTATTCCGCGATTAAGGAAAATAAAAAAAGCGTGATCACTCAGGCTGACAAGTTACACCAGCAGCATTCAAAACCCCCGGTTTTTGCTGTAGAACTTCCTCCCGGAACAGAAAGTAAAATTGAAGAATTCGGCAAATGGATGAGCCATAAGCGTTACAGTCAGGCTACTATAAAAACCTATCATGGCGCTTTGAAGAGTTTTTTACTTTTTACAGCCTATAAACCGTTAGCAGAAATCACAAACCAGGATATGGTAAACTATGTTAACGATGTGATTATCCGCAACAACCTCAGTTTTGCTTACCAAAACCAGACGGTTAATGCCGTGAAACTTTTTTTCAGGGAAGTGATGCATGCCAAAATTGAAACCGAAAAAATTGAACGGCCACGCCCGGAGCACAAGCTTCCCAATGTGTTGAGCAAAGCAGAGGTAAAAGCCATTTTAGATGCGCCGGGTAACATAAAACACGAGGCCATGCTTAGTTTGATTTACGCCTGCGGCTTGCGACGCAGCGAACTATTGAACCTGAAGCCCGAACACATAGATTCGAAACGTCATTTGTTAATGATAAAAAATGCAAAAGGCCGTAAAGACCGCGTTGCGCCTATTCCCGAAAAGTTAATTGAACTACTGCGCAATTATTATAAAAAATTCAGGCCACAAACCTGGCTGTTTGAAGGGCAAAAAAAAGGTGAACAATACACAGCAACAAGTTTACAACAAGTACTGAAAGATTCGATTAAAAAAGCCGGAATTAATAAACCGGTAACGCTGCACTGGTTGCGCCACAGCTATGCAACACACCTTCTCGAATCGGGTACTGACCTGCGATACATACAAGAACTTTTGGGACACAAAAGCAGCAAAACCACCGAAATCTACACACATGTCACCGATAAAAGTCTGCAAAAAATAAAATCACCCTTCGATGATTTGTAAAAAAGTTTAACTTCGTTGCCTTAAAAAACAGAAAAAGATGACAAACAGTTACGAAATAAAAAACAGTGCAAACTGTACAATACATACCAGATTTGGTAGCAATAGTACAGTTTTACTGTATCTACAAGGGAGTTAGGGGCAAGTGTAAAAAAAACGACACAGCGGACAATTTGCTACATAAAGACAGAAAAAGAAAAAACGATATAATGAACAGCCAACGCACAAAACAGCACATTTGCAAACCGCTCCAGCCGACACACGACCAAAGTTTGCAAAAGAGCTGTTTTCTTGCCGACGCACCCGAGAAAAATATGTAATTTGCGACTTTTAATTTTAGATAATGAGTAAAGAAAATTCAATAGACCAGTTAAAGTTTTTCCTAAAGGAAATGTTCCAGTTCAATGCCAATGATTTGGATTTTGGAATTTATAGAATATACAATCTGAAAAGAAAAGAGATTGAAAACTTCATTGACGGCAATGATGAACAATGCCTTGAACCAATAATTAATAAAACGCTTGAACTGGTTAGCAACATTGAAAAGCAAGTTGAACTAACAAGTCTTACTGCATACCTGAAAAAATTCAATCAGGAAAGTTTGGTGAACGACCCTGCGGGTAACTTTGATAAAATTCAACAGTTGATATTGAATTTCGGAACTGATGATGCAGAAAAAGAAGGGTTAACAACTGCTCTTACTGCTTCCACAAAGGAGTTTAATATTACAGACGAGATAAAGGACAAAATCTACAACCACATTCTCGGATATTTTGAAATGTATTACTCCAACGGAGATTTTGGCTACAACAACCGCAGCCGAAATCTTTACAAAGTGCCTTATGAAGCCGACTATGATGGCAATGATACAATGTTTCACTGGAAACATAAAGGCAGTTTATACATCAAAACAGGAAATTCTTTTAACGCTATCAAATTCAAGCTAAAACACCTTGACAAAGAATTTGAGTTGCGATTGGAAACAAACGAAGAAAGCACAGGCGAAGAAGTTGCACGAAACAATAACAAGGACACCAAGCTAAAGCATTACAAATTCAACCGATTTGAAGAAAAGGATGGAGTTACAAGAATCGTATTTAACCTTTCTGATTCTTCCACTACCAAAGCCGATTTATTCAAATCATTGTTCAAAGAAGTTTTCAAGAGTAAAGAGAATCTGGATAATTATCTTTTTGCAGATGATAAACCAGTATTTAACGACTTAACCGATGATTATGACAAAGTGCAAGATGGCAGCGTTAAAGGAATTGGAGTGCTGAGAGTTAAAAGAGATACACTACTAAACAAGATTAATAAGAATTTCGGCAGAGATGGTAAAATAAAAGTTCTTGAAAATGAAACTACAAAGGAAAAATATTTCTCCGATGAAACACTTGAAACCATTTATAATATTGACCAAAAGCTAAACAGCTTTTACATAGGCAACGACAGCGATTATTTCATTCACGAAAACTTGCAGGAGTTTTTAACGCAAGAAAAAGAACGTTACATAAAGAACCACATTCTGAGCGATCTGAAAAGCATTTTGGATGGCAAGTTAGACAACACGACTTTAATTATTGCCAAAGCTTTTGAACTGGTAAGCAGCCGTATTATTGAGTTTTTGAGTGCTATTGAAGAGTTTCAGAAAAAACTCTTTACAATGAAAAAGAAAGTAGTGGAAAGCGAATACTGCCTTACCATTGACAACATTGATGAAAAGTATTACAAAGAGATTTTAGAAAATAAGGCTCAACTTTCTGAATGGGAAAACCTGTTTACTGTAAAAGCAAAAACACTTGCTGACCTTAAAACCCAACCTACATTGGTTTTAGATACAAAATTCTTTAAACAGAAAGACTGCAGCAATCCATTTAAAGATAAAATACTGGCAGAGATTGAAAATTTAGACGAAAGAACAAATGGACTTTTAATTAATTCTGAGAATTATCAGGGACTCGATACTATTTCAGACAGATATAACGGACAAGTGAATTGCATTCATATTGACCCACCATATAACTCAAATACAAGCGGTTTTCTTTACAAAAATCACTTCCGTCATTCAAGTTGGATTAGTATGATGGAAAACCGTTTGTCGCTTGGTTTTAGTCTTCTTTCTAAAGATGGTGACTTCCTTTGCCATATAGACGAAAATGAATATGAAAATTTGCATCAATTGATGAATCAATACAAAATTGGAAATGCAGGAACGCTAATTTGGGATAAACGAAATCCAATGAATGGCGGTAGCGGTCTTGCACTTCAACACGAATATGTATTATGGAATACCAACCGTGCAACAGCTATTAATTTCAGAAATGAAAACGCCATTGTTATGTTAAAAATGGCGGACAAATTAATTTCGGATGCTGGTTCTGTAACCGATATTGTAAGAAAGGAATTTTCTAAATGGATTTCGAGTAACAAAGATTTAACAGGAGGAGACAAAGCATATCGATTTATAGATGATAAAGGACAAGTGTATCAGAGTGTAAGTTTGCGTGCACCTGAGCCAAGAACAGATGAAAAATTTTTTCAACCTTTAATTCACCCAATAACGAAAAAACCGTGTTCAGTTCCGCCAAATGGGTTTTCAAGAACTCCTGAAACTCTTAAAAAGATGATGGACAATGATGAAATCTTATTTGGTCCAGATGAAACAACCCAACCACGACAAAAGGTTACTTTAAATAGTGAAGTTAAAAAGCAAATGCCCTCTGTTATTCAAGATGCGAAAAAAGGGAAGTCTGAAATTGCTGCAATGGGTTTAACCTTCCCTTACAATCATTCTACAACATTGTATGAAAAGCTTATAGGCACAGCAATTGGCGAAATTGATGGAATTGTTTTAGACTTTTTTGCAGGTTCTGGAACATCAGGACAAGCAGTGATAAACATTAACAAAATTGGTAGTAGAAACATCAGGTTCATCCTCATTGAAATGGGAACTTACTTCTCTTCTATTACCAAACCAAGAATTTTGAAAAGTATATACTCTTCAAAATGGAAAGCGAAAAAACCAGAAATTGGCAAGGGGTCAAAAAATCAAATTATTAAATACCTTGTCCTTGAACAATATGAAGATATTTTAGATGCCATTGAACAGTTTGAAGAAGAAACACCTAAAAATCTTCCGTTAAAATATCTCTATAAACCTGAGCTCAATAAAATCAACAGCACTTTAGACCTGAGCAAACCATTCAGCAACAAAATCAAATATGGTCAGCCAACCAAAGAAGGTTTTATTGATTTGGTGGACACCTACAATTATTTGCAGGGCTACGAAGTAAAAAGTATCAAGCCATACACCATTGGTAAGAAGTATTACAAAGTGGTGGAAACCGCTGACACCTTAGTTATTTGGCGTGATATTGCTTTAGGCGAAGATGACAGCAAAGCCATTAAAGAAATTGCAGAAAAATATCCCGAAGTCACACAAGTAGAAGTCAATTTCGATTTCAACATACTGGCAACGTTAAAAGACAAACAATTGGAAATAGGTAAAAGGTTGTTGGGGCTTACCGTTATTCATTCAGACATTTTTAATCAGTAATCCCGATGGAATTAAAGCTATATCAACATATACGCAGGCATTTTCTGAAGGAGACGATTGATTTATTCGATAAATCCACACAGGAAAAAATTGAAGCATTTGATGCTTCAATAGGTTTGGACGAGAAAATTTTAGATGCGGTAAAAAAGTATTTGAAAGCTTTCAACACCTTTCTGGAAGCACAGAAGCAAAACAAAGTAACGCTTCGCTATTATCAGATTTTGGCTATTTACTTTACCGAAGTGTTTTTCCGACACCGAGACAGCAAGGAGTTTGAAGAATTTGCCCAAAGTGCATTGGCTTACTGGATGGCAACAGGCAGCGGAAAAACAATAATAATGCACATCAATGTTTTTCAGTTTATTGAACACAACAAAGGTTTTAAAGACCTTGAAATTATAATCACTACGCCAGGCGTAAATCTGATAAACCAACACGAAAGGGAAGTAACGCCATTAGTGGAATACCTGAATAAAATTCACCGCAATAAAATCAGGTTTACTATTGATACCACAAGTGCATTGCTAAACAAAGCAGATGACTTTTTTGATTTTCCTGATAACAAGAAATATCAGCGTTTGATATTGGTGGACGAAGCCCACATTGGTTTGGGAACAAGTCAAAAAGATGATGAAGGAGAATTTTTGAAACTAAGAAGAAGACTGAATATCAAACACAGTTTTCTATTTGAGTATTCGGCAACCTTCCACAACCTTGACAGCAAATTAGAAACGGAATACAGTAAGTCCATTATTTACGATTACAATTACAACCTGTTTTATCGTGATGGTTATGGAAAGGATTTTTATTTCGAAAAAATTAATGCTGATGTTTTGCTCAACGGCAGTTTGGATGATAACCTTGCCTTGAACCTGAAAGTGATTGAAGAAAAGTTAGATGTATTTAACAAACTGGATTACTCCGACATCAAAGACCTTTTTTCGGCAACTACATTCCCTGACCGTCCGCTAATTGCCTTTATGGGTAATACAGTAAACGACAAAAAGGAAGAAGGCAAAAAAGGTGATGATGAACTTTCGGATATTTCAAAAATAGTAGACTATCTCGCCAATCTTTCAGAAACAGAAAGAGGCAAATTCAAAAATGTATTCAACAACGATTACAAAGGAAAGCTTCGCTTGACAAGAAATACACAGGCAGACGATGAAATTTTGCTTTCTTATGGAACTGGCGACTATTGGGGAATCATCAACGTAGGTAATGGTTTAAACTTTATCAATGATTATAAAGGCGACAATGTAGATAAAGTTACCAGTACTTCGATTGTAATCAGCAATATTGAAAAATACCTTTTTGAAAATATAGACAAGCCACAATCACCTATCAATATTTTGATTGGTAGTAGAAAATTTGCAGAAGGTTGGAACTGTTTCCGAGTTTCAGTAATTGGTTTGATTAATTTGGGTAAAACGAAAGGCAATAAAATTATCCAGATTTTCGGGCGTGGAGTTCGTTTGAAAGGCTTGAAAAATGATGGTAAGCGAAAAGACCTGAACCACATTGAAGATTATTTCTCCCTTAAACAAACTGATTTTGATAAACTGAAAAGATTGGAAACGCTTTGCGTTTTCAGTTTGCAACGCAGTTACTTAGAAACCTTTACAGAAGCCGTTAGTAGCGAATTGGAAATCACAAAAACCTTTGAAATTTCAGTAAATCCAAGTTTCATAAAACTCAATAGTGGTGATGTTGAATTCGACACTTACAAAAAGGATTTGAAGATTTTTAAACTTTCCAAAACTTCAATTGATGTAAAAAGAGTTTTGCTCTATCCTAATGACAAGAAAGTAGAGTATGAATATGTACTTGACGGAAAGCAACAGAAAGCAGCTATAAATAATTTTAGTTTCAGTCTTGACTACCGAACAAATCGAAATGAAGAAGGTAGAAACATTAGACATTCTTTAAAGCAGACAAATGATAGCTATTCCGCATTCATCAACTATCAGCCATTTACAAAGATAATTACTGAGCAGGCTGACGAAGCCAACATTAATTTATACAAAGCAGGTGCAACACTTTCTGAAATCAACATTGATGATGTATTAGCATACATTGATGAAATCAAATACAAAGATGAAATACCTGAATTGGATTTTGACTTTACTGAAAATGTAAATACCAAAATCGGAGAAGAATTTGTTAAGAAAGTTCGCAACAAAATCAACTGGCATTTAAACAGTAGTATTTACCAATACGAAGAAGATTTAAAACAAAGTCAAGGTGAAATCAAGGGCGATTTTATTGAGAAATACATGCTGGTAAAGTCTTTCAAACTATCAAAGAAAGTTGGAACAACCACAAAGCAGAAAACAGAAAAAGAACTCAATCAGGAAATAGCAGACTTTACAAAAACAATTAGAGAGATTGAGAACGCTTTAATCATTGATAAAATCGGCAACCATATTTACGAGCCTTTACTTCGGGAAAATAAACTGGTTTTAAAGGATGATGTTAAACTAACGCCCGATAAACTCAATGACGGAGAAAAGAAATTTGTAAAAGACTTTGCTGCATACATCAAAGACAAACCTGAAAAGTTCAAAAACTATGATGTTTACTTGATGCGAAATGTTGAATCTTTGAAATCAATCGGAATTTATCTGAATGACGATTCAGAAGTATTCTATCCTGACTTTATAATGTGGCTTATAGCTAAAGACAAAGTTTATATCAACTTCATTGACCCGAAAGGACAAATGGGAACAAAAGACTTTGCAACAGAACAATACAAAGAGAAAGTAACCATTGCCGATAAAGCCACCAACCCAACTTTGCCAAACATTGAAAAAGAATTAAAACGAATTCACAAAAAAGAATTTTCGCTTAACTCATTCATCTTGCTTCGTGACAGTTCAGAACTTGGCAAACATTCAAACTCAGATTGGAAGAAAGAAAATATGATTGCTAAGAATATTTTACGACTTGACTGGCACAAGCTGGACGAAAAAGAAAACAATGCAGACCAAACAAAATTAGTTGACAATAAAACATATTTGGATTGGATATTAGAGAAGACAATATAAGCCAACGCTTCGTAGTCAAGCACATTGTCTGGTCGCTCAAAAAGCCAACGCACGACCAAAACCAGCCAAAGAGCTTGCCTACCCCAACGCACGGCAGACAGAAACGATGTAGCAAATTGAAAGGAAAAATGACTGAAAACAAAGAACACCAGCCCCTAACAAGCGGTATAAAACATTGGGGTTTAAGTGTTTATGCAAGCGTTCTGCCCCGCATAAAGTTTGGTGTAACTGGGCAGGATAGTAGCCCGCAATCCCCAACGCTTTCATACCGCCATCCGTTATGCGGCATGTTAAGAGGAAATCAATATTAACCAATAAATTTTATTAAAATGGAAACAAAGAAAAACTTTGAAGATGAATTTACTTCATTATGTGATTTACTAGGCGAAAAATCGACCAAGCTATTTCAAGAACTGGGAAAACCTGATGACATTGATGAGAATGAAGACAGAACCTATGTTTGCTTCAATTCAAATCACTCACATTTCGGTTTCAACAATAATTCGGTCTTTAGAATTCAAATGCCAATAGCAGATAGCTTTGGACATGCTTTTGAAACTGATGATACCTATTACTCTTTCAACGGACTTACAATTGGAATGTCAAAAGATGAGGTAATAAGTGTTTGGGGTCAGCCTAAATCAAGTGGTACCTACCGTTGGGGGTTAGGGAGTGTAAAAACTTCTAATGGCAGAGACATTGATGTGTTTATTAATTTTTCAGAATCAGCAGAGGATGTTTATTATCTATCGAGTTTTGAAGCAGTATTGAATGAAAAAGAACCGTTTGAAGATGTTTTCTTAAAAGCTTCTGACTTTATTGGAGGCAATGAATCAGCAGTTATTAATACATTAGGAAATCCAGAGAAATCTAGTGTTTCAAGTGGAGGCACAAAGGCTTTGTTCTATTTGAACCATGACATCATGTTCATGGTACCTCAAAATACTGGTATTGTAGAACGAGTTGGCAGCCCAATTACTTTGACAAATTCTAAAATTGAAAGCGGATATTTTAATCTCCACGGCATCAGACTTGGTGATTCAAAAGACAGGGTTGCAACTGTTTGGGGAACTCCAACGGAAAACACAGAGCGAGTTTGGGTTTATAGCGATAAAACCGGCACAACATCAAATGGTTACAAATTTGAAACAGAACTTACTTTTAAAGATGGTATAGTAGAAGATTTTCAGTCAAAAATAGTTAGACAAGCTGCACCAAAATCAAAGAGTGGATGCTTTGTTGCAACTGCCTGTTATGGAGACTATAACTCTGAGGAAGTCTTGGTTCTTAGAGAATTTAGGGATAATGTTTTACTTAATTCGACAGCAGGACTAACATTTGTTAAGTTTTACTATTTTGTGTCCCCACCTATTGCAAAATTTATTGAAAAGTCCTCAATTCTAAAATCAATAATTAGAAAAGGTTTTCTTTCGCCTATCATTCGTAAAATCAAAAAAAATCAATAATCATGGGACATTTTTCAGTTAGAGTTATGTACAACAATGGAAAACCTGCTGGAGATGTGGGTGTTATGATAGATTATGGTTGGCTTGGTGGCACAGACGAGAAAAGAACTCATTCTGACGGTTGGGTTGAATTTCACAACAGAGAGGACAAATCAGGAACTATTTGGGTTCACGGACATAGTAAGGGTAGTCATAGTTTGTCAAACGGTAAAACTTATTCTTTCACGATATGAAACTGATAGCAATTATTTTTCCTTTTCTTGCTTTTGGTCTAAGAGGCAAGTACTTTGAAGCAATTATTTGTCTTATCCTTCAAATATTTGTTATTGGCTGGTTGCCCGCTGCGATATGGGCATACATGGACTTAGACAGATAAAAAGAAAGATAAGAATGGATTGAAAAGAAACACGACCGCATAACAAACGCTATAACAAATGGCGGGTTTTGAAACTTAATTGAAGCATGGTTTCCCGCACAATCATTTGTGTTGGTTGACAGTTAAGTACCACGCAATCCGCCACTTGTCATAGCGTCATCCGTTGGCTGTAACTTTAAAAAACCGCACGGACAAGCTGAAAACCGAAAAATAGAGTAAGCGAAATTTATTAAAAATAAAAATTATGGCATTTTTAGACCACAACGGAGAAAGTGAATTTCCACTATCGAAGGAACTTGTTTATTCTGCAATGTGCAGGGCAATTCCGACAATCAAAGGAATGAAAATTGAATCTGCGGACAAATTACAGGGCAGAATAATGGTGAAAGCAGGAGTAAGTTTGTTTAGTTGGGGAGAAAATATTCCAATTCAACTAATTTCTGTAAATGAGAACCTGACAAAAGTGCAAATTACATCTTCCCCCAAAACGGGAATAATGTTCGGTGGTGCATTTGATATGGGCAAAAATCGAAAAAATATTGAAAGTATTTTAAGCACTACATCACATATTTTATCATCAAGTGACAACAATCAAACATCAAAATCGAATTCGATAAATCAGTCAAATAATGTTCAATCAAATCAAAATTTAAATTTTATGGAAAATCAAGTTAAAAAGCAGAAACCGTTTTACAAAAAAACGTGGGTTATTGTTGTTGGAGTAATTATTTTTATAATAATTATAGCTAATTTAGGTGGAAATGACAATAGTTCATCAACTTCTTCAAGCACTGACACAGAAACAGCAAAAGCAAAACAATGGACTGTTGTTTATGAGTTCAAGGGTAATGGCATGAAAAAATCTCCAGCATTTGAATTAACCGGTAATAACGCAAGATTAAAATACAAATATCAAGGTGAAGGTGGTATTGGTATGGGAATGTTTGCAGTATATGTTGTTGATGAAGGAAAGGATATTATGCAAGAAGGTGGAATTCCAGAAGTTATGACACAAGCTGAAAGCGAAGAGAGTGAAAGTTCTATTCAAAAAAGTGCTGGTCGTTACTACTTAAATGTTAATGCATCAGGTAATTGGGTAGTAACTGTCGAAGAAATGAAATAAAAGCTACAGCCAACAAAGTGTAGCAGCAATAAGGGTTTTAGTGGTAAATTGGGGACTTTTTTCCGCTCAAACTTTAGTGGTGAAGCCGAAGGACATTGCCCGCAATCCCTTACTGCTGCTACACCCGACCGTTAGGCGTAATGCTATCAAACAGCAGTGCATTGTTAAAAATTTATTAAAAATAATGACGATTTTTTAATAAATAAAATTTATCTTTGACACATGAAAAATATTGTTCAAGAACCAATAGAAACATATAGCCAAATAGGACTTGGTTTTGGGAACTATGTTGATACAAGAAAATTATATCCAATCCTTAAATGGGCAGGCGGTAAAGAACAAGAACTAAAATATATAGTTCCTAATTTGCCTGACAAATTTGACAATTATTTTGAGCCTTTTGTCGGTGGAGGTGCAGTTTACACAGCAGTTCAAGCTCGACAATATTTTATTAATGACAAGTCTGATGAACTAATTTCACTTTACCGCAGTATTACCAACGGGGATAGACAAATGTTTTTCAAAGCGGTTGACGAGATAATTCACAACTGGGACTTATTGACAAAAGTAATTCAAGACAACTCAAAGTTTTTTATAACTACCTACAAACAATATTCGCAAGACAAAATAGATGAAACAAAATTAAAGGACATCTTATTTGAATTTATCTTAAAAAACTCTGAACAGTTCAACGGAATGTTTTCAGTAATATTCAACTTCAATATTGAAAACTTCATAAAGGAAATCAAAATAAATCTTGTTAGAAAAAGTAAAAGAATGAAAGAATTGGAGCAGATTAAAAACTTGCTTCCTGACAATGACATTCTTGACAATATTGAAACTGCTTTAAAAAGTGCATTTTATATGCACTTCAGACATCTGTATAACAACTCAAATAAATATAAACTAAACTCTGCTTTCGAATCCGCTATTTTTCTTTTCATAAGAAACTTCGCATATAGCGGAATGTTCCGTTATAATTCAAGTGGCGACTTCAATGTTCCTTATGGTGGCATTGCATACAACCGTAAAAACTTTCTAAAAAAGGTTGACTATTTAAGAACTAAAGAATTAAAATCCCTCTTAGACCAAACAACTATTGAAAATCTTGACTTTGAAGATTTTTTCAATTTGCATAGACCAACAAAAAACGATTTTATTTTTCTTGACCCACCATACGATAGCGAATTTAGCACATATGCAAAAAATGAATTTACAAAAGATGACCAAACAAGACTTGCAAATTATTTAATTAATAACTGCAAAGCTAAATGGATGATGATTATAAAAAACACAGACTTCATTTACTGTCTGTACGACAACAAAGGACTGAACATAAAATCATTTGATAAAACTTACCTTGTTAGTTTTATGAACCGTAATGACAAAAATGTAGAACATCTTTTAATTACAAATTATTAAGAAATACTAATGGCAGCACATACAGAAGCAGAAATAAGAAGGGCAATCAAACCATTGTTAACGGTTTATGGTGAATTAAACACATCAGAAGTAAAAACTCTTTTGCACACAGTTTTAGAATTTAGTGAAGAGGATAATATACCATCGGCAACACGAAACGAAGTTCTTATCATTCAAAGGATAGGAAATATTGTTGCTCACCAAACAGAAACAATAAAAACCTACGATGAAGGTTTTATACTTGACAAGAGTTTTCGTCCAGCCAAATTCTCTCTGCTAAACCCTATTTCACAAACTGTTATTCAACCTGCTGTAGTAACAACAATTAAGGAAAAAACAAGACGCTTTATTGCCCGTAAAATTGATTGGGAAAAAGCAAGAGACCGAAATAATGAAATTGGCGACCAAGGCGAAGAATTTGTATTAGAGTTTGAAATTGACCGATTAATTGAAACTCTTTCAATAGACAGAACTA
Organism: uncultured Bacteroidota bacterium; assembly: GCA_903944895.1. Classification (GTDB taxonomy): domain Bacteria; phylum Bacteroidota; class Bacteroidia; order Bacteroidales; family 4484-276; genus CAJATL01. The sequence continues at coordinate 28,460 of CAJATL010000311.1, forward strand.
GTGCTATACAAAATGTTCAACATTTGAGCCGATTGCAAGGTGACGGACTAGGTTATGATATTTCCTCAATAAATGATGACGGCTCACCTCGTTATATTGAAGTTAAGACTACAAGCGGTGGTTTCAATCAACCATTTTATATGAGTAAAAACGAAAGATATTTTTTTGAAGAATACGAAGATTCTGCCTTTATTTACAGAGTTTACAATTTTAACAGAGAAACAAGGCGTGGAGATGTTAGAATAATAAGCCAAAGTGAATTATTTTCTGATTTTACCTTTGACACTGTTACTTGGCAAGTAACGCCAAAATAAAGAAGCACTACGCCTAACAGCGGTTTGGCGTAATGGCGGGTGCTGTGCTTCGTATGACAGTTTTGTGCAAGGTTCAAGTTCAGTTCTTCGATTGAACTTTTGTGCTAAAAATCCGCCACTACGCCAAGCCGCAAAACGTTATGCTTCAGGCTAAAAAAACGACCGACAGAGATAAACAACAACTTTAAAAATTGACAAAATGGCTTCAAAATATCAAGAGACAGAAAGAACAAAAGCAGAAAATTTAATAAAAAGTGGAAGTCCTGTTTTTTACGGTGGTTTAGCAGGGAAATATTTCAGAACAAAGAATAGAGACTTTGTACTACAGGACAATAAAAAAAATATTTTTGCTCCTATTTACAATGATGTAATTGAATACTTTAAGAATAATTCAGTTTCATGGTGGGGTGGTAAAAATCCAACGGGACATGTTTTATCTTCTCAAATTGCATGTTTGAATCATTTATTTCAAATCAGAAATGACAAGATAGCGGTTTTGACAATTCTTAAAAACATTTCAACAGACTTCATAGATGTTTTTCAAATAGATACTGACAAATTCCTACCTGCCTATATTCAATTCGAGGCAGTTAGTGATAATGATAATTTAAACGAGGGAAAACCGACTCGCGGGAACAACTGTACTTCAATTGATGCTCTGATTTATGCAAAACATAAAAATGGAGAAAAATGGTTAATCCCAATCGAATGGAAGTATACGGAATTCTACAATAATGCAGACAAGTCAATCGAAGATAGCGACAAAAAAACCGTAGGACATGTAAAAGGAGATGAAGCAAAAGGAAAAGAAAGACTGAATAGATATTGTTACAATTCCAAAGGCAGACTAATAGATAACTCAAACTACCTTAAAACGTTGAACCAGTATAAAAATTCGGTTTACTTTTTTGAGCCGTTTTACCAGTTAATGCGACAAACATTATGGGTTGACCAAATGATAAAAAATAAAAATCAAGAAACACTTAAAGCAGACAACTTTATTCATGTACACGTAATACCAGAGAATAATGGAGACCTGCTGAAAAAAGTTTATAAGAGTAGTGGACTCGACATGGAAAAAACATGGAAAAATCAATTGAATGACCAAACAAAATATCAGATTGTAACTCCAAGAGAATTATTGAATGGAATAGATAGTCTGAAATACAAGGACTTATTAAATTATTTAAAGTCCAGATATTTATGAATAAAAAGCCCGAAAGCATAACAAAGGCTATATGCAATAAGGGTTTCAGAGGTAATTCAAGCATTCTACCCCGCATAAAATTTTGGTGTCGGTGGACAGGACAATAGCCCGCAATCCCTTACTGCATATAGCCTCAACCGTTAGCGAAAATATTAAAACGATGTTTACAAACTATAAGAAAAAATATCAAGAACTCCTAATTGAGTTTAAAAAAGTTAAACTCTTCGAATCTATTTTAGGTAGTCACCTCCATGAAACAGCACACGTTATTTCTAATATCGGAGCTATCTTAAACTCATTGGAAAACAAAAGTTCTGTTATTCCAAACGATATCCGTAAAGATTTGGATAATTTGAGAAGAAATTTTAATACGCTTAAAGCAATACATCACTCTGGCAGACACTTCTATCGAACTATTGAAAGCAATAAGGACGATGAAGGAAAAATAGTCTTTAATCTTTTTGATGCAATTTATGAATTAAAGAAGTTAGTAAGTCATGAATTGAACGAAAAAGATATTAATATCATTACTGACCCTTATATCAAAGATATTTTAATTGATGGCTCAATTAGTAAATTGCAGACTATTCTTTTAAGTATCATTAAAAACTCAATCGAATCATTTGACAACTTGCACAATTCGAAAGAAATTGTTATTACGCTTAAACCAAGTAGAAAGGAAGTAGCAATTGAAATTGAAGACAATGGAAATGGAATTCCTGAAGATTTAGGAGAAAGAATTTTTGGAATGGGTGTAACTACGAAAAAGGATAAACAAGGTTTTGGTTTATCAATTGCAAAACAAATGATTGAACAAGATTTCAATGGCACTATTGCTATTATTTCCTTTAAAAAACCAACAATAATTCAAGTAAATATCCCACATTTATGAATAATGAAATTGTCTGGCTCGAAGATGAGAAATCCTTAATGGATAATAATGAAAATCTTTTTATTGCTAATGGATTAACTATATTGAAATGTACAACTTCCACTCAAGCTTTTAAGCAAATAATCGAAGGGGATAAAAAGAACATTCTCTTGGATTTGGAATTTCCTAATAGTATTCGAGATGGATTACTATTTCTTGAGCAAATTAGCAAATTTAAAAAGGATTTAAATGTTGTAATTCTTACTGGCAAACCAAACTTAAAAGAAGCGCTCAGACTTGTTAATGAAGGCGTAGTAAAGGATTATTTGGAAAAACCAATCCCTGATGATGAATCTGGACGAGAAATATTTTTTCACACGTTGAAAAAACATTTTCAATTCTATAAAGAAAATTGTGTCAGAGAAGACAATGTTAATATTCTGAGAAAATGGAGGTGGAATACATGGATTCAATTAATTGGAATGTTCTTATTGACTCTATTTGTAGTATTATTAATACTTGGTAATAATGATTGGAATCTAACTCAAACGTATACGAAGATAAAAGATAATATTTGGTTTAGCGGATTACTAGGAATAATATGGTTTTTAACAAATACCTTTTTGATTAGAAATTTATATGATAAATACAATAATTACTCAAACATAAGTAACTACATAAAGAAAGTAAATGAAAATTCCTATTAAAATACTTTCGCTAACAGCACCTATGCCCAATAGCCTATGAAAGAGCAAATTGAAACCGCAGTACCCCGCAGAAACATGTAACAGGTGACAATGGCAAGGCCCGCAAAACGGCTACTGGGCATAGCTGCAAAACGTTGAACTAAACCGCCCCCTATCGGAGGCGGCAATTTGATGGTAATTTTGAGGTGCAAACTTTAAAATTTACCATCATGGAAAAGAAAAATTCGCATTATGTTGAACGGCTTGAGCACGAATTGGTGCTTCGCAATTACAG
>CAJATL010000312.1 GCA_903944895.1 uncultured Bacteroidota bacterium
ATGGTAAGATTGTTAACCATCGGTGCAAAAAGGTCTTCAACTGCTGGCTCAAAAGGTACGATGAAGCTTGATACGCTGTTCCATCCTGTTGTGAACGAATAATACTGGCAATACATAACCTGCAGGCTTGTGAGTTTTGATAGGCCAAAATCGGCAAAATGTCCCTGGTTTGGCATTGTTGCATCATAAGTAGCTCCGGCAGGATATTCGTCGTAAGCGCTGCAATCCAACATTCTCCATCTGAAAGTTTCGTTGGCAGCGAAACCATCTTTTTGGAGTGTTGTAGGATCATCGCCATAAGCGTTGATTACTGCACTTCCGAACTGGTTCACTTTAACAGCGCCACCACAGGCTTCGTTTCCACTATTATCCAGATAAAAGACACCGATCCAGTCACCTGCCTGTAATGGTTCTCCAAAAATATTTGGATTAGCACTTGCAGGGATATTGATCGAATGAACTTGTCCGGTTACGGTATAAGGCCAGGGTAAATCGCAGGTAAGATTCGGGTTGTGAACAATTGGCATCGAGAAACTTATCTCAGAAACACCGGTAGTATAAACGGCTTGAACGCCATACGTGTAACCTTCTTCAGATTGTGGCCAGTTGCCGTCGCTATATTCATTGCCTGTAACAGGCTCGTTATTGATTTTTTGCCATGAATACCAGTTGTTGATGTCAGAATACGGACCACGGAAAATGTTGTAACCCTGGTTACTTTTACCACCATCGTTGCCGGTTGTTACGATATCAACAGTCATCTGGAAAGTATAGTCATAGTCAGGCAATAATTCCGAAAGAAGGTGAGGTGCTTCACCAGGATACATGATATATCCATAATTGATCCCTGTTCCGGTTGGCCATGCATCAGTAGCAAGGTAGTCGGTAAGTTCAGGATTTGTACCGTCCCAATAAACCATTGCATAAAAAGTACCGCCTTCGAAGGTAAGATTTGGAACATCAACTGTTGACCAACTGTTTGGATAGGTGTAAAATGGGGCACTCGAATAGAATACTTCACCGGCAGCATTCACAAGGTCGAGCCTTACAGAACCCGATGTTAGGCCGTATTTTTTCCAATACATCGAAACGGATTTTATAGTTCCGGGATCCATCTGGAAAATATTTCCAAGCCAGACTTCTTCGCCAACTTCGGCAGTGAATCCGTTATTAATTACATAATCGTAGGTGAGCATATCATTTACGCCTGCATTTGGGGAGTTCCAGCTTACTAAAACGGTGCCCGGGTTAATCTGTTCAGTTTGGGTATAAAATGGAATCATTAATGTCTCATTCAAAGTGATCGTTCCAAGATCAAGATCTGTTTGAAACACAGTAACCTCGGCTGAATAAGTGTCGAAACCATTAAAAGTTATCGTAAGATTATAGGTTTTGTCACCAAAAACGCCGGGGATGGCAAAAGTACCATCGGCGCCAACGGTTGCAGTGTAGTTTTGATAGCCGTCAAAGGTTACCTGAGCGCCTTCGAGGTAGTGCATTGCGTCGTCATTCCCAACCACAACTGCATTTACATTTACAACCGGTAGTAACGACATGGTAAAGTTGAGCGTATTTGCTTCTCCTTCGTATAAAACAATGTTTTTCACATCATCATGGTAACCGTATTTTGTAGCTGCGATTACATTTTCCCAGGCCAGAAGATTATTTAACTGGTATGATCCGTTGGCTTGAGAGGTAGTTTCATTATCGAAACCAACAACTTTTACATTTACACCTGCTAATGGCGCATTTGCCTCATCTTTAACAAATCCCGACAAAGGCACTGTTCCAACATTGGCAAAATAAAAGGTTGTGTTTGGCATGATGTTACGATGGTAAGGTTCGATCTGTGAAAGGTTATTCAGATCGAACTGTTGCTCGTAACTGGACGTATATGCCGAAATCGAGTCATCCTCCATCTCAGTAACGATCCAGTTTACCGACGAAATCCATTCGTCAACCATTGGTTTATAAAACATAACGCAGAGGTTTCCACCCTGATAGTTGTAAGGAACTGTGAGCGGAATATAAAGCTGCTGGTTTACTCCGATTGGAAAATCAACGGTTGTTTCGGCTACTTTGGTAAGATCGCTTCCGTCGATATAGCCATTTGCAAGATTAGATTCGGTGGTTTCGCCGATGTAAATCTGAATCGGAACATCAAGGATTGCTGCAGTGTTGGTATTATCGAACTGATACGAAATCCCGGTAATGAAGCCGGATGAAGCACGATTGATAAGATCTGAAGTGTAAATTACTTCGCTTACCGCATGTGACTGGCCAAGTGGGTTTGGAATATCATAAGCCGGCGTATTACCATCACCCACAGTAACCATGTTGGTTCCGGCTACCTGAACGTAAACCTGGCGTACACCAGACTTATCATTCTCCGGTTTTTGATCTCCCGGCAAAACTACCATAGCGTAAATTTCGGCAGGACCAATATGATCGAAAGTACATGACAGCGTATGTGTTTTAAACTGGAATGGATTACAGGCTATCCCCGGTACAGAGGCCAGTTCGTTGTCAGCGCCATCGGCTACCTGCATAATTTTCACGCTATAATCACCGGCAAGCAGGGCATTATTTCCATTGTTTTTAACAGCTACATCAAAATTAATTGGCTCGTCTTTGGAAGGTGTTGGGAAAGGGTTGAATTCGGAAACCTTCATATCGTTATCGTAGTAAAAATATTCGATATCAAAACTGATAACCTGGTCAATGGTAATATTAGCACTCGACGACCATACAACATCGCCAACACCAACAAAACCAATATAATTGTTGCCGGCAGCAGCAGTTACATCAACTTCAAAATAGTTAAACTGGCTCGATCCAAGTGGGATGTATTCTAAATCTGACCATTGGCCTGTTTCGCTGTTTTTCCACATAATTCTTAAA
>CAJATL010000313.1 GCA_903944895.1 uncultured Bacteroidota bacterium
TCCTCCATTCCTCCATTCCTCCATTCCTCCATTCCTCCATTCCTCCATTCCTCCATTCTTCCATTCTTCCATTCTTCCATTCTTCCATCCTTCTCCCTCCGAAGCGGGATTTCGGCTAACTCCTCAACATTCCATTATTCCATCTTTCCATTTTTCCATCTTTCCATTCTTCCATCATTCCATCTTTCCATCATTCCATTCTTCCATTGTCGAATTGCCTCATTGTCGAATTGTCGAATTCTTCCATCTTTCCATTCTTCCATCTTTCCATCATTCCCTTCCTCCCCTCTCAAAAACACTCAAAACCAACTCCACCTTTTCTGCAACGGTTTGGTTTCCATCAATCCAGTGAATCGTCATGCCTTTTTTCTCCATCCGCCTGAACCAGGTCATCTGGCGCTTGGCAAACTGATGAATGGCTGTGTTGAGCAGGGTGAACATTTCGTTGTAGGCAATTTTTCCGGTGACAAAATCGGTAAGAAAACGATATTCGAGGCCGTAAAAACTGAGCTGGGAGGGTTGCAAACCAGCATCCAGCAAATTTCTGACTTCCTCAATCATTCCGGTTTCCAACCTATTTTTTAGCCTTTCGGTAATTCTTTGCCGGATAATCTGCCTGTCGAACTGAATTCCAAAAATCATCGTTTCGATTTGAGGAAAATCGTTTTGCGCTCCGGGATGGGTTTTCAGATAATCCTCAATTTCGATGGCGCGGATGGTCCGATTGATGTCGGTGCTGTCGGTGACATTATGTACATCGCGGTATTCCGATAAAATCCGGTTTAATTCATCCGGTGTTTTTCCGGTTAGTTTCCGGCGAAGTCCTGTGTTTTCAGGTACTTTAACCATTTTATAACCCGAAATTACGGCTTCGAGATAGAGTCCTGTGCCACCGCATAAGATGGGTTGTTTTTGGCGGTTGATGATTTCTGCGTAAGCTTTACCAAAATCTTCACGAAACTCAAAAAGGCTGTATTCGTAGCCTGGATCAACAATATCGACAAGATGGAAAGGAATTTTAACACCATCAACAACATAATCGGCATAATCTTTTCCGGTACCAATGTCCATGCCGCGATAAACCTGTCGTGAATCGGCACTGATAATTTCGCCGTTCACCTGTTGAGCAACCTGAGCGGCAAGTCTTGTTTTGCCGGTTGCTGTTGGCCCCAGGATGGTTATCATCACCGGAGAATCCTGATTTTTTGCTGCCATTCTTCTTCTTTTAAAAATAAAAAATCTCTGATTTTACCGAGCACCTCTACGCTGGATTCCTCAAAAATAACTGGTTCCGGGAGAATTTCGCTGAGATTTTCCTGGTTATAAAATTTGTACAGAAAGTCTTTCAGATTTTCTTCATCACGTTCACAAACTTGTTGTTGCCTCCATTTGAGATATTGCAAAATCCGCAACCCATCAATTTTTGTGATGCAGGCCTTTGCGAATTGAGCGCTGCTTTTTGAATTTTCCCGCAAAGGCTGCCACAACTGACCTTTCTCAAATTTCTCATCTAAAAATGAAGCCATCGGAGTTTCGATATCGGCGGTAAAAAGATTTTTAAACTCACCGAAAGTTTCGGCGACCTCATCAAAAAAGCGATAATTATACACAGGGTAACTGTCCCAGTCGCCGGCTGCACCTTTGATCATGGCAGGGCCGGTACCAAAAAAAACACGGCTCGAAAACCTGGCTGCCGGGTAAACCTTTTCGTCAAGGGTGATGAGCATGCCTCCAAACTTTTTAAGCTTTTGAAGAAAATAGAAATCTTCACCACTTTTATGAGGTGTCATCCCGCCGATGCGTCGATAGGCTTTTACGGTGCAGGCCATGGCTGAACCCAGCGCTGTAAAAGCATAAGGACAACCGATTCGTAAAAGATTTATCGCGTAATAGCGCATATAAATTTCGTAGTGCAGGATGGCAAGATCGGCTGGTTTATCGCCGGTGAGCTTGTGATAATAAGGGATTGCTGCCGAATGAATTTCAGGATTCCTGATAAAGGCTTCCAGGACAGAACCAAAATAATGCTCCGAAAACGTCGTATCGCCATCCAGGCTTAAGATTACATCGATTTCATCGGCAACTTTGCTGATTTCGTCCATGATGGTCCTCCGGGCCCACCCTACCCCAACTTGTTTTCCAGCCCAGCCGGAGCCATGGGAAGTTTTATCAATAATGCGAATCCTGAAGTTTTTAACCTCCTTTAAAATCCGGATCGTTTCAGCGTTATTCAGGCAAACCTGACGCTTTTGTTCATCGTCCCACCAATCGTCAGGCTGATTGATGCAGGCGAATACTTCAAAGTTTGTAAAAGTCTGTTTAGCAAAGCATCCGAGCAATGCCGGGAGGTGGTCCAGCTCATCGATAAGTGGAAGTGCAACGTAAATTTTTGAGGTATTTTCCAAAGCTATTTTTGATATTTGAGCGGTAAAAATAAGTGGTTTTTGCCAGAAAAAACATTCCTTAAAATTTCTTAAATCATTATAATCCCGGCTTAGCGTTCATTTTAAACCATATTTTTGAAAAAACGAAAAATACAAGCGGTTTCAGAACGAAAATTTTAATAAATAGAAATTTAAGATTTGTTTGGCTTACAATCAATTTCTTACTCAACAAAAAGCTTTTGATTAACTTATTAGTTTTGTCGCAAAATTTACACCGAAAATTATTCATAAAATGCAAAGCAACGAAGTACTCGAAAAACTGCCAAAACACCTGATGAGCCTCGTTATCGAGCAGCCCTACAACAACTATACTGCACAGGATCAGGCTGTGTGGCGCTACATCATGATGCAAAATGTCAGGTTTCTGAACAACGTTGCTCACGGTTCATACCTCGGCGGTTTACGGCAAACCGGCATCAGCGTTGACGAAATCCCTCAATTGTATGGCATGAACCGAATTTTGAAGGAAATTGGCTGGGCCGCTGTGGCTGTTGATGGTTTTATTCCTCCTGCCGCATTCATGGAATTTCAGGCCTACAAAGTTCTGGTTATCGCCGCCGACATCCGCCCGGTGGATCAGATCGAATACACCCCGGCCCCCGATATTATCCACGAAGCCGCCGGTCATGCGCCAATTATCGCCGACACCAGGTATGCCGATTATCTGAGGGTTTTCGGAGAAATTGGCAGCAAGGCTTTTTCTTCGGCCAAAGATTATGAACAATACGAGGCCATCCGCCACCTGTCGATATTAAAAGCAGACCCTTACACGCCACAGGATGTAATTGCTGCTGCTGAAGAACGACTGAAAATTATTGAAAACGAACCTGGCGAACCTTCGGAAATGTCCCTCATCAGGAATTTGCACTGGTGGACCGTTGAATATGGCTTAATCGGTGACCTGAAACATCCAAAAATCTATGGCGCAGGCCTGCTTTCGTCAATCGGCGAAAGTTCGAATTGTATGAAACCTGAGGTAAAAAAACTTCCATACACCATCGATGCGGCAAATTTTAGTTTCGACATCACCACCCAGCAGCCGCAGCTTTTTGTAACACCTGATTTTGAATATCTCAAAACTGTACTCAACCAGTTTGCCGATAAAATGGCGCTCAGGCGCGGTGGCCTTTACGGAATTAACAAAGCCATCGAATCGCGGAACATTGGTACCTGTCAGTTTAGTTCAGGATTGCAGGTTTCGGGTACTTTTACCGAAGTTATCGGGCAGGATGACAAACCTGTTTATTTGAAAACGACCGGTCCTACCCAGCTTTGTTACAATAATAAACAACTGAAAAACCATGGAAAAGACAATCATCAGGAGGGTTTTGGTTCGCCGGTAGGAAGATTCCATAGTTCGCCGATTCCACCAGAGCTGATGACGACACGTGATCTTGAAAAGCTCGGCATTATCGTCGGAAATGTGGTTCACCTTGAATTTGAGTCGTGGCTCACCGTAGATGGCAAACTCAATAGTATCCTGAAAAAGGAAGATAAAAACCTGATTTTTACCTTTGAAGGTTGCACCGTTAAATTTCATGATCAGGTTTTATTCCAGCCCGAATGGGGCATCTTTGACATGGCTGTCGGGCAAACAATCAATTCAGCATTTTCGGGGCCTGCCGATCCAAACGCTTTTAAACTTTCGTATCCTGCACCAAAAGAAAAAACCCATAAAATCCTTCATTCCCGTGAAGCCCGAAAACTTCACACACTCTATCAGGAAGTCCGTGACATACGAACCGACGGACACCCCTTTAAGCGTATTCCCGACATCTGGCAGGTTTTAAAAACCGATTATCCCAACGATTGGCTTTTACCGCTCGAAATCCTCGAATTAGCCCGAAAACACCGGATCAGACGTGGCCTTGAAGCCGAAATCAGAGCATTCCTCCTCGAGCGGCAACAGCAAAATCCTGAATTGACTAATCTGATAAACAATGGATTGAATCTGATAGATGCCACAAAACAAATATTTTAGATTTCATCCGGAATTTCACAATTATTTTTGTATTTTTAAAAACATAATTTTAACTCTTCACTATCATGAGCAACCCATTGGAAAAATATTTCAGCGAAAGGTACAAACCCTCCGGAGACTTGCAGAAAGACCCGGGCCCGGTGGTTACGATTTCGCGCGAATTTGGCTGCCCGGCCAAAATAATCTCCGATCTGCTGGCCAGCAAACTGAACGAAATGCCTAAACACGAAACTCCCGGCGTTGATTGGCAGGTTATCAGCAAAGAAATTTTAGACGATTCGGCAAGAGAGCTTAAAACCGAAGGTTCGAAAATCGAATATGTTTTCAATTATGAGAAAAAGCCACTTATCGATGAATTCCTCGAATCGCTTTCGGCCAAATATTATCACAGCGACTGGAAAATCAGGGATACCATTAAGAAAGTCATACGCAGTGTGGGTGTTGATGGCCACGCCATTATTATAGGAAGGGCTGCTGCGCAAATCAACCGCGACATCGAAAAGTCGCTCCATATCAGGCTTGTGGCCCGTTTTGAGTGGAGAGTCCAGCATTTTGCAAACGCACATAATATCACGACAAAAGAGGCTGTAAAAAAAATCAAGGAACTCGACGAAAACCGTGAAAAGCTGATAAAATCCTTTGCTACCGAGGGAAATTGCGTTCAATGTTACGACGTTTATTACAGCACCGAATATTTGACCAATGAAGAAATCGTTTCATCAATCCTTCACCTGATGCAGCTCAAGAAGTTGATTTGATCGTTCAACTATTTCATAAATAATCGAACAAAACCTAACCTGGACAAGCCAGAAATAACAAATAACAAATAACAAAAAACAAAACTCAAATAATTCCTTGATTTAATTTGTCATTTATCCCGATAGCCCCGATAGGTATCGGGGGGCTGACTTTTGTGATTTCTGCCAAAAAAACGTCAATTTCGAAAATAAGAGATTAACAGGCTATTAAAACTGTTAGGTTTTGGTTTTGAAAGTCATATTTTAAATCATTAATGACCGACTAAAATTATTAAATTGTGCTGAAACCCATGATTTCTTTAACCTCTACGAGGTATTTTTAAATCGGGAGATTACTTTTTTCTACAATACTTTATCGCCTACGGCGAATTCCGCGTAGCGGATAAAGTATTGTAGAAAAATGAAATATTATAGCCTCAAAAATTCCCCGTAGGGGATAAACATTTTAGTCCGTTAGCCTTGATTTAGAATAATGGTCTTCAATATCTAAATCCTAAAACAGGAATTAAAACTACTTGTACTTATCTCAATAAATCTTTATCAACATGACCGAAAAAAACACAAAAAACGAAACACCTTTTAAAGTTCAGACCGAACAATTTGCCGATATAAAAATCCTTAGGTTCCGGGTTCCCGGCTTTGAAGACTTGCTCACATCGCAAAAAATCCTGCTTTACTACCTGTATGAAGCAGCACTTGCAGGCCGCGACATTTTGTGGGATCAAAACTTCAGGTACAATCTACTGATCAGAAGGTCACTCGAAAACATCTACAAAACATACAAAGGCGAACGCACCGGCCAAAACTGGGAAACTTTTGTGGTTTACCTCAAAAGAGTGTGGTTTTCAAACGGCATTCATCACCATTATTCGATGGATAAATTTGTTCCCGAAATCCCATCCGATTATTTTTCTGACCTGATCAAAAATTCGGATTTTGCCGGATTTCCGGGAAACTTTGACGAAACCGACAGCTTCACCGAAACACTTATTCCTTTAATTTTTGATGAAAAAATTGCCTCAAAAAGAGTTGTTCAGGATGCAGGTACAGATCTGATCGAAGCTTCGGCAAACAATTTTTACGAAAATATCAGCCAGCAGGAAGCTGAGGACTTTTATCAGAAACTCACCGATCCTGATAATTCCAGGCCTGTTTCTTATGGTCTGAATTCAAAACTGGTCAAGGAAAATGGTGTGATCACCGAAAAAGTCTGGAAAGTCGGCGGCATGTATGCTGAGGCTATCGAAAAGATTGTTTTCTGGCTCGAAAAAGCAATTATCGTAGCCGAAAATCCCATCCAGAAAGCTACACTCAGCAAACTTGTCGATTTTTATAGAACCGGCGACCTCGACGCATTTGACGAATACAACATTTTGTGGCTCCAGGATACAAAATCGCTGATTGACGTGGTAAATGGCTTTATCGAGGTTTATGGCGATCCGCTCGGCAGAAAAGGAACTTTCGAGTCGGTGGTTTCGATCCGGGATGTGGAATCGACAAAAAGAGCCAAAACCGTTAGCGACAACGCCCAATGGTTCGAAGATCATTCACCCACTCATCCCGAATATAAAAAGAAAAATGTAACCGGTGTATCGGCAAAAGGCATCAACGTGGTGATCGAATCGGGCGACTGCTCGCCTTCGACACCCATCGGCATCAACCTGCCCAACGCCGACTGGATCAGGGCTGAATATGGCTCAAAATCCGTCACCATCGATAATATTATGACAGCTTACGACGAAGCTTCGAAAAATTCAGGCGCCATCGAGGAATTTGCCTGGTCGGATGAAGAAGTGCAGCTTTCGAAAAAATGGGGAAATCTTTGCGCAAACCTGCATGTTGACCTGCATGAAATTGTTGGTCATGGTTCAGGAAAATTGAAAGAAGGCGTTGGCAACCCGGCAGATACTTTAAAAAATTATGCTTCAACGCTTGAAGAAGCACGCGCTGACCTGGTTGCGCTCTATTTTGCGATCGACCCCAAATTGGTCGGATTGAACCTGATGCCTGAAATTTCGGTCGGATTTGCTGAGTATAATTCTTACGTCCGTGGTGGAATGATGACTCAACTGGTGCGCGTTGAACCGGGGAAAAACATCGAAGAATCGCACATGCGAAACCGGCAATTGATTGCTGCATGGGCTTATGAAAAGGGTAAATCAGAAAATATTATTGAGAAAAAAACCAGGGATGGAAAAACGTTTTTCGTTGTGAACAATCATGTGCTGTTGAGAGAGATTTTCGGTGCCTTGCTCCGCGAAATCCAGCGCATAAAATCGGAAGGCGATTATGAAGCCGGAAAAAATCTGGTCGAAAAATACGGCGTAAAAGTAGATTTGGATTTACATCAGGAAGTTTTGGAAAGATGGAAGAAACTCAATATTGCGCCATTCTCAGGATTTATTAATCCACGATTAGTGCCGGTTTTTGATGGTGAAAACATTGTTGATGTCAAAATTGAGTATCCCGAAGATTTTATCGGACAAATGCTTGAGTATGGCGAAAAACATTCCTTCCTGCCTACGAAAAATTAAATTTATGAGAATGGTTTAAAAAGATGCCAAATAGCACATTAATGGGGCTAAAATTCAGAATTTCACGAATATCAATTGCCCCGGCCTTAAGGTCGGGGCAATTAAAAAAACAGTAAAATACCGTGCTTTAGCCCAAAATCATCAGTTTTTAGATTTTATTCATAATTGATTTTTTTAATTAATCGCTGGTTTAATTAATCACAAATTTACGGAAGTCCCTGATTTCAGCTATGATTGGTGCTATGGCTGTCGGGGAAGCCTTCAGGAGTAATTCCCAAATTCATCACTTCACAGCGTCAGAATCACAGAAAAATAATTTTGTTACAAGCCTATATTTGTTTATTTTAAATGTTGTTCTATATTTGCACCCTCAAAAAAAAGAGGTATTATCATAAGTATTTATTATTAAAAAATTAATAACACATGCAAAACAAAGGATTTATTAAGCTGATTGCCATCCTGTTTGCGTTAGTTTGTCTGTACCACTTATCGTTTACGTACGTAACTTCAAGGGTTGAAAAAAAGGCGAAAGCATACGCCCAGAGCGCAACGACTGAGAATATGGCTAAAAGAATGGCTAACAATAACTTAGCAAAGGAAAAGTATCTTTTAGATTCAATCTCCAAGGCAAGACAGAGTTATTACCTCGACTCGATGTCAAATCAGGTAGTTTACAACATCTTAGTTAGAAAATATACCTTCAAAGAATCAAAAGAGCGTGAATTAAACCTTGGTCTCGACTTAAAAGGTGGTATGAACGTAACTCTTGAAGTTTCGGTTGTTGACATTATCAGGGGATTATCAGGCAACAGCCAGAACCCAACTTTTAAAGCTGCGTTGGAACTTGCCCGTGAAAAACAAAAAAACAGTCAGAAGGATTTTGTAACGCTTTTTGGAGAATCCTTCAAGGAAACTGATCCAAACGCACAACTGGCTTCGATTTTTATCACCGAATTCAAAGATAAAATCAACTACAATTCGACCAATGATGAAGTACTCGAAATCATCCGTAACGAGGCTAACAGCGCTATCGACCGCACTTTTGAAATCCTCCGCACACGTATCGACAGGTTTGGAGTAGCTCAGCCAAATATTCAAAAATTACAAACTGCAGGCCGCATCCTTGTCGAACTTCCCGGTATTAAAGAGCCGGAACGTGTTCGTAAACTTTTACAGGGAACCGCAAGCCTTGAATTCTGGGAAACCTACAACTTTACCGATGTTTACAACTATTTCCAGTTGGCCGATCAAAAATTACTGAGCGTGATGAAAGCTGAATCAATCATCGAAAGTGATCCTGCACCAAGTTCATCAACAACTACCGAAACATCAACCAGCAAGACTGAAAATGCCAAATCAGCAGATACCACAAAACAAGGCCTGGTTGATAAACTCAGCGATTCGCTCGACACTAAAAAAGAAGGCCGCACCACCGAAGAAATTGCCAAAACAAATCCATTGTTTGCATATCTTAGGCCGAATCTAAATCAAAACGATAATGGCCAGTATGCGCCATCAGCATCAGCAACCGTTGGTGTGGCTCAGATTAAAGATACTGCCATGATCAACTACATGCTAAGGAAAGTAAAAGACATCTTCCCCCGCGATTTAAAGTTGGCATGGATGAACAAACCAGATGCAAAAAGATTTGGCGCCGATATTCTCGAATTAGTTGCACTTAAAGTTAGTTCGAGTGATGGCTCAGCCGCACTTGGTGGCGATGTAATTGTAGATGCTACCCAGGATTTTGACCAGAATGGCCGTGTTGAAGTTACGATGAATATGAATTCAGAAGGTGCCCGCGTATGGAAAAGACTTACCGGCGACAATGTTGGACGTCAGATTGCCATTGTTCTCGACGGTTATGTTTATTCAGCACCAAATGTAAACGGTGAAATTCCAAACGGGCGTTCATCAATTACTGGTAATTTCGAGGTTGCTGAAGGAAAAGATCTTGCAAACATTTTAAAAGCAGGTAAACTTCCTGCTCCTGCCAGGATCGTTGAAGAAGCTGTAGTTGGACCATCACTTGGAAAAGTGGCCATCAACAACGGTTTAATTTCGTTTATTATCGCATTTTTCCTGGTTCTCCTTTACATGGGACTTTATTATAACAAAGCCGGCTGGATTGCTGACACTGCTTTGCTTACCAACATTTTCTTCCTTTTTGGTGTATTGGCTTCACTTGGAGCGGTTCTTACACTTCCCGGTATCGCCGGTATTGTGCTTACCCTCGGTATGGCTGTTGATGCCAACGTAATTATTTACGAACGTATCAAAGAAGAGGTTCGCGCCGGTAAAGGAATTAAACTTGCAATTCACGATGGATATAAAAATGCTTACTCCGCTATTATCGACGGTAACGTCACGACACTTTTGACCGGTATTGTACTTTACGTTTTCGGAACCGGACCAATCCAGGGTTTTGCTACCACATTAATCATTGGTATTCTTACTTCACTTTTCACAGCTATCTTCATTTCCAGAATCATTTTTGAATATTTCCTCGAAAAAAACAAACCTGTTCCTTTTGGAAACAAATACACCAATAACACACTGGTTAATGCCAACTTCGATTTTATTGGAATACGGAAAATTGGTTACATCATTTCGTCAACGGTAATTATTCTGGGGATTGTTTCATTAGCCTTCAGAGGATTAAATTATGGCGTTGATTTTTCAGGAGGAAGGACTTATGTTGTCCGTTTCGACCAGGATGTAAACACAAACGACATCAGGCAGTCGCTTAACACCGAATTTGGACAACAACCCGAAGTAAAGGTTTTTGGACCCAATTCACAGGTTAAGATTACAACCAAATTTGAAATCGACAGCCAGAATCCTAACATTGATGAAGTTATCACAACAAAACTTTTTACTGCTTTAAAAACATATTACGTCGATCAAAGCCTTACCTACACCGATTTTACAGCCGACACAGGTAAAGACAAACTTACCGGGATTTTGAGTTCACAAAAAGTTGGACCTACCATCGCCGACGATATCCGCAACAGCGCAATTCTTGCTATTATTTTTGCTTTGATTGTAATTTTTGCTTACGTTGCAGTCAGGTTTAGCAAATGGCAATATGGTTTTGGCGGTGTTGCCGCGCTTTTCCACGATACCATGTTTGTGATTGCACTTTACTCGCTATTTTACAGCATTATGCCTTTCAGCCTTGAAGTTGACCAGGCATTTATTGCGGCAATCCTTACCATCATTGGTTATTCGATCAACGACACGGTAATCATCTTCGACCGTATCCGTGAAAACTTAACCAATCATCCAAAAAAGACCTTGATTGAAAATATGAATCATGGTATTAACAGCACTTTGGCAAGAAGTATCAACACTCTGGGAACCACCATCGTTACCTTGATTGCGATCTTCATCTTTGGTGGTGAAGTAATCAGAGGATTTGCTTTTGCACTGCTTGTTGGTATTACCATTGGAACCTATTCATCGGTATTTATTGCCAGCCCGCTCGCTTACGACTTGATCATGCGGAAACAAAGAAAAGACGAAGCTAAAGCGATTAAAAAATAATTGGCACTTTTAAAAATAAAAGTCCCGGTACAGGTGATCATGCCTTTATCGGGACTTTTTTTATACATTTGCCTTTTTTGTCAGGATACGAATCCTGATATTTGGAAGTTTTAACAAATCACACATTCATCAAAACTCTGAAGTAATTATCCGGCGTTAAATTTTAAAATTGAATAAAATTGACAATTGCATTTTTTGATATTAGCGGAGGTGAGATATTTGTAATCTTACTGGTGGTGTTCATCATTTTTGGACCTGATAAAATCCCGGAAATTGCCCGCTGGATTGGAAAAAGTGTAAACGAAATAAAACGCGCAACCAGCGAAATTACCGACGAAATCAGCAAAGAAACCAAAGACATCAGGGAAGCTGCTGATAAACTGAAAGAGGATATTCATAAAACTACCAGGGAAATTACCAAAACTGTTGAAGATACAGGTAAAGATCATAAAAGTAAAGAACCACAGCTTTAGTCTGGCGATTAATGAAGTAAAATAAGCCAGCCGTGAGGAAGTGGCAGAATGGTGAAAATAATAAAATTTTTAGCACGTCGTTTACCTGATGTTTAAGGGAAAATATCCTGGTTTCGGTTTTTCAGATTGATGGCGACACCAGAAACAATGAAAGTTTTGATGACAGAAAAAAATAACTCCATGCGAATCCATTTTTTGACGATCACCGCACTATCTTTTTTTATCCTGATTAATTTTCAGGCTTCAGGCCAGAGTAAAAAATCTCAGGCTGCCGACGATGATTTTTTAAACATGCGCTATTCTTTAGCCATTCCAAAATATAAAAAAGCCTACTCCCGAACCAAAAGCAACAAAGTTGAGAAGAACAGGATCACCTATCAGATGGCTGAATGTTACCGGCTTACCAACGAACAGAAGCGGGCCGAAGCTTTTTACAAACGGCTGGAACGTGCCAAATACGACCGCTCCGAACCCTTGGTTTTACTCTATCTTGCCGATGCCCAGCTTTCGACCGGCAATTATGAAGAAGCGCTCGAAAATTATAAATTGTATGCTGAACGGGTTCCCGAAGATCCCCGCGGAAAAGTTGGAGAAAAGTCCTGCAGTTTAGCCATCGAATGGGAGAAAAACCCTACAAACTTTGAAGTGAGCACCTCAAAAAAACTTAATTCCCGGGAAGACGATTTTTGCCCTGCTTATTCCGAAAACACAGCCAATGCCATCATTTTCACTTCTTCGCGCGATGGTTCTGCCGGCAAAAAAACGGACGACTGGACAGGCATGAACTTTACCGACCTTTTTTACAGCAAACAGGATAAAAAAGGCGAATGGAGCACGCCTGTTAGTGCGGATGCAAATCTGGCTGTTAACACCGAAGCTAACGAAGGACAGGCCGCTTTTAACGCCAACTTTGGCAATATGTATTTTACCAGATGCGGAAAAGAAAATACCACCATCAATGGTTGCCAGATTTATGTTTCGCGCAAGCAAGGCAGAGGCTGGGGCGAACCCGAAAAGGTGGATCTCGGTGGCGACAGCACTTCGGTATTCGGCCACCCGGCCATCAGTCCCGATGAAACCATCCTGATATTTTCTTCATCAAAATCGGGCGGTGCAGGCGGCAAAGACCTTTGGGTGGTGACCAGAAAAAGCGGAAGCGGCAAATTTTCGACACCCCGAAACCTTGGCGAAATGATTAACACCAAAGGCGATGAGGTTTTTCCTTTCCTTCGCGGCGACACCGTGCTTTATTTTTCTTCAAATGGTCATCCCGGAATGGGTGGCCTCGATATCTACAAATCGTCAAAACAGGCCGATGGCTCATGGGGTGAACCCGTAAATATGCGGCCATCCATAAATACCAACTCCGACGACTTCGGTATCTGTTTTCACCCTGACGGTCTCAACGAAGGCTTCTTTTCGTCGAACCGCAAAGGTGGACGTGGTGGCGACGATATTTATTATTTCATCAACCCTCCCCTGCTCTACACCATCAAAGGAAAAATTACCGATAACAGCACTTTACAGCCTATCGAAGGCGCCATAGTCAATCTTCTTGGCTCAGATGGTACGACAATTCTTACAAAATCGAATACGGTGGGTTATTATGAATTTAACAAAAGCCAGGTTAAGCCAAACACAACCTACGAACTTGTAGTTGCCAAAGAAAAATATTTTAACGAAAAAGCCACCGAGACAACGGTAGGTTTGGAAGTGAGTAAAGATTTTGAAATCAATTTTAAACTCGAGCCTATCCCGGATGTGCCGATTGTTCTTCCCGATATTTTGTATGATCTTGGAAAATGGGATTTAAAACCTCAATTCCAGGATTCATTGCAGGGCTTGATCCAGACCCTGGATGCCAACGAAACCATTATTGTTGAACTTGCTGCTCATACGGATAACCGCGACACCGACGAAAAGAACGATATTCTTTCTCAAAAACGTGCTGAATCGGTGGTTGATTACCTCATCCAGCGTGGCATCGATCCCGACCGTCTCATCGCAAAAGGTTATGGCGAAAGGGTTCCCCGTAAACTCATCAATGAGGCAATCCGCGAAGGTTATACTTTCCCGTCAGGCTCGGTGCTTACGGGCAGTTTTATTGATTCATTGCCAAACACGGCTGTAAAAGAAGCTGCGCACCAGATGAACCGCCGTACCGAGTTTTCGATAGTCAGCAAAGATTACATTCCAAAACCTAAAAACCGCACCATAACAACCGGCCCGGAGGTTAAAGTTGTTCTGAATCCTGAAGAGCACATTTTAAAATACGAGCTTAACGCAAACAATCAAATTCAGGCGGAATGTATTGTAAGTGGCTTTACGCTGAGTTTTGTTTACGACCCCCGGGGTGTTAAACCTTTGATTTCGCTGGGAAGCGCGCTTCGTCTGCTCAAAGAAGGAACTATCGATAAAAACAGTTTTGTTGGAGATGCCGCCAAAATCCTTGGTGAAGGCACCATTGCCGACCGTGCTGTTTTTAAAGTAGCTACGCTTCGTATTGCCAACCTTACGATAAACGATGTCGAAATTCAGGTTGATCACCAACTGAAAGCACAATTTGTAATCGGCCCGATTACGCTGAGTGAATTTGGAGAATACACCATCGACGAAGAGAAAAAGCAGATCAGCTTTAAGTAATTTGTCACAAAAGCAAGTCAGGATTTCCTGATTTGCTTTGCAAACCATTTTTTTTGTGCTCCAGGTTTTATGAAACCTTTGAATGGTTAGCGGGTTTCGATCTGATTTAATTGCAATTAAAAACTTCTATTTAGAAACCATAAAAACTTCATCATTCCAGATGAATAAATCTACTTTTCTATTCACCCTCATTATAAAAGAATTATTTTTGCCGGCGATATGCATTGAAAAACATATCGTAAATTAACTTCAAAATCGATTTTTTATCATTAATAATCAAATAGTTTAATTCATGAAAAAGCATTTGTTTTTTGTTTTTGCCATTTTTGCAACGGCTGGCTTGTTTTTTACCTCATGTTCGAAGGATGAAGAAAAAGACGCGCCAACACTGAGTTTTAAAACCGAAACCGGCTACACTGCTGCCGATGCCACGGTTAATTTCGGCGACACCGTTAATGTGGGCGTTCAGGCCGAAAGTAACGGAAGCGACAACATCACCAAACTTGTGGTTACTGCAAATGATCAGGTCATGCTCGATTCGACCTTGAATGTGTTGCAACTTGCGATCGATTTTAATATCATCAAAGGTGCATCCGGCAGCGAAACCTGGAAGTTTAGCATTACTGACGCAGCCAGTAAAAAAACCGAAAAAGTAATTGTACTTTCCCGCGCCAGCACCGAAATCACCGTTTACAACGATATTATTCTTGGCGCACAGGACAACGCCACTGAGCCTCAATTTTTCGCAACCACCGATGGCAGTCGCTATTCGCAGGATGATGCATTTAACAACCAGGCTAAAATTGATATTTTCTGTTTCTACGAAAACACAGCTAGCCACCAGAACTTTACCACACTTGCATCTCCAGGCTCCAATATTACAGAAATTTATTTTGGGAGCACAGCACCCGATTTCTATACTACAAAAAATGTAACCTTCTTTTGCAAGACGACACTCACTGCTGCACAGTTTGATGCAGTCACCAACGACGAGGTTATTCTTCAATCATTTGATCAGGAAAACAAATACAAAAAAGCCAAAAATCTTCAGGTTGGTGAGGTTTATGCATTTTTGACCCAGGCCGGAAAATACGGATTATATAAAGTTACAGCCGTAGTTCCGGAAACCACCGGATCGTTGGGTATGTCGGTAAAGATTCAAAAGTAAGACAATGAACAGGTTATCTTTGTATCTGATGTTTCTGATCGCAGGAACTTTGCCATTTCTGTTTTCATGCTCCAAAGAAGCATCAACAGACAAAATTCCAATCATTTCCTTTCTTCAGGGTGATACGACCCTGATCAGTGACGGGGCAACTGTTGGGGAAGGAATGCCGATGAAATTCGGGATCAGCATGTTGGGTGGCGGCACTGAAGTCACCAACCTGGTAATTGAAGTCAGATCACCGGAGGACACGATTACCATGCTCGATTATGGCATGTACAAAGATAAACTCGATACTACACTCACATTTTATAAAGGCAGTTTTGAGAACGAATTGTGGTTCTTCCGGATCATGAATAAAGATCGCAATACTGCCTTTATTTCGATGAATATCCAAAAAGACTCAATCAGTCATTTCGGAGAAATCCTGTTTTTACCTTCCGTCACCATGGGTTTTCAGGATAATAATGATTTTGGACATTATCTTAACCTCAATGAAGGTATCGTACTTTCGACTCAGGA
>CAJATL010000314.1 GCA_903944895.1 uncultured Bacteroidota bacterium
AAAAACTTACCTGATTAATTCTTAAATTTTCTTTTATGATATGGGCTGATCCCTCCCTTCGGTCGGGTTGACTGGGCTTTGAGTATGACTTGGGGGTGGAAACGGGGGTGCGGAGCACCCGCGTTTCCTCCCCCATGTCATACTCAAAGCCCTGTCATCCCGACCGAAGGGAGGGATCAGCCCTTATCTTAAAAGAAAATTTAAGAATTAATCAGGTCAGTTTTTACCTGTTTTTGGTAATATCAGATATAAAGTACTACAATTTTCAGACTAATTAACACAAACAAAAATATTTATCATGGAACGACATTTTGAAATTGAACTTCAGAAATTAAACAAAAGGATTAATAAAATGGGCAACCTGGTTGCCGGACAGGTTCATCTTGCCATGACTGCTCTCACCGAATGTGATCTCGAACTTGCAAAAACTATTGTCGAACAGGATAGTGAAGTTGATGAATTAGATGTAAAAATTGATAAGCTCTGCCAGCGGATTTTTGCATTAACCCAACCTGTTGCGACCGACCTCCGCCTGATCATGGCATCGCTAAAGATGAACAACGATCTCGAGCGCATGGGCGACCACGCCGTTGGCATTGCCAAAAGGGTTGAAAGCATTGCGGAATTCAGGGAATTTATCAGTGAATTTAAAATTGATGAAGTGGCTGCCATGACCGATCTGCTGGTTAAAGATGTGGTAAATATCCTTACTTCCCGTAAAACGGTTTTTGTAAAAGATATCTTCGAAACTGCCGGAATGTTGAAAGACAAAGCCCAGGGAATTTCAGCAAAGATCGTTGAAGAAATGACCCGGAAATCGGATGTGATCGTTGTGGCTACCAACCTGATGATGGTTCTTACACAAATGGAACGGATTGCAGGCTATTCAACAAATATTGCCGAATCGGTGATTTTCCTTGTCGAAGGCAGAGTGGTAAAACATGCAAAACATTTTAAAGAAAATAGCGAAGAAGGGGAACCCAAAGAAGTTGAATAGTTTTTTCCTTTTTAAAAACTAACACCCAGCATTCCCTGCACCTGCATATCAACGCCGGGAATGATGCTTCGGCCTTCAGGAATTCCGGCAAGATTGGTTTCAATCCTGAGCCTCCAGATGTCCTGCTGCAATTCGATAAATCCTGTAAAATCGGGATTACTTTCTTCGCTTGAAATTCCAAGACTTGCACCAAGGCGGAAAGCAAAATCCGAATCAAAGGTAAACCTGGCTGATGCACCAGCGCTGAACGCTGTTTCCCCTGACGAAAAATCATGCGAAAGATCAGCAGTAAACTGCAACATGTCGCCACCACCAAAATCAAAACCTTCCGTTAGTCTTCCGGAAATAACAAGTTGACCCTCAGAATCAATCCTCACCGAAGCTTGCATGCTCCGCAGATTATCACCAACGTTCACCTGCCCTGTGCCGGTGCCCACAACCTGATCGGTTTCTGCATCCCGGCTAACCGTGCCGCCAATCCGTGTGCTGAAATTTTGGTATGCAAAGCCAAGATTTAGCCCGAGGCTTCTGAACTGCAAATCCTGGATGGTTCCAAAATCGAAGGAATATCCCAGGTCGAAGCCGGCACCTAACGCTGCCCTGGAAGAATAGCTGGCATCAATATCAGCAAGGGCGGCAATGGCAGCGGCAGTCAGGACAAGGGCAACCGCAAATTCCGGCGGACTGTCAGCCACAACCCTTACAATTTGTTGCCGGAGCTGCTGCAATGCAGGATCATCCACTATTTGACGGGCAGTGGTGCTGAATGCCTGTTCAACCGCAAGTGCGGTAAGCCTGTCGGGAGAGGTTTGCCGCTGATCCTGTAAAACGCTCGCTGGCTGCTCACTCCCCCCTTCCGAAGTTTTCTGCTGCCCGCTTTGTACGCCGGTACTTCCGACCGCCAATTCCTGCAAAGTGCTTCCCAAAGTTCCCAAATATCCACGGAGGCTTTCATTGTCAATCTGATCCCGGATAAGCCGTGCAATCAATCGTGATAATTCATGGTTGCCACCAGATGAAGTTGTGGTTTGTTGTTCGGCTTGCGCTGAAGTGGTTGTTGCGGAAGAAGTAGTTGTTTGCTGTTCTTCCTGCGCAGAAGTTGTTGTTGCGCTGGAATTTTCTTTTTGAATTTTTGGTGAAATCGGTGCATTTCCCTGTTGCACAACATGCGTAAGTTCATGAGCCAAAAGATGTTTGCCCTGCCGGCTTTCGGGATTGTATTTTCCTTCGCCAAAATAAACATCGCTGCCGTGTGTAAAAGCCTGCGCATTTAACGAGCGGTTCAAAATACCGGCATGAATGCCGGTGTGAACTTTCACATCACTAAAGTTGGCTCCAAACCGGCTTTCCATAAACGAACGCGATTCATCGGGCAGAGGGTTGCCGCTGCCTTTCGTATTATTCAACTGGTTTTCGAGCCAGGATGTTTCTGGAATTTCATGTTGGGAAGGATTTTCAGATTTCTTTTGTACAGGCTTTTCTTCTTCTTTTTTCTCCGCTCGCTGAATCCAGGAAGATGTTTCACCAGTAACGGGTTTCTTCTGGACTTTTTCCTCCGGTAAAGTTGCTTTCTGAACTTTTTCCTCCGGTAAAGTTGCTTTTTGAACCTTTTCTTCCGGTAAAGGTTCCCGCTGAACGGCATGGTTTTCGGGCCCATTCACAACATGGTCGGCGGTGCGGTCGGCTTCCTGTTCAAATTTATCACCAACCTGGCCAACTTCAAGTTTTGGCATCACTGCAAAGGAATGTTGTGAATTTTTATTTGAGAAATCGGCTGCCGCTCTGGCTTTGCCATTTTCTTTATCCGATGATTGATGTGTCTTAAATTTCATAACGCTTGATTTTTAAATCGTTCGTCCTTCTTTTTCCAATTCTTTTCGTATCCCGTCCTGGATAAACTGGTTTGTAATTACATTCCGGCCTCTGCGCAAAGCCGCCAGTGAAGCGTATCTCACGATATTCATGATGGCCCCGCCCGAAATTTCGTGGCTTCCCGCGACTTGCCTGAGGTTTATGTTTTCATCTAAAACCGATTTTTCTGAAAAGCCATTTTTCCAGATTTTAAAACGTTCTTCCGCATCGGGCATCGGGAAGTTGATGATCGACTCGAAACGCCGTGTAAAAGCATCGTCCATATTTTCTTTGAGGTTTGAAGCCAAAATCACCACACCGTCGTGGTCTTCGATGCGCTGCAATAGATAGGAAACCTCCTGGTTGGCGTATCGGTCGTGGGCATCGGTAACTTTGGTGCGCTTCCCGAATAGGGCATCGGCTTCATCAAAAAACAAAATCCAGTTTTTGTTTTCGGCCTGATCGAAGATTTTTGACAGGTTTTTCTCGGTCTCGCCGATGTATTTTGAGATGACCAACGAAAGGTCGATCCGGTAAACATCGCGGTTGGCAAATTTTCCGAGCAGGCAGGCTGTGAAAGATTTTCCGGTGCCCGGAGGGCCATAAAACAGGCAGCGGTAGCCTTTTCTGAACTTTATCGAAAAACCCCATTCATCTAGCAAAGTTTTGCCATGCTGCACCCAACCTTTGATTTCTTCGAGTTGTTCGAGGGTTTGATTATTGAGGATAAGGCTGTTCCAGTCGAGTTGCGTTGTGATTCGTTTTGCCGGGAAATCAATGCTCAGATCGGGTTTCCGGATAGTGCCGATGGTGAGCATGTCGGTGATATCGCGCGAAAGCGATAATGCGCCGCTCAGGAATGGCTCGCCAGGTGCGGCAGGTTCGAGTTTTAAAATCTGATGTTTGGCAAAAAAATGATCATGGTCGAAAAGCGTGGATTGCTCAAAACGTTTTTCAAGATGATTATCGGCAACGATGAAAACAAAGGTTTCGCCGGTGGGCATAAAACCGCCATGCTGCCTGCCTTTGATGCCTCCAAATTCGACAAAGCCACGGCCGGTTTCTTTACTCTGAAGGTAGAAAATATCCAGCAACTGCGGCCGGAGGTGAGGGGCAAGGCCAAGCAGCAGCAACAACCGCTCCTCAAAATTCATTTGGTAATGATTTACAAAACCTGCATACAGCGAATGTTCCGGATCCAAAACCGGCGGACTGATCTCGTTGATGTTTTTGTAGGGCGTGTCCTGCCTGAAAAACAGCCCGAGCCGGGTATCAATAATC
Organism: uncultured Bacteroidota bacterium; assembly: GCA_903944895.1. Classification (GTDB taxonomy): domain Bacteria; phylum Bacteroidota; class Bacteroidia; order Bacteroidales; family 4484-276; genus CAJATL01. The sequence goes on from CAJATL010000314.1 coordinate 4,130, forward strand.
TGTGCAAGCCAGTGAAGGTCTGCTTCCAGATCGAGTGCGTTATTTTTGATTGTTTGGTTTACCATTCTACATAAAGTATTTTGTCCATCCAGGGTAATTTAATGATGCTGATGGGCCAGGAGAGGCTATCCCGCAAAATATCAACGGTTTTCCGTTCGATTTTGAGTGTTCTTTTTTGCTTGTTTTCGCGTAAAATGCCTTCTCGTAGCAAAAACGTTTCACGCAGCCCCGCGATGGAAGTATTCTTTAAAGCTGACCAGTTTTTGATGATTTCTTTAAGAAAATCTTCTGCAATCTCTTTTTCATTATCATCGAGAAACATGTCTTTGCGAAGCGGTTTGTTCATCGGCCATCCACAAAGAATTTTATTCAGTGGAAGCTGACTTTCCTCTGCTTCAGTTTCGCCGCTTACCAGAAATTGCGTTATCAAAACTGCCTTTTCCTGGTGAATATCGGTTATAAATTTTGCATGTTCCATCAAAGCTAACTCCTCGAAAAACTGCTCCAGAAAAGGCCAGAAAATCACCATTCCGCAGTTTGAGACAATCATTTCATTTGTTGAATGCTCTTTTTTTTCTGGTTTAGATATTTCTTTCTTTTCGGAAATATTTTCAAACAAATTTTCAGGATTTGTTGGACTATCCTGAAAATGATTTTCCATTTCAGGATTTTTGTCCAACATAAAATGACGGTCAAAAACCAGATTATCCGGCATTTGCGTCATAATGATCTGATAGTTCAAATGATCACAAAAAGCCGAAATAATTTTTGCCGGAATTCTTTTGTGCAGAATGGTCTTGTCGGCATTTTCGACAAGCAAAGGCCAAACCACAACAGGCCATTCAAGGCGGATTTCGTTATCTGAAATATCGTTTTTAACAAAAGTATTTTTGATTTGCCCGATAGTTTTGAAAATGAAATCTGCCGATTCAGGATAAAATGCGGCAATTATTTCACGGTTAAAAAATTCGGAAAACTGCAAGGCAAGCCGTTGATGGCAGGTTGGTGAAGAAATTGAATTTCTGAATTTTGAGAGAATATTCGGGTCAGAAGATGAAGTTTCGCTGAGAACCGAAGCTTCGAGTTGCTGAAGCGTGATTTCGTTTGCCCACCAGGGGAAATAACCATTTTTAAGGAAGAACAGCAGTATTTCGAAGCTGGTTTTTGAAGGAGAAATTTTGGCAAACTCATCTGAAACTTCATCCGGAATCTCATCTTTTATTTCAGGGCTCAGTAGCTTTAGAAGGGAGTTTTTAACTTCTTTTTTCAGCGTTTCGGTAAAATGTTCAAGGCTTATTTCGCCCAAATTAATTTTAAGATGATCGACAACAATCGTTTCGCCATTATTCGAAAATGAGGAAAAGACCTCATCGAGGGCTGATTTTACCTGGGTTTCGAATGCTTCGGGGAAAGAATTTTGAAGTTCACCAGCCGTCTGCTCCGAATCAAATTCCAGGTTAAAAACCAATTTACCGATATGATGATTTCGGGGATTCATGGCGGCGGGTTATAAATCAGGTTCTTCGGGAATAAACTGCATGGCACCTGCTAATTCGAGCAATGCCTGATTGAGATTTTTAAGATGTGAAAGCTTTTGCGCCGGATCTTCGGGTACAGGCAGGGTGCTGGTTTCGAGCCATTTTTTGTAAGCACGCTCAAAGCGGCTCAGTTGAAGATTATTTATAAAATAAACATGCGGCATAATGTGGGCGGGCGTTTCGAGCCGCAGCGTAAGTTCGGCAAGTTCCTGGAAATTTTTATTGGCAAATTTTTTCAATTGTGCCGGGAAAATCGCCGAAACTCTGAACGAATAAGGATTTTTGCCCTCGTCGGTGAGGTTGCCGAAATCATCCCGGATTTTGGGCAGCAAAGCGTCGGAAATCTTTGTCCCATCAACAACCTCATTATATTTTGGCCGTAAAAGCAGATGCTCAACCACAAAAAAGCCTTCTTCCGGCTCATCATCAACACCCACAAAACGGTCCGTAATAAAAGCTGCAGCCTTGTCGATTTCGACCTGAGTTTCAGTTTCTGTGTCGAACAATTCGATCCGCCGGGCAAGGATGTTGCCGGATTCATCATAAAGATGAAAATAAAACCTGCCGTCAACCGAAGGATGAATTTTATAGTTGGCCGGATTTTTCCCAAATTCCAACACATCGTAAATAATCTGATAACCGTCATCAATCACATGATAATGTTTATGGCTGCTTAACAGGATTTTATGGTCGTCAGCAATCACCCGGAAACGAAACTCATTAACAATATCAACATCAATTTCCTGGTAAAACTCTATGCTTCCGAAAGGTCCTTTTGATAAAAACCGCCTGCTGAAATCTTTAAATCCGATCAGCCGCGAAACACGTTTTTCGATGCCGCTCACATTTTCGGTGTCCCAAACGGCAGCTTCATCTTTTGAAGCAAACGACTTCGCACGTTGACTGCCTAAAGTTGGCAACTCTTTTAAAAATGCAACTTTATCGCTGATTAATTCAGATGAAAATTGCTGGTCGTGGTTGGCGAACATCAGCAGCGAATAATCCGTGAATTGCTCGTTAAAACGTGCCATCAAATGGTCAAGAAATCGGTTTCGCCGGTCGAGGAAAATTGGTTCATCCTCGTTAATGTTGCGAATGGTTTTTAAATAGTTGTTTCCGGAATCTGCCTTAAATAAGTTCCAGGCTTCGGCAAGCGCCTGTTTATCCGACAAATCCGTTTTATCACCGATAAATTCCTTAAGCAGAAACATGGCATCGGGGACCTCGTAAATGGCCTGCTCAAAATAGGTTTGAGCAATGCCACCATCAATGGACAAAATATTTTTTACGTTGGAAAGCTGGGCCAGGAAATTTGCAAAAAGCTGGTCGAAAAACAGCAGATAACCCTTGAACTGACGGGCTAAAGCCTTTCTTTCGTCGGTCGAATTTTCGGGCAAACCGCTCCAGCCTATGCCGTAAGTTGGCGGGAAATCCTGCTGTACGGTGGAATAATGGCTTGCGTTCCGGTCGCGCCCGGCCGGGGTTTGCAGCCTGCTTTCAACCTCAAATGATTTGTCAGGTTCGCCCGCTTTTACTTTTTCGTTAAATAGTGCTTCAACCAAATTCCAGTCAATTTCCTGGTAAACTTCTCCCTTTTTACAATGAATCATTGATTTCTTAATTCCGATGGCCGGGATGTAATTATCGGCATCGTACAATTTTAAATAGTTGCTGTCGGCTTTTCCAATCAACTCGTTTTCAAAATAATTGGCGAGTTTAAAGCCGGCAACATACTTTATTTTTTCGGGATTGCTGCTGATGAAAAGGTTTAAAATATCTGATACAAAAATGGTTTTGCATTGCCGGAATGCTTTCAGGTTTTCATTTTTGATAAAACCATGTTTTAAAAGCGGTCCTTCAAAAATATCTTCCGGTGAAAGGTTTTCATTGAGTAATTCATATAAGGTATAAAACCTGATAGATGGATTGAGAAACTGCTGAATATCATAAAATGCCTGTGCCAGCAAGAGATGCGGGTCGCTGTCGAGGCTGATGCCGATCTCGCCTTCGAGGGCAATTTCCTGATACCTGACAATCTTTATCGAAAGGAAATCTTCGCAAAGGTTTCGGTTTTCGTTCAGGAATTTTTCGATAAAAGTAACATGCTGATGAATTTTTACCTGTTTTTGGTTGAAAATGGCAAAAAGCCCTGAATCTCCGGTTTCTTTGAGTGCTTCACTGATTTTGTTTTTAACCTGGGATTTTTTAGGATTCCAGTCAAAATTGCCTGAATCAACCGCGATTCTCAGGTTAATCACTTCTTTTTCATTGGTTTCGCCATGCGTAACTTTGGTTTGTACAACAAAGTCAAAATCAGGGTCGGGGCTTTCTTTCATCACCAGCTTAATTTCCAGCAACAGCATTTCCTTCTTCCAAACTGACGGTAAATCATCGTAATGCGGGAAAAATACTGAAGCCCGGGCCGGGTATTTTTTGGAGCCATCGGTAATCTCAAATTCAAACTTAATAACTTCCGAATTCAGATTTCCAAATGCCGGATCTTCGGCAAACTCGATCCAAACGTTATAAAGGCCTTTTATTTTTATTTCTTCATTTTGGTTGCCAGCGCCATCTTTGGGTTTGAAAGTGAGTTCTTTCTCAGGTTCATTATAAAAAATGGGAAGCTCTCCTTTTTCGGCGGGTTCGAGCCAGGCATTGCGGATAATGGGCTGGTCGATTAATATTTTTCTAAAATCAAAAATGGTGAGCGGATGATTGGGAATAATCTGATGGGCTTCAAAAAAGTCGGGAGAGTTGCCAATTCGGTTTTCAGGGTTGCTGGCCAGAATATCTTCGATATTATAATTGCATCGGTAACTCAGGTCGGTGATGGCATAACAAAGCGTCTCGAGCGTGGTTACGCCCGGATCGTGGGTGTTGTAGTCGGTCCAGATGCTTCCGGCCAGCTCCTGAAGATGGGCTATTCCCGCTTCGCGCAGCCGGTTGAAATCGAGCGACATCCTCGACGGTTTTTGCTTTTTTATGAAGTTTTCTGTCAGCATCGTTTACTTTTTAATTTACCACAGAGACACGGAGACCACGAAGGTTTATTTTTAGAAATTTATTACTTTCTTTTTTTATCTTCATTTATCTCTATGTTTCTTTGTGTCATCTGTGTCTTCGTGTTTAATCAAATCACGTTTATTCTTCCGGTAATTGTTCAAATACATCAGTAACGAGTGAAATCAATTGACTTGTGATGGTTTTGCAATTAAAATTGATTAACAATCCTTTTGGTTTTCCTGTCAGCTTTAAATACGATAGAAGCTGTGCTTCATACAACGGTATCATCTGCTCAACAGCTTTATTTTCGACAATAATCAAATCATTTACAAGCATATCAAGTTTTAAAATATTGCCTAAATCTTTTCCTTTATAGTTTATCGGGACGAAAATCTGAGATTTTACCGATAATCCTGCATTTGTCAATTCTTCAATAAAACACAATTCATAAACCGATTCCAGCAAACCTGGGCCAAGATTTTTGTGTACCTCAATGGCACAACCAATAGTTTTGTACGAAAGTTCCTGTATGTGTTTTTGTGTAAGCATTTTATTAAAAATTACCACAGAGGCACAGAGGCACGGAGGCCACGGAGAAAAATATCAAATATCAAAACCCAAAACCCAAATTTACCACGAACCTGCCTGCTGCAGGCAGGGGCACGGAGGCCTTGGAGGTCAATTTTTTGAAATTTATTATTTTATTTTTTTATCTTCATTTATCTCTGTGTTTCTTTGTGTCCTCTGTGTCTCCGTGTTTAATTCCTGATTTCTTCAAATATTCTCTGTGTTTCTAAGTGTTCTCTGTGCCTCCGTGTTAAAATTATAATAAAAGAAAGGGGAGCCGGACCGTTCAAAACAGGCGAAGGATGCCTTTTTTCAATAGATTACACCGCTGAATTGACGCATACTTTTCAAGTCAAACTTCTTCCGTTAATCAGTAAGTAAACCGAAAGCCCAGACAAGCAGTAAACCGACATGACTGAAACCAGATGTACCCGACTGCCTCACTTTTGTTGCTCTTCTTTACTTCGCATTTGTACTACCTTCGACTCAACCTCCACTGCAAGCGGCTCCGTCTTTCGACAGATTTAAACACTGCCATCTGCCCACCTTTCAAAAAACAACCGCAGCGTTTTTCTAATCAGCCTTGCAACAATGGCAGCACCTCACCCACTTGCCGGCAGGATGCCTTTTTAAAATACACTAACACCGTTAAGAAAAAACACTTTCCAGATCAGAAACTGAACCAAATTGCATCTTACTTCTATTTACGACTCAACCTCATCTCTTTACTGTTTTATGAGGATGCCTTTTTTCAGTGTTATTTTGCCATGAATGATAAACTGTTACGATTTGCACAGGCTTGCGCCGGCATTACCGCACGATTGCTTACATCCCCTGGCACAACCTTCGGCCTAAAGCGTTCGTGTCCGTGTACTCCCCTTTCCATTAAACAAAGAACTTATTCTTATTTTTGGTTTATGATTTCAGATTTGTCAAGCACGTCTAATTATCTGGTTATCATCAATCATCGATCCTATCCCGATAGCTATCGGGACTAAATCCCCAATCATTTTTCCGGGTGGTTCATTCCTTTTCCTGGCTGAACCAACTCAAAAACCGGTTTATATTTTTTTTGTTTCGAATCGCGATAATACCGCCGCCTGTAACCCAGCGAAAAAGTCTCCGAAAACGCGCCGTAAACCAGCTTTCCATCAACTGTGAGCACAATCCGCAGTTTGAAATATTCGAACCGACGGTTGAAATAGGTCTTTTCCGGAACGGGATTTATGCCCTGGCCTTTTGGAATCCAGAAACCATCTTTGGTATTATTTGGGATGGGTTTGAACCACTTTACAGGCTCCATATCAATAAATTGCTTTTTGCCGGGTGTGCGGTCGAGTGCAAATTCGGTACGCCGGGCATTGTTATGTGAGCCTTTATCCAGGTTTTCGGTGTGTGCCCATTTTTTTGGTTTCAGGCGTGTGCGTTTCGATTTGTCTTTGTAAGTCTGTTTTATCCGGCTTTTGTAGCGGTAAAGCCAATAAGCAGGATTGAAATCCAGGAAACGTTTGTCGGTGCAGCCATCCCAAAAAGCATAAAGGCGGTCGGCGGTACACTCGATTTGGGGTTCCGGGATAAATATTTCGCGGGTTGCCGTTAAATCCCGCGTAAGCGAACGCCAGATTTTGCCGTCGTAGCCTTCAAAGTCGGTGCCTGTCCAGCGAATTACGCCTTCAAATTTGTCGTTGGCGTTGCCGATTTTTATGCCTCCCTGAACGTCGAGTTTGCTTTTAGGCTTTGTAACGCCTATTCCCACGCGTTTTTCGCTTTTCCCTTTGGGAACGACCACATAAATTTCGTCGTCGAGTTTATTGATGAACGAATCAATCAACTCCTTAAAATGTTCCTCGGTGGGGCGGTCACCATCCTCAAAATAGGTTTTGATGTTTTGCCTTGTATTTTCGCTCATAATGCTAACATTTTAATTTTGATAAACTTAATCTTTTTCATTTGCAGGAAAATTCGTTCCCGATAATCCCTATTTTATGGTCGCTGGCCGAAACCAGGATTGACCTTGATGTTTTTGGCTCGGCTTTGTCAACATCAAAAAGGCTGGCGCTGTCGCCAACGTAAAAATCGTCCAGAATTTCCATGCAGCCAATGCCCCAGTTTGGTTTAATGTGAACCATTCTGAAATCCATCAGAAAGTCAACATATTCGCGCTTTTCGATAAAATAATAGATGGCCGATTTGTAGATGATATTTCCAAAAACGATGTCTTTGCCTTCTTCAAAAGCCCAGGGCGACAGAAACTGCTTGATTTCATCGTTCAGTTTTATCAGGTAAAATCCAGGATCATAGCCTGGCTTGAACTTAACCTTAAAATCAACCTGGATTTCTTCGTAAATCGGATTTTGTACAAAAACCTCCACAAACGGTGAAACATAATCGGAAAAATATACTTTTATTTCGTGGAGCGTATTCCTGCTGGTCTTGGGCTGCAGCGGATTTACCGCATTTTTGTTCCTGATTTTTTCGATAACTACAATGGTGATATTCCCGGGAGCAATGTCGTTTTTATCGCTGGAATGGTTGAGCGCCTTCACTTTGTAAATATTCGGGAAATGGTTGAGCACCAAACGTTCGATATCCCAGATGGTAACTGCCCGGTTTTTATGCCGCAACCGTTCGCTAACCCTTGTGTAAAAAGGTGTTGGATAATTCATCCCTGCCTCAGGCATCTGGCCGCCGAAAGATGCAAACGGCTGTGTAATTTTCTTGATGTTTGCGTCCTGAACAAGCAATTTGCTGATGCTGCCTTTTGGCAATGCATCCTGATAATGTGCCGTATCATTTTCCTGATCAGTAAAAACAGCAGTTAATGCATGGGTGAATAGTCCGATAACCAGGTTAAGTCCCCGCACATCGCCATCGAAGGAAGCCCGCAGCCAGTGCATTCCGGCAGGCATGATCAGGTTTTTATCTGTGGCTTCTTTAGGAATATTAAAAATGATGATCCCGGTTTTTAAAAAGCCATTGGTCGAATCTGAAATGATATCGTTTGGTTGAAAATCGAGCCAGCCATTTGCGCCCAGGAAACTCCAGCTTATTTGTTTTTCGTCTTCAATTTTATCAGTATCAGCGCTGTCTTCGGCAATCTGGAAAAGAATTGAAAGGTTTTGAGGAGGTTTTAAATCTTTTAAGCCAATATAAAAATACCCTTGTTTTAAAAATTGAGGAAACACCGGAATATCGTTTTCTTTACCTTTTTTTGCAATCTCTGCCTCACCAAAAGGTTCGATGTGGAAAAACCTGTTTCCTGCAGAAGTATCATTCCCGTTGACCTGGATCACCGATTCGCAGGTGTAATCCAGTGAAACATATTCCATTACCGGCGTGTAAGGCGGGTTTGGCAATGCCGGAGGTGCTGCATCCGGATGATCCATCAGCGCTTTGCTTACAATCACCGATTGTTTGGCATAAACTGCCGGAAACTCCTTATGCCCAAAATCCTGGCCAGCCAATTCCATTTTCAAAAACCCTGATTTGGTCGAATTATCAAGTTTTGAAAACGAATTAAAATCATTGATTTGTTCAAAACCAAAATCAGTAACTTCGATATTATGGCAATTTTCACCCGAATCCAATGTATAAATTGTACGCTCTTTTCTCCCCTTAACTCTGATTATTAACGCTTTCATTTCGAAAAGATTTCTGCTTTTAGCGTCCGCTACCTTTATCCAGGAGCCTTTATTGAGCGCGCTTAATAAGAATTTGAAGCCATCATTTACAAATGGTGAATCATAATTTGCATAATAATTTGTAAAGCCGTTTATATTTTCCGGAAGATCTTTCCACTTGTAATTCAGTTTTAAAGCCGTAAGTTTTTTACTAAAAACTTCATTACTTCCCACATAAAAAGCGGCCCCCTTTGCGGGGAAGGCACCGAATGGCTGGAACGGTTTTTCGCAGTCGAGTTTACCCAGGTCGTTTTGTAAAAGCAGATTTTTAACCCCATTTACTGTTACGTTTATCGTGATTTCATCGAAACGCAGCGAACGCAGCCAGTGGTAAGGATTTTTCGCCAGATTATTATTTACTAGGATTTTAAGAACAGGTTGCAAGGTTTCAAAAGTTGCCTTGTGGATTTTCTTGTCAAAAGCCACGATTGGCGACTGGTCAACTCCGGCAACGATAGTAAGATTTAAATTCTGATTTGCAGCATCGTAAACCAGGCCAACATTCATCGCGGTTGTCCAGTCTTTTTCGGCACTGGCAAAGGCAAGCAGAGAATTACCCAAATCCCTTGCAAGCAGTGTATTCAGCTTCAAACCGCTACTGTCGGCAAGTTCGCTAAGATGCAGTTTGATGAAGATGGTTCTTTCGCCTTCTTTAAGCCAGAATGCTGGTGAAGCAATAGCAAAACCTATGGTACCATCAATCATGCTTCGCTTATCGGGCGATAAACCGGATTGAGGCGTTCCAAAGGCCGGCCATTTGGGTTCATTCCCTTCAAGTGCTTTACCTTGTCCATTTGCGGAATTGGTCACTGGAGCAGCGTAAATGGCATGTTGCCTTTCATTATCCACAAAAACCGATTTCAAGCTGTCAATGCTGGTTTTGTTGAGCACAATTTCCCGCTCGGATTCATAAACCAGCATTTTGCCGGAGTTATCCTTGCCGGCGATAAATCTGGTGCCTTTATCTAATTTGTATTGAGAAACATTTTTGGCCGTTTCGATAATCAGATGAACCTTGTCGGGAACGGCGCCCCGCTGCTGAATTTGAAGAAATTGCTGATAATAAAAATCCAGATGCCGCTTACTAATTTCGTTGAGATGGTTGCGGGCTTCATCGAAAAGTTTAAGGAAGGTAAGCATGAGTGCGATATGTGGCTCGTTATCGCGGCTGAAATCTGCAAAAAATGCCTGCCAGTCGCCTTCTTTTTGGTTTTTGCGGTTATAAAACTGAACCTGGGCAGCAAAATTCTGGATAAGTCTCAAAAGGTCGCCGGTTGATTTTTCATCAATTTTCACAAAAGACGGATCAAACGCCGCAGGCAACCGGTTAAACTGGTTAGTCCCGTCGCGTTTCAAAATATGCCGCTGATGTGTAATGCAACCCATTTATTGTTTTTTAATCAGATAAACAAAATTGTACCTCGAATTGGTGGTTCTGATCACGTAATCAACCACCAGGCGCACTTCCCCCGAAAAACCGGAAGTTTCCAAAATTTCAACTTTATCCGCCGTAATCCTTGGTTCGTGGTATAAAATGGCGGTTTTAACCACATCTTCCATGTAACTTTTTAAAGAAGCATCCAACGGCTCAAACAACAGCCTGTCGAGGTTGCAGCCATAATCGGGCTGCATCACCCTTTCGCCGGGGCGGGTGCTCAACAAAATTTCAAGGCTTCTTTCGATGTCTTCACGCCCGAAAGTCATTTCGACCTTTCGGGAGATTCTATCGAAAGCCGGTGGAAAAGACCAGCCGTTGCCCAAAAATGCTATGTTTTTGTCGTCGTTCATTTATCCTCCAATCATTACTGTTGGAAAACCAGCAGCTATATTTCCACCATGAGCCGTTAAATCACCCTGCCGCACTGCAGGTTTTCCTCCAAAGAATACCGTGGCCGAACCTTTTGAAATGCTGTCGGGAGGCCCGGTACAAACGGCCATATCACCAATTACGGCAGCCGGCATCCCGCCAATCATCACAGTCGGGCATCCGGGTCCTGAAATAGGTCCTCCCACATGCGGGATTGGCACCACCGCCGGTGTTTGCATCGGGCAAACGTGCATATCTCCAACTCTTGCTGCTGCTGGCATTTTTAATTTATTTGAACTATTGAACCTTTGATAACCATTGTTCCTGAACTTTTTGCCTCAACTCCAGCGCTACCTTCAATTTTCAATTGTGCTGAGGCTTTTTGCGTGATATTAATCCCATCAAAGGTCACATTTCCGTTGGTGGCTTTAATAATGACATCCTTGCCGCTTTCGAGGGTGATTCCATCGGAATTCATTTTTATTTTGTTCCTGTTGGTATCTTCGAGCAGGATTTCTTTTTGATCTTCATCGAGATGGAAAACAAAACCTGCAGGGGTCGAAATCTCAACGGATTTCTTATCATCATCAAAAGAAATTTTCATCCCGCTTCGGGTGACCATCGCTTTTTGATTGTTGCTGTCGGTGGCTGCAAAAGGCGCTGGTTTTACGCTGCTGTGCAACATCCCGAGAATTACCGGATTTCGTGGGTCTTCATTCATAAAACCAACGATGACCTCATCACCAATTTCGGGCATAAACATAAAACCGCGGTTGTTGCCGGCATCGGGCAATGCTATTCTCGCCCAAAGGCCTTCATCATTTGGATTTATTGCCGGCAGTTTTACTTTAATGCGAAATTCACTTTTTGGGTCATTTTCAAGAACTGTCACAACGCCTGCCTGCAATCCGTGAACCGAAGGAATCAGGCCTGAAGCGGGCATTTGTTGCAGCGTTTCTTTAAAATTCTGTGCAAATGTTTCAAATTTTAATCCATAAACCAGGCGTGTGTTCCAGTCGCCATCTGCGATTTCGTGCCGCACTGCTGTTATGATTGCGTTCCCGTTGAAACGGTTGCCCAAACCCTGTAATTCGACAACCTGACCAGGTTTTAAATCAGGAATTCCCTGGATTTTTATCCGGCCAACATTCCTGGCAAGGCGGCTTCTGTTGAGCATTGCATCCGACCAGGCTTTCAGCTCGGCATCAGTAATCTGGCCTGAATGTCGTAACATCAGAAAATCCAGACCGGCAACATTTGCCAGTTCATCACTCGTTAAATTTCCGGGATCTGGAATTGCCTGACTTTGGCCTTCCATTTCAATCATTTCCTGACCGGCGCTGTCCCATGATTCAGCTTTTATGCCTTTGAACTGATTTCTCGAATCAATCTCTGCTTCAAATCCGAGGATGGAAGCGCCGTATGATAGAGGCATGACTGCAGACTGTGCGGGATCTAATTTTTTAACCTCAACGTGTCCGTCATCAACCATAACAAACAAGCTGTTCATCTCGGCGCGCAGGTTGATAAAATCCCAGTCGGAAACATTGTATTGGATTATTTTTTCGTGGATGGCTGTGGTTGGGTCAACATCATTTGTCAAACCATAATTCGCCACAATACCTGAGATAATATCGCTGTCGGAACTTTCGTCAAAACTCTTGTTATTCCTGCCAATGCTCATTTTATAAGCCTCGTCTCTGCATTCGATAATTAAAACTGACGACTGCGAATCGCTGACTTTTATCCCGTGTTTTATGATGATGCCTTTGAAAATGGTTTCTTCTGACAGTGCATAGCCGGCCTGTATTTCGATGGCTTTTCCAGGAATAAAACCGGCAGAACTGCTCACCTCAAAATCCTGCAACGCCGGGTCACCATCGGCAATAATCAATTTTGCCGACGGAATACGGTTTACCTCACGCATAACATCAACCTGCAGAATGCGGTAGTCGCTGCTGACAGCCTGCCCGTCAATCTTCACCGTAAAGGTTACCAGACCGGTATTTAATGTGCTATTTGGTAAAATAGAAACCATTCGCCTCAGGTGATTAATGGTGGAAAAAATATTTCGTCGCCGACTTTTAGATTCCTGAAATCGTCGAGCTGGTTAACCCGCGCAACTTCTGTATAATATGATGAATCGCCGTAAATCTGATAGGTGAGCAAGGGCAAAGTATCGCCTTCGCGAACAACCCTGACGTGCGTAAGGTCGGGTGAAGCACGGTTGGCCAGAAGACTTTCGAGCTTGTTTTCGGTGTGTTCGAGAAAAGTTGCCGAAATGGTAGCACGAAGCGGGGTGCCATCCTGCCTGAACAATTCGTATTTGATGTTCATCGTCGAAAGCACACATTTTGCGATGAATGTGCCCCAGTTGATGATCAAAAAATGTGGCCGGTGGATTTCTCCAAAATATCCAACGACATATTTAAAGAGCAAAATATCAGCAAAAACCTCCCGTTTTTCTCCGGATGCACCTGTCCCGTCAATCAAAAAATCGAATCTGAAAACCTGGGTTTCGATATTCCTGAACCTGGGCTCGCTGGATGTGTGGCCAGGCACAGAGGCCTGATCGTAAACCACGCGGTGGCTCACCGAAAAAGTCTCAGGATTGAACATAGCAGGATACAAACCAACCGGAGGTCCTCCCATTTCAAATTTTGAGGTTGCAAAAGCAAGTATTTTCAGTCGTCCGATTAAATCAGGCATTTAGCGTTCTTTTTGATTTTTGATGATGGTTAAAACACGTTCAACACTTTCGGCAACGATTTCTTTTTTCAACTCCTCCAATCTGTCAGGTGAAATTCGTTCGGCCGATTCTGAGCTTTTTTCAGGATCGTTATTGATTCTGGCTTCAATTTCAAATTCCCGGATAGATATCATTGTCAGAGTTTTTTAAAATATTGATAAGAAAGTTCCATAGTTTCGATGATGATGGCATTTTTTTCGGCATCGAGTGTCGAAATGGCCCATTTTACAGGCCAGGCATTAATGAAATTATATGCGGCCAAAGGCTCGTGATTTTCATTCAGCAGCGTCACCTGCACCGAAGTCGGGCTGATGTCGAGGTTTTCGATGGCTTTGCGGCACCAGGCAACGATGGCTGAGTCTTTTAACATTCCTCTTTTTAAAACGAGATTCGGATACTTTGCCCTTACGGGTAGCGTGTGATGAAACCGGTTTTCACCTCCTTCTTTAAAGGTTATTGTTTCGAGCGATGCTTCGATGCCCGAAACTTCCTGAAAATGAGTTTCACTTCCGCTAATGCCAAAGTTGACACTAAAATGAAAAGCAACCGGTGGATATTCCATCTTAATCTCTCTAAAAATGAAGACCTATCAAGGCATTTCGATGGTTAATCCTTCATGGGCAAGTTCGAGTGTTTCTATCGCGACCTCGTTTCCATCGGCCTTCAATTCGGTGCTCTGAACTTTTACAGGCCATGAATTTCTCACCTTCCACACTACCCTTGGATTATGCTCTTCATCGAGCAAAGAGATAATTACATCCCGTCGTTCGATTTGATTGAGTTTGACGGTGTTCCACCAGGCATAAAACTCGTTATCGTTCTTGAAAACACCTCGCTTGAGCGTGATATTACCGAATTTTTGCATGCCGGGCATCTTCATTTTCGAATATTCGGGCATTGCGCCGGTGCGATATTCGATAACTTCGGTCTCAACAGCCAGGCCTGTGACTTCGGAAAACCCGATTTTTGTTCCTCCCCATTCAACCTGGAAGTGAAATTTTGGTAATGGATATTGAGCCATATCTTTATATTTTTTTGTTAATTTCTGTTACCTTAGTATTGATGTTTTTATAAAAAATTCAAATCTCAAAACTCAAACTGCAAAACTCAAACTGCAAATTTCACCGGGATTGTTTTTTGTGATTTGAAAATTTGTGATTTATCTTTACGATTGTTGCATTTTGTGCGAGAATCTCAGGATAATAAATTCGGCAGGCCGAACAACAGCCATCCCGATTTCGATGATCAGTTTTCCGTCGAGGATATCCTGAGCTGTCATGGTCTGGCCTAGGCCGACTTTTACAAAAAATGCATCTTCAGCTTTGGCACCGGCAAGAGCGCCAGCTCTCCACTGGTTGATGAGGAAATTTTCGATCATGGCTTTCACCTTGACCCAAGTATTGGCGTCGTTGGGTTCAAAAACAAACCGCTCGGTGCCTTTTTTGATGGATTCTTCGGCAAAATTGAAAAACCGCCTGACACTAACATATTTCCATTCGTTGTCGTTGCCGGCAAGTGTGCGTGCTCCCCAAACCAGGGTTCCTTTTCCGGTAAAAAACCGGATGGCATTTACCGATTTTCCGCTGCCCGGATCAATGTTCAGAAAGTCATTGTCGTCGTTGGTAATTGGTGTGAGCAGTTTTTTTACTCCCATCAGACTTGCATTGGCCGGAGCTTTCCAAACACCGCGCTCGCCATCAACCCTGGCGTAAACGCCCGCAACCGAACTTGACGGGGGGAGTTTTACGGTTTGCTGGAGCATCTCAGCCAAAAGCTGATTGTACAATTGTGGATTTTGAACTTTAAGAATTGCCATGGTAGTGAACGCACCCACACCAGGAATTGCGACACCTTCCTTGTTGACAACATGTTCGATGGCGTGATCGGCTTTTACCCTGAAAGGCAAAAATGTTTCGATAAACGGGAAATAAGCAGCCCCGTATTTGATTTGCTGCAAATCGTTGGAAATCGCATCCCGCAATGATTGTACGTCGGTTCTCAGAACTCCGGTGGTGGGATAAACATCAAAAATCGTAAACCGGTCGCCAAGGTCGCTGCACTGTTTTAATGATTTGTTGATGAGATCGTAATACGCGCCACCAGTTGCAATGTTTGGGCCTTCCGGGAAGACAATCAGGGTAGGTTCGTCAACTTCCAGTAACAGGTTTAATTTTTCGACAAGCTTATCTTTATCAATGGTGCCTCCTTCGGTTTGCAGGCCTGCCGAAACAATGTAGCACGGTCCTCCGCCATTATTAAAGTATTGCTGCAAAGCATAATACAAATTGTATTTCGAAAGTTTGGTCTTATCAAAAGTTACTTCTGATACCCGGCTGAGAAGTTTATCCGCAGCATTGGTAGCATCGGTAATTTTGATCGTAAAGGCTGAACTTTCGGGGAAGGCTCCGCCGAAATATTGCTCATATTCCAGCAGCGAGGTAATCCTGAACGGTTTACTGATGGTTTCGTTTCCGCTTTTCTCAATGATTTCGGTGTATCCGATAAAGGCTGGTATTGCGGTTTCGACAGCAGCAATCGAAGGTGGAAATTTCGAGATTTCTTCCACATACACGCCTGGTGTTCTGTACTCTTTTGCCATAAAATTTATAGTGTTGGTTTATATTTTAGAACAAAGTTTATTTTCATTTTTCATCTTCCATTTTTGCGGTATTGAGAATCACTTCTTCGATGCGTGGTCCAACAGCAAGCAAGCCGCTTCTGATCATTTCGACAGGCCTGACTTTATAAATCAATGAGGGTAAATATTTTCCGCCCAGTGACGACCAAAGGTTGTTTTGCTGTTCGAACGACAGAGAAACCATCTCGACAAGAATTTTTTCGATTCCATCATCAAGATCGGGGCTGTTTTGGTGGGTAAATACCGGCTTTCCCTGGAAAAACCTGACAACCCTCGACAGGTTTTTCAAGGCTTCCTTGTAGTTTTCTTCGGTATCGCCAAAATAGGCAGAGATTAAAATATAAAGATTCAGATAAACAGGCGGATTTATTTTGGCAATATCATGTTCGGAAATTTTAATATATGGATTTTTGTTTTTAAGGGAAGGCTCTTCTTCAATATTAATGAGCGTAAGGCCAATTTCGCTGATGTTGGTTTGACCGTTCAGATTAACCACATGACCAAGCACAACCTTTTTTGCCTGAATAATTTCCATGAAATAGTCATTAATCTGGTCGCGGATAAAAATGAGCGTCTGGTCAATCATGAAGGAGTTATTTGTTTAACAAAATTTTTAGTCGATTTTTTTAAAGTTTTTCTTAAAATATATCTGGAATTAATTTTGTAAAAATACGCTATCAAAATTGTGAAGTCAAGTAAAATTTTAGCTTATTCACAAATTTTAACCTCTTTAACAGATCATTAACAAACAGCTATAAAAAACAATTGCCGTCCCTGATAGGAACGGCAATTGAAAAAAACAGTTTACAATCTTTTATCGAATAATCAGCTTCACCACCTGTGTCTGGTTCCCTGAAATTGTCAAAATGTAAATTCCGGGTTTGAGGTCCGGAATATCCAGAACAAAAGTTTCATTTTGATTTTGGGTAAGATTTCGTTCGTTATAAATAATTTTGCCCAATGTTGTCGAAAGCTTTACTTCAAAGCTATTTCCGGATGAATTTGCAGGTGTAATAAAAACCTTGCCGGTGGAGGGATTCGGGTAAACGATAAACATATTATTTTGAGATAGTCCATCAATTCTGGTGCATTCATCAACATAAACAGTTTGAGCAGCATCGTTTTCGCAACCGTTTTCGTCAATGTAGGAATACGTTAAATCATGGGTTCCGGCACCTGCCACACCCGGATAAAACCAGCCGTTTAACACTCCTGTACCAGAATACACGCCACCAACAGGGAATCCCTGGGTAAGTTCCTGCTGTGGCCAGTTGAGGCACATATCAGGAATTTGTACGAAGGTTACCAACGGAAGATCAAACACCGTGATAAAACCTGGTTGAGCTAGTGTCTGGCTTGTCTGCCCATCTGAAACGGTGAGCGAAACATCAAAATTACCTGCTGCATCATAAGAAATAGCTGGATTTTGAAGGGTTGATGAAGATGGGTTTCCTCCCGGGAACGACCATGACCAGGAAGTAATATTTCCCTGGCTGTTGTCGGTAAACTGAACTTCGTTATTAATGCAAATTTCGTTGGTGTTGGCTGTGAAATTCGGAATTAATATTGCTCCGCCAACCTTAACAGTGTAATCTTCAATTTCTCCATACGATGCACTGCCGCATGGCGTAGGAGCCGTGCTGTAAGTCATTCTGATCCGCATCCGGTAATCGCCGGGAGATGTTCCGGCAGGCGTAGAAACGGTTCCTGTAAAGGATGCTCCTGAGCCACCAACATTGGTCAACTGGAAAGTTTCATTGGCGATATCTCCAAATTCAAAATTACGGTTCCAGTCCACCCAGACGGTTGTAATATCGCTGGCCCAGGGTGTACCGTTGGTGATGGTGATGGATTTTGATTCGGCAGCATCGATGGTTACATAAATATTGGTATAATTTGCAACGCCGCCCTGCCAGCCGCTCGAATTGCTAATTTCGCCACAAACTACTTTTGAGATATATTCGTCTTCGGTACTTGTTGTAGCCGTGCAATAGTCGGGGAAAGTAATAGTAAAGAATTTTGATCCCGAAACCCCGTTATCGCCGGTATAATCGAGTGAAAATGAGCTTTCGTGCCCGGCAGGAACCGAAGCATCGGCACTGACGGTAAATGTTGCTGTGGCAGTTCCGTTGATCAGAATATCCCCAAATTCCTGAGGTGCCGTGGTCGAAATTGTGATGAAAGGATCGGGGCAACTTAATGTTCCGAAAACATTCATCGCATCAAGGCTGCCGATGTTTTTTAGGGTAATCGTAAAGTTGGCCGTTTCACCAGGTTCAAGAAGGCCATTGTTGTTGCCATTTGCGTCATTCACAACAAAACCTTCCATCAAAATATAAACCCCGGTAATCGAACTGAGCGATTGCATCGCATCCAGATCAAAACCGGCATCATTTACGCTGGCTGAGCCATCGCCATCATCAACAAATTTAAAATATCTGGCTTCATTAATTGCTGTGCTTCCCAGGTCAAATTCGCTGGTTCCTGTTCCTGTTCCTATCGAAATCCATGGACCGTCCATGGTGCTGCCGCCATAAAGTGTAAAAGTTTCCGGCGTAGCATCGCCTTCAAAAACGATGAGGTCATTTCCGGCCCCATCCACAACAAGTTCCTGCATATCAACTACCAGGATACCACTTTTGCCCAACGAATAATTCATATTATCAGGTTGCCCGACGGAATACCAGGTTGCGCCTTCGTCGGACTGATTTCCGTTTGGAATCCGGGAAGCAAGTATCCTGTATATTCCCTGGTGATTTTCGGGTGTAAGCTGAACATCGGCAATGGTTGACGAAAGTGCGTTTACCACAACATTGTTCACCATTTTGGTCTGATAACCATTTGCTTTAAAGGTTAGATTATAGGTTCCGGGAACTACATATTTATGAAAATCGCCAACGACGGGATCGCTGTAGCAAGGCATCGTTGAACCCACAAAAACAGTTGCTGCAACCGGTTCGCCCGTTGTTTCATCAGTAATTGTTCCTTCAACGCCATAACCCGAATATTCGATCAGTTTTACCATCGAAGGGAGGTTGATGTTAAAATAATAAAGCAATTCGGATGCAGGGGGTTGCTTGTCGTACGAAATTTCGATAACAAGGCCGTGCGTGCCCAGACAGCCATAAGCCGATTCGGCAGTGGAGCCGGTTGTGGGATAAAGTGAAGTGCCGGGGCCGGTTTCGAGATTTGCATATCCCGAATTGCTTTCATAAAGATTGGCTAAAACAAGTTCGGCGGCATAATCAGGGCAGGCATCGGTGCGGAAATACCAGGGATAAAGGTAAACTTCGATGCCGCTGTGGTTGGTCAGATGGATGGTAAACTGGTTTTCCTGGTCCATTTGTCGGAGCGCTTTCGATTCGGGCTGAGAATAAAATCCGGTACTGCTGCCTTCGCCATCCCACAAATAACCGGCATCGCGGTTAAGATCGATTCCGTTGGCGTTATATCTCGAAACGCTAACCCGGCCATCAGGGTTCATGATGGGCAAAATCCAGATCTCACGATTATCAACAAGGTTGGTAATCACCGGGTCGTTGCCATATTTCTGGCACAAATAGCGGGCTAACCGGATCATGTTTTCGCCACCGCCAATTTCGTCGCCATGGATATTGCCGTCAAAACCGACTTCTGGTTCATTTTCGTCAAGATTTACATTATCGCTGATCTTTAATGCAGCCATCTGCCTTCCCTGAACGGATTGCCCGAAAATAACTTTCTTGCAGAGGTTCGGAAGCGCTGCTGCCAGGCTATCTATCAGATCGATGGTTTGCTGGTAGGTGTGATAGGCTTCATCCTTTTCCCAGAAATCTTTATAAAATGCGTTGAGGTTTTCTTTTTGAATTTCATAATCCAAACCTTGTTCGTTTACAAGTTTTAACTCATCAGGAGTGACGTACATCAGCGCATAGTCGCGATAAATATCGCCGTTGAGTTTGAGGCTGTGTAAAACCTGGGCATCGCGCTGACTGGTGATTTGAACTTTGATTTCCATTTCGTTTTGCCGCCAGCCATTCTGTGCAGGAAGGGTGACCGATGAAATCATTAAAACCAGCAGAACAACTGTTGTTCGGCAAAGTGTGATAAAAAGTTTCATTAGATTAATTTTTGTTGTTTTGTATGAATGAGAAATTTTCAGGTTAAGACTTGTTTTTTAAACTAAGGTTGCTCAAAAGGCGCTGTTGGAGCAAATTTGTTTTTTTGCTGGTTTTGAAATGTAATTTCAGCGACAGCAAAAATCATCCAAATGCTTTTCATGATTGATTCATTTGTATCACTGCAACTGCAATTTCGCAGTATTCATGTGCGGTTAATTTAATTTTATCGAAATCCAGTTCAAAAAACACCATCAAAAAATCATTTTCCCCGATGATATATTTTTTGCCGTTACATCCGATTTCGGCGGTGCCGCAGAGTAAATAAATGCCAACGACATCGTGGTTTTTGCAGTCAATTTCGGTGCAGGTTTGTTGCGGCTGGAGCGTTTTACCAAGCAATGTTCCTGTTGCCTCGCCCCTGGTCATCAGGTTAAAATCGGTGACCTTGCCTGAGCTTTTAGTTTTCCATCCACCATTAAAAGTATCGCTGTCAAATTTTTGAAGGGTTTTCGAATAATGACCTTCATGATTTAAGGTTAAGTTTCCTTCCAGAATCATGATGCTGCGCGAAATTATGGGTAAGCTGGTAAATTCCGACTCTTCAGTTAACACTTGTGCGGTGCTTATCCTGAAAAGAAAATTCCGCTGATCGTAAGTCGCCGTTTCGGGGAATATGGCCAATTGGGTGGTGGTGCCTCCTGACCATTGCGAGGTTTTTTGTTCCGTTTTTCTGCTGATTTTTACCTGCATAAGCCAGTTTTGTAGATTAAATGGAGGTTCTGTTCCAGGATTGTCATGAAGCCTAAAATTCAACTTTTTCCCAGCTTGCCGAATCGGTGTCGCAGATAAAAAACTTAAAAAAATCGGTGGTTTCCTTCAGCCTGGTTAGCTGAGTGGTTTCAAAATGGATGATTCCTCCGCAAACATGACCCATATTTTTATAGATATTTTTTTTGTCATCAACAGCCATACTTACATCGCCTATTTCTTTATTTTCGTGGCTGGATGTTGTTTTGAAATAAATCCAGCCTCCGTTATCCAGCCTGAGGATACCACATTTTACAATCCGGCAGGATAGTTTCTGACCATCATCCCAAACATTTTCATCAATAATAATTGCTGTAACGGTACTGTCGGGGGTGAAACTATTAAATTCTCTGATCGTTTCCTGAATCCACTTATCCTGTTTCATTGCAGATACTTCTGAAACATCGGAATGCTGGGCAAATGAAAAGCTGATGGTTGCCAGTATGAGGAGGAATGAAAACGCAAGTTTTTTCATGTTTTCGAATTTATTTTTGTCTGTTATTTTTCGATAAGCCGGATTCCGTCCTTTTCGATCATTACAATTTTTTGCTTGTACAAAGAACCAATTGCCTTTTTGAAAGTTTTTTTGCTCATCTCCAGATGACGGGCAATTTCTTCGGGTTCGCTGTTGTCGGTGAGTGGCAAAAAGCCATCCTTCGTTTGAAGGATTTCCAGAATCCTGGCTGCGCTGGGTTCGATATTGCCAACCCCCGGCATTTGCAGTTGCACATCAATTTTGTGGTCGTCGCGGATTTTCGAAATATACCCTTTCCTGATGTCGCCCGGCGTTACCTGTGCAAAAAATTCGTTGTGATAAACCAGACCTTTGTGGAGGTTGTTGATGATAACGTTGACGCCCAGATCTGTTGTTTCCCAGATCATCACTTCAACTTCATCGCCTTCTTTTACGGTAAGTTGCTCGTTGTTTAAAAACCTGTTTATTTTCGCGGAAGCCACAAGCCGGTCGGTTTGTTCGTCGAGGTAGAGATAAACCATGTACCATCTGCCTTTCAACATTTTGGTTCCTTGTTCGCGAAACGGGACAAATAGATTTTTTTCAAGCCCCCAGTCGAGGAAAGCACCGATTTGATTGACCATGACCGCCTGCAACACTGCAAATTGATGAAGCTGGATTTTTGGCCGCAGGTTTGTCGAAACCAGCCGGTCTTCGCTGTCGCGATAAACGAAAACCTCAATTTCGCTGTCGACCGAAATTTCTTTGGGGACATATTTTCCAGGCAGCAAAACCTCATGGCCTTCATCATCTCCGAGAAAAGCACCCACGGAGGTTTCTCTTAACACTTTAAGCGTGTTGTATTTTCCAATTTCTATCATCTGATTATTTTATTATTAGCAAGTTGAGACCTGAATATTTATTGTAGTTTGAAATTCATTTTCACAGGATTATGATCGGAATATTCGAAGCCAAGGTCGATAGTCCGGATATTTTCGCAAAGGACGTTTGGTGAAACCAGGAAATAATCGAGAATAGTGGTTTTTGTAGTGCCTTTTGCGAATGGTGCGTCGGCAAAGCGATTAGATGGCGTTGCATTATCAAAAGCCCATTGCCAGCCATCGGGCATCAAATGGCCGGAGGTATCCGAAACATCGTTTCCAACACCAATATCACCGGTTTTTATGAGCGTAGAATCGTATCCCGGAGGGTTCAGGTTCCAGTCGCCACCAATGATTACATAGTTTCCTTTCTGGAATTCTTCGGTCGCTGTTTGCTTGAGAACATTCAGTTCGGCCATCCGTAAAGTACCATCGTCAAAGGCCGAATTGTGGGTGTTGATCATAACGAGCACTTTTCCCGAATTTAACACAAAACGCTGAATGACGAAACAGCGGTCGAGCATAAACAGGTTTGTCGGCCATTTAAAATTGCCTTCAAAACTTACCCTTTCCGATGACCGGGCTGTGTACCGCGAAAAACTCACCACACCCGAAAGAACCTTTCCCATTGGCCTGTTTACAGGAAGCGGCACAAATGTCACCTCATAATTTGCGGCAAAAACTGATTCGTAAGCTGGCAGGATTTCCTGCAACTTCTCCACCTGGTTTTCGCGAAATGACCGGTGTGATTTTTTATCAACTTCCTGAAGAAAAATGAAATCGATGGAATCGTTTTGCTGAATGAATTTTTTTATCCCATCCAGGCAGGTGTTGTTATAATCGCGTTTTGGCCTGACCTTTTTACCGCCATCATAAAAGAAATCCATTTCACTGCCCAGGCCGGCATAGCCAATGTTCCAGATCAGCACGCTGAATTGTTTGTTTTCGACGACGTCAGCAGTTGCTTTGCCTGAAGGTTTCAGTATTTCCCTTGCCGGAGGCTTGAAATCACTGAAGGTAGCTATCAAAACGACAACTACAATTAAAACAACTACCACTGCAATGAAGCCACCCATAATTTTAAATCCGGTTCTGATAATGCTCATTTTGTGCAATCCAAAAGTCTATAAAATAATAAAAAATTGATTAACAGTAGATTATAAAATTCGTAAAACAAAAAGCTTATTTTTATAATTTTGCTGCGAAGTTATGAATTTAAAAGATAAACCTAAACATTATCAGTTTTGCCAATCATAGGATCAATCATAAAGCGCGCTATCGAGCTGAGAAGCCTCAGTGATAAGGAAAATTTCAAGAGTTTTGACGGCTGTAAAGCACAGCAGGCTGTTCTGAAAAAGCTATTGCGAAAGGCTCAGTTTACCCATTTTGGTGAAGCTTATCAGTTTTCCGAAATTCTCAGGTCGGATAACGTGTACGCCGAATTCAAAAAGAATGTGCCGGTTCACGATTACAATACCATATTTAAGAAATGGTGGTACCGGTCGCTCAACGGGGAGCCTTATATTACCTGGCCCGGCAAAGTAAAACATTTTGCGCTTAGTTCGGGTACTTCCGAGGCATCGAGTAAATACATCCCGGTAACCAACGAGATGCTGAAATCGATCCAACGCACCAGTGTAAGGCAATTGCTTTCGCTTGCACAGTATAATTTCCCTCCCGAATTTTTCGAAAAAGGGAAAGGGATTTTAATGTTGGGAGGAAGCACGCATCTGCAGTTTAATGGCACCTATTATGAAGGCGATCTGTCAGGGATTACTACCGGAAATATCCCGTTTTGGTTTCAGGTTTTTTATAAACCCGGCCGGCGCATCTCCAAGGAACGCGACTGGTCAGTAAAACTCGACGAGATTGTTCGGAATGCGCCAAACTGGGACATCGGCGTTATCGTTGGCGTTCCGGCCTGGCTGCAAATATTGCTTGAGCGGATTGTCGAAAAGTACCAGTTAAAGACCATCCACGACATCTGGCCAAATCTTTCGATTTATGTGCATGGTGGTGTTTCGCTGGCCCCTTATGTCAAAGGTTTTGAGCGGCTTCTTGCACGTCCGCTCACCTACATGGAGACTTATCTGGCATCCGAAGGTTTTATCGCCTATCAGAAAAGGCCACACGTAAATTCGATGCAGTTGTCGCTCGACACAGGCTTGTTTTTCGAGTTTGTCCCTTTTAACGAATCGAACTTTAAATATGACGGGAATCTGGTTAAAAATCCGACAGCTATCACGTTACAAGATGTTGAAGAAGACAAGGAATATGCCTTGCTCATCAGTTCAAATGCCGGAGCGTGGCGCTACCTGATTGGAGATACGATAAAGTTTACGTCCAAAAAATTAAACGAAATCAGGATTACCGGCCGCACCAAGCATTATCTCAGCCTTTGTGGCGAACACCTCTCCCAGGAAAATATGAACCGGGCCGTCGAAATGATGAGCAGCAATCTTAATATTGAGATCAGGGAATTTACCGTTGCCGGGATAAAACATGGAAGCATGTTTGCTCATAAATGGTTCCTCGGCACCGACGATAACCTTGATCCGGATGTTGCCCGCGATATGATTGATGCGAATTTAAAAATTCTGAACGACGATTATCGTGTAGAAAGAATTGCTGCTATTAAGGAAGTTATTGTCGAAGTTTTACCATCGAAAGTATTTTATCAGTGGCTGAAAGAAAACGGTAAAGAAGGGGCGCAAATCAAATTTCCACGGGTAATTAAAGCAAAACAAATAGAAGATTGGGAAGCCTTTATCAAAAACTTTAAAAAAGCAAATCCTTAACAGCCCAGCCAATGATACATCCATTTATCGAAGGAGCAATTTTAGGCTTAACGCTTTCGGTTTTATTTGGCCCTGCACTTTTTGCTTTGCTTCAAACCAGTATTCACCGGGGTTTCCGATCGGGTGCATGGTTGGCGCTTGGCATTTCGATAAGTGATGTTGCGCTTGTATTTTTGTGTTTTATTGGTGCTCTACAGATTTTGTCGAACGATCATAACCGCTTATTCTTTGGAATAGTTAGCGGGTTTTTGCTGATAGGTTTTGGAATTGCAACCTACAAACGCAAAATTCACATCAAAAATAATCAGGATGGTGTTGAAGAAAAAAAGCCAGGCTGGTTCACTTATGTTTTAAAAGGGTTTTTTTTAAACATCACCAATCCCTTTGCCTGGATTTTCTGGATGGGTGCAACCGTGGGAGTAACTTCAAATTATGGCGAAAAAACCGATGATGCCATCCTGTTTTTTACGGGTGTACTTTTTACAATTATTGTTACCGATGTGCTGAAAGTTTATATTGCAAAAAGGCTTAAGCGTTACCTTAACCCGCAAAACATCAGTAAAATCAATAAATTTGTCGGGATACTGTTATTTTCTTTTGGAATAATTCTGATGGTCAGGGTTTTGATTTATCATTATTACCTGCTGTAAACCGGCCATTTAATAGTCGTACTCTTCGGTTGGTTTGATATCCTTAATATTTAGCTGAAGCGAAACGTGGCCGTTCCATTCGTTTTCTTCGATATGATAGCAAATCGAGAAATGCTTTCCGCTTTGAATGATCGGGAGTTTATCGCCTTGCTGAAAGGCAATGCCGCTCACCGGAAAACCTGAAATATCAGGATGAATTACGCTTAATTTAAGATGATTCTTGCCTACAATACAGGCATAACCTGTGTCGACAACGCCTTCTGACATAAATGTAGGCGACATATTTTCGGGGCCAAACGGGGCAAATTGCCGGAGAATTTTATAAAAATTGGTGCTGATATTATTCAGTTTGATTTTTGCATCAATTTCGATTTCCGGAATCAGCATGTGGTCTTCAATGGTCTCGGACACAATTTCCTCAAAACGGTCCCTGAAGGCATCAAAATTTTCGGGTTTTATCGAAAGTCCTGCGGCATATTTATGCCCGCCGAAGTGTTCGAGCAAATCATAGCAGTGGTCGATGGCGTTATAAATATCAAAATCTTTAACCGAACGCGCTGAGCCGGTTATCAGGCCATTTGATTTTGTTAACACGATGGTAGGCCGGTAATACGATTCGGTCATTCGGGAGGCAACAATGCCAAGCACGCCTTTGTGCCAGTCGGGATGATAAACGATGGTTGCTTTTTTACCGGAGTTGAGCTGATCCTGCGAAATGATTTCGAGGGCATGCTGGGTAATCTGCATGTCGAGATTTCGCCGTTCGGTATTAAACTGGTTTATTTGCTGCGCCCGTTCGATAGCAACTTCGATGGTATTGCTGATGAGCAGTTCCACTGAGTTTTTCCCGCTTTCCATGCGTCCTGCGGCATTTATCCTTGGCCCGATCAGAAACACCAGGTCGCTGATGGTCAATTTGCGGTTAAATACAAACTCTTCTTCAACAAAACTAAAATCCGGTTTCTTTTTGATGTTGCTGTAATGAAGAATTGCTGTGAATGCGGGACGCGGGTTTGAGTTTATCAGTTTGAGGCCGTAGTAGGCTAAAATTCTGTTTTCGCCGGTAATGGGGACAATGTCGGAAGCAATGCTTACCACCACAAGATCAAGGAATTTCTCGAGTGGTTTAAAAGGCATGGCATTTCGTTTCGAAAAGGCCTGTACAAGTTTAAAGCCAAGGCCGCAGCCCGAAAGCTCTTTATAAGGATAATTACAATCGGCTTGTTTTGGGTCAAGAATTGCACTCGCCGGGGGAAGGACATCGCCCGGACGGTGATGGTCAACCACAATAAAGTCAACGCCAAGGCTTGCTGCGTAGGTGATGTTTCCAACAGCTTTTATTCCACAATCAAGCGCAATGACCAAAGCAAAATTATTATCATGTGCAAAATCAACACCTGCTTTCGAAATTCCGTATCCTTCACTGTAGCGGTCGGGGATATAAAAATCGATGTCTTTGTAGATCGATTTCAGAAAAGTGTACACCAACGAAACTGCCGTGGTGCCGTCAACATCATAATCGCCGTAAACAAGAATTTTTTCGTGGTTTGTGATG
The DNA here is from genome assembly GCA_903944895.1 of uncultured Bacteroidota bacterium. Taxonomy (GTDB): domain Bacteria; phylum Bacteroidota; class Bacteroidia; order Bacteroidales; family 4484-276; genus CAJATL01. The sequence continues at coordinate 31,357 of CAJATL010000314.1, forward strand.
GCAGTTTCAATACGGTCGATGGCTTTATCCATGTCTTTCATCAGAAATGGATCGTGCAATTGTAAGAGTTTAGGTCGGAAAAATGTCTTGGCTTCGTTAAAATTTGTTACTCCCCGTTGAGCCAGGAGTGCTGCCAATAAAGTGCTTATGTTCAAGGCACGGGATAGTTCAAGTACGATGTCCTGATCTACTTTTTCCTTAACTACCCAGCGTCTTTCCATGTAAAATTAATTTTTGTAAAGATATGAATATTCATTTTACGTGAGGGATTCAAACAATAATTTTGTCAGGCATTTTTTATCGAAAGCCTATTAAAATATTGATCAACAACAAATAAGCCTTAAAAGGAAGGATTTATTTTTTGCAAAAAGACGAACAATACCATCACTTTTCAAATAATAGTAACAATAAAAGCGATGATGTGAAAGCTTAAATTCCAAACCTGATAGCCTCAACCGGGTCGAGGCGTGATGCAACCCAGGCAGGGACAAATCCGGAAACAAGTCCGATCAGTGTCGAAATTCCAATCCCGATAGCGATATTTTGTTGGGTGAGAATTAACGGAAACGAAAAGGAGCTTTGCAAGGAAAGCGTTAAAATATAAACCAGCAGCAAACCCACAATCCCGCCAAGAATCGATAGAAAAACAGCTTCAAACAAAAATTCGAGCAGGATGAAATATTTTTTGGCCCCGATAGCTTTTTGAATGCCTATAATATTTGTTCGCTCACGTACCGAAACAAACATGATGTTGGCGATACCAAAGCCTCCCACGAGGAGCGAAAATCCGCCAATAATCCATCCGATAATCGAAATCCCGCTGAAAAATGCCTGCAAACCCTGGTTGATGACGCTCACTTCGTTGAGTGCAAAATTGTTTTCGGCACCGGGTTTTATCTTTCTGAGCGAACGCATGATGCCGGTAAGTTCATCGATAAGTTCCTGGTTTGAGACATTTTCTCTGGCTTTAACCATAATTGTAGAACCCACATTACGGGTATTTATATAATTGCGTGCAAAGTTGAGCGGCAAATAAACCTGTTTGTCGGTGGAATTTCCAAATGAGCCATCACCCTGCTCCACGAGTACACCGATAACCGTGGCTTTTATCCCAAAGAGTTTGATGCTTTTGCCCAGAGGATCCATATTTGGAAAAAGATTTTCGGCGACTTCGGCTCCAATAATGGCAACATTTCTGCCGGCTGTCGATTCGACGTTGGTGAAATATCGGCCATCCTGGATATTTACGATCATCACTTTGTCGTACTGGTGCGAAATACCGAATATTCCAACATTATCCATGCTGTTGCTCATGTATTTTGCGGTACGGCTGGTGTTGAACATCATAGCCACCGCTTCGGAAGCCTTGCTGCGGCGTTGTATTTCTTCCATTTCATCAAAAGTGGCTTCGGGCCGGTTTAAATATTTCCACCAGGGATAATCGCCGCCCATCGCCCACGGCCATTTCTGAATAAAAATAATGTTATCGCCCAGTTCGCTTAGACTTTGGCGAACACTTCGTTCCAACGAATCGAACACGGTAAGCACCGAAATAACGGATAAAATCCCGATTGTAATTCCAAGAAGCGAAAGGATGGTCCGGACTTTATTTACTATAATCGCTTGTAATGCAAACAGGTAACTTTCTCTGATGAGTTTTATGATCAAAAACATATTGTTTTGGATATTTCTAATTTTCTGTAAAAGTAACATTAAGAAATATCGAACCGGAATAAACAAACTAAAATTTCTTTTACGGCTAATCCGAAATAATTTTGAATCATTAAAAATTTAGCACAAAACAATGTATTTTTTCCCTAATTTTGCCGCCTTTTAAACGCTAAACGTTTTATTTTAAATCAGATACTTTTATTAAGCTACTCGATGAACAATCTAAAGAGAATAAAGTCTTCACTGGTCTCGGTTTACGACAAAACCGGGCTTGAGGATATTGTAAGAGCGTTGCATCGGCTTGAAATCAAAATCTATTCGACCGGGGGGACTTTTGATTTTATTACAAACCTCGGAATCGTGGCTACGCCTGTTGAAGACCTCACTGCTTATCCTTCGATTCTTGGTGGCCGGGTTAAAACACTTCATCCTAAAGTTTTCGGAGGAATCCTTGGCCGCCGCGATCATCCCGGCGACGTTGAGGAATTTAAAAGCTACGAAATTCCCGAAATCGACCTTGTTATAGTTGATTTGTATCCTTTCGAAAAAACCGTTGCCTCTACTGATGATGAATCTGAGATTATCGAAAAAATAGATATAGGCGGAATCAGCCTCATCCGCGCAGCAGCGAAAAATTATAATGATGTCGTAATTATTCCTTCCAAAGATAATTATGGCGAATTGCTCGAAATACTTCAAAACAACCAGGGAGAGACCACTCACGAACAACGAAAATATTTCGCAACGCAGGCCTTCAATGTTTCGTCGCATTACGACACGGCCATCTTTAACTATTTTAACCGCAAGGCCAGCCTTCCTGTTTTTAAGCAAAGCATTCAAAATATCAGTGTTTTACGATATGGCGAAAATCCACATCAGCAAGGTGTTTTTTATGGTGATTTGAATTTGGTTTTTGAACAGCTTCACGGTAAAACAATATCTTACAATAACCTGCTCGATATAGATGCCGCTATTGCTTTGATTGACGATTTCCGGGAGCCGACCTTTGCAATTATCAAACACAATAATGCCTGCGGGCTGGCTTCACGCGAACATTTACCTGAAGCATGGCAGGCAGCACTTGCCGGAGATCCGGTTTCGGCATTTGGTGGCGTTTTAATCACCAACCGCGAAGTTGATCACCAAACTGCCGTCGAAATCAACAAGCTGTTTTTTGAGATTATCCTGGCACCATCTTATCAGGTTGAAGCCCTTGAAATTCTTATTTCGAAGAAAAACAGAATAATTTTACAAAGAAAACCGTTAACGCTGCCAGGTAAACAATTCAGGACGGTGTTAAACGGAGTCATTCAACAGGACAAGGATTTGAAGGTTGAAAATGTACAGGATTTGAAAGTTGTTACAACGAAATCGCCAACACAGGAAGAAATTTCGGATTTGTTGTTTGCAAATATTATTGTAAAACACTCAAAGTCGAATGCCATTGTTTTGGTAAAGGATAAACAACTTCTTGCCAGCGGGGTTGGACAGACTTCGAGGGTTGATGCTTTAAAACAAGCCATTTCAAAAGCTCAGTCATTTGGTTTCGATCTGAGCGGCGCTGTGATGGCTTCTGATGCTTTTTTCCCTTTCGCCGATTCGGTGGAAATTGCTTACAATGCCGGTATTACGGCAGTAATTCAACCTGGTGGATCAGTAAAAGATCAGGAATCGGTTGATTTTTGCAACAAACATGATGTGCCGATGATCTTCACAGGTTTCAGGCATTTTAAACATTAGTACGAATAACATTTTTAAAGAAATTATTGATAAATTATCATGGGACTATTTTCATTTTTTACCAAAGAAATCGCCATAGATCTTGGAACTGCCAATACAATCATCATTTACAACGATAAAGTTGTTGTTGATGAACCTTCAATAGTAGCTATCGAAAGAAGCACCGGAAAAATAATTGCTGTGGGCAAACGCGCTCAGATGATGCATGGCAAAACGCACGAAAACATTAAAACGATTCGTCCGTTGCGCGATGGAGTTATTGCCGATTTTCAGGCAGCCGAATTTATGATCCGCGAAATGATCAAGATGATCGGCATCAGGCAGACGTTATTTCCACCAGCACTCAAAATGGTAATCTGCATTCCGTCGGGGATTACCGAAGTTGAAGAAAGAGCCGTTAAAGATTCTGCCGAACAAGCCGGTGCAAGGGAAGTCCGTCTGATTCACGAACCTATGGCAGCAGCTATCGGAATCGGTATTGATGTTCTGGAACCTACAGGCAACATGATTATCGACATCGGCGGCGGCACCAGCGAAGTTGCCGTTATTGCCCTTGGTGGTATTGTTAACAACAAGTCAATCCGCATTGCAGGGGATGATTTGAATGCTGACATCGAAGAATATATGCGTAAACAACACAATATCAACATTGGCGAACGCACCGCTGAACAGATAAAAATTGAAGTCGGCGCGGCACTTCCTGAACTCGACAACCCGCCTGACGACTACGCAGTTCACGGTCGCGACATGCTTACCGGCATTCCAAAAGAAATTACCGTAAATTACTCCGAAATAGCTCATTGTCTTGATAAATCCATCTCAAAAATCGAAACCGCTGTTTTGCAGGCCCTCGAAATGACACCTCCTGAACTCTCGGCTGATATTTTCAGAACAGGAATTTATCTGGCAGGCGGTGGCTCCATGTTGCGCGGCCTCGATAAACGACTTCATCTCAAGACAAAACTTCCTATCCACGTTGCCGAAGATCCATTAAGGGCAGTGGCACGCGGAACTGGCATTGCACTCAAAAACTTTGACAAATTTACCTTCCTCATTAAATAGTCGGGTAAATCGTCGTATTGTTTACAATTTTCTTTATTTTGCCCCAAAATAAATTTCTGGCTTATTTTAGATGAGAAACGTTTTAACCTTCATTTGGAAAAACCATTTCTTTTTTCTCTTCGTGCTTCTCGAAATCATTTCGTTGGTGCTCGTCGTGAAAAGTAATTCCTATCAGGGTTCGGTTATCATCAATTCGACCTCCGATTTTACAGGAGGAATTTTGCAGACCCTGGGCAGCTTTGGTAGTGTTTTTAAATTGAGAGATTCCAACACCGCCCTCGCCGAAGAAAATGCCAGGTTTCACAACCGCGACCGAAATTCCTACATCATTACGGATACCAATACTTTTTATGTGAACGACACCTTGTACGAACAGGAATTTATTTATGTGTCAGCCAAAGTAATCAGCAATTCGACCAACCGGCGCAACAATTATCTTAAACTGAACAAAGGCCGGCGACACGGCATTACCAAAGACATGGCTGTGGTGGCGCCAAATGGTGTGGTGGGGCAGGTTATCGAGGTTTCCGATCATTTTTCGTCGGTAATGTCGGTGATCAATAAACATTCGAGGGTATCTGCCAAGTTAAAGGCATCAAACCAGGTGGGAACTTTAATCTGGAATGGCAATAATTACCGCAGAGGCACGCTGGTTGATATTCCGTTACACGTGCAGATGCGTCTTGGCGATTCGATAATTACCAGCGGTTATTCGCACATCTTTCCCGAAGGCCACCTGATTGGCGTTGTGGAAGATTACAGGATCGAAAAGGGTGCCAATTTCTATACCGTTGATGTTGCCTTTACCATCGATTACAACAAGGTTTTATATGTTAATGTGATAAAAAGCCTCCATCAGAAAGAATTGCAGCAGTTGGAAACATACGAAAATCAGAATTAATACCTCAAAAGTATAAATCAAAAGATGTATCTGAAAAATAGCATAAGGTTTGTTGCGCTGATTTTGTTCCAGGTTCTGGTACTCAACAGCCTGAATTTTGGAGGCTATGCTTATCCTGCATTTTACATTTATTTTATCCTTTTACTGCCATTCGAAACTGCCGGATGGGTGATGTTGTTGTCGTCGTTTTTCCTTGGGCTGAGCATCGATTTCTTTACCAACAGTTTGGGAATGAATGCTGCTGCTTCGGTCTTCATGGCTTTTTCGCGTTCAGGTGTTCTAAACCTGCTTCGTTCGAAAAGGGAATATGAACTTGTTGCTGCCCCGGGAATCATGGATTTAGGAATTAAATGGTTCCTTACCTATGCTTTTATGTTGATTTTGCTTCATCACACCATACTTCTCTCACTTGAAGTATTCAGTTTCGCCGGATTTTTCCAAACCATCCTCAGGATATTTTTGAGCAGTGTGGCCACCCTTGTTCTTGCCGTTGTTGCACAGGTGTTGTTTTACAAGCCTGAAAAAACTTAAATCACAAAACTCAAAAAGCAAATCTCATCCCGATAGCTATCGGGACAAAACTCAAAAAGCAAAAAGCAAAACTCAAAACTCAAGATTCAAATCACCAAAAAAACGGCAAACATTTGAGAAATCACAGGTAACCGACAAAATTGTTTATCCACGGGGAATATTTGAGGTTATCCCATCTCATTTTTCAACAATACTTTATCCCCGCTCATTGGTTGGGAATTCGCCATAGGCGATAAAGTATTGTAGAAAAAAGTACACCCCCGATTTAAGAATATCTGCCAGACTTCGTCTACCAGTTGGCGGATCAGACGAACGCTGGCGGATTAAAGAAATCAAGGGTTTCAGGACGAATTAATATTTAATGTGTATCAGATTCTGTACCCAAAATTTATTTTATGTATCACTAACATAATCTTTACTGAATGAAACTGAAAAAAATTCAAAAAAGCGTTTTTTTTGGCCTGAAAGGCCTAAATTTCAATAACCTCCGGTGAAACCGGGGGAAAAGAAATGAAGTATATCCAGGAACCCTGAATAGGGTTCAACCCTTTCAGGGTTGTAAATGCCCTTCTTGACTTAGACCGTGGGCGAAGCCCACGGTTATTGAAATTTAGCCACTTTGTGGCTTTCCTTAGGTACAACACCCGATACTCAAATAATATTTTTACTCAATCAGTAGTGAAGAAGCATGTTGATCGAAAGATTTCGTATCCAATTGTTTTCCTGCTATTTTTGCACCCAATAATTATAAATTTAAAGATTCTGATCAAATGAAAAAACTAGTGTGGATTTTTTTAACCGTTATTGTTTTCGCCTCATGCAGCAATAACGCCAATCAATTTCAGATTACAGGAACCCTTGATAATGCTCCCGATGGCCTGGTGATGCTGGCAAAGGTTGTTGATGGCAAATTTGTAAACATCGATTCGATGCAGGTCGACAAAGGAAAATTTGCTTTTAAAGGTGAGATTGAGTCACCTGAAATTTATTTTCTGGTATTTCCTGAAGAAGCAGGGCGGTTGCAGGTTTTTACCGAACCAGGCATGATAACGGTTAGCGGAAATATGGAAGAACCAAAAATCGAAGGTTCAAAAACCCAGGCTTTGCTTGACCAGTTCCAGGCACAACTGGATAAGAATAATGAAGAGCGGAAGACCATTTATGCTGAATATCAGCAAGCACAGTCGGTTGGCGATACCGTAACCATGAGTGCCATCGAGGCCAGGTTTAACCAGATCGACGATAGTGAAATTGCTTACATTCTCGACTTTGCAAAAACCAATACTTCATCGGTGGTGACACCCCATGTGATGATGCGCTACAGCTATTATTACGAACTTAGCGACCTCGAAGATGTATTTTCGACACTTGACCCTGCTGTCGAAAACTCGAAGTATTATAAAAACCTGAGCGAAACGATCGAAACACTCCGTAGTGTCGAAATTGGTAAAACGGCCCCCGACTTTACCCAAAACGACACCCTCGGAAATCCGGTTGCGCTTTCTAGCTTACGCGGAAAATGGGTGCTTGTCGATTTCTGGGCATCGTGGTGTGGGCCTTGCCGCGCCGAAAACCACAATGTTGTTGAGGCTTACAGGAAATATAACGCAAAAGGTTTTACAGTTCTGGGCGTTTCACTCGATCGCGACAAAGACAAATGGTTACAGGCAATCGCTGACGACCAACTGACCTGGATGCACATTTCCGATTTGAAATACTGGGATAATGCTGCTGCCAAACTTTATGGCATCAGATCAATCCCGGCCAACCTCCTGCTCGATCCAAACGGCATTATCGTTGGCAAAAACCTCAGGGAACAAGCTTTACAGGATAAGTTGGCCGAGTTGTTGAAATAACGGCTCATTCAAAAATAAAAATATTATTCTTCCTCCCGGGTAAATTTCCCGGGGATAGCTTGAAAAAAAGAAGTCCGGCCTGCGATTGCAGCGTCGGACTTCTTTTTTTGGAAAGCTTTTCTTACGGAAAAGTAATCATACCCGGGCTGTTCATCTTAATAAGATAGGCTTTTCCCGGCTCAAAAAAATAGAGGTTTTGAATTGCCATCGACGGCCAGTAAATATTTGAAGTAGCTGCTTCCTGAACAATTTCAAAATCCAGTCCTGTTAAAATCTCATCCAGAATAAAGATATCGTTTGAAATCACCGGCACCAGGTTCCATCCGGCAACAAGATTAACAACTTTGTTTTGAATTTCCTGACCACAAATCTGAAGTTGTACAGGCGAATTTAATTTGATGAAATAACCTGAATTTGAACTCCAGGGTTGTGAAGGATTTATGCCGTTAGCTGGTGAATAGCGGTTTGAAAGGTTATTTACCATGATCAGATTACTTTCGATGGGAGCAAACATATCGATCATGTTTGGATCTGACGGAACGAGAAAAGATGAAATTCCGGACCAGCCTGCCGGCATTACCAGCGTTTGGCCATTGCTGCAGTCCTGATTGGTAAATGAACCATTTACCAGAGTTGCTTGAGGGGTGCCTGCATTGAACAGAAAGCTGTTAAAATCAAGCGGGCTTGTCCCATTTGCTGATACTACCTTAAAAATCAGCTTGAGGAGAATCCCGTTTCCAGTAAGTGCAGCGGAACCAAAAGCACCGATGGTTAGCTGATTTTGTACATTCGGATTGGCAGCCGCCGACCACCCTGTTTTGCTTGAAAGTGTACCGCTTGTTGAGAAATAAGGCGTTTCAGGCACCAGAACAGTGCTGTTAAATGAAACCGAAAACTGGTAAGCGATTACATTTAAAGCGGTGAGATCCCCGCATGAAACCGGAATTTCAACAATCGTTCCTATTGGGACCGATTGTGTAAGATCAGGCAAACTAACCTGAACCTGAGCACTTAATTGGATTGAAAATAATAAGCCTGCCAAAAAAATTAAAATGTGATTTTTCATGTGTAAAAGTTATTGTTAGTCGATTGTCATCAATGTAAATCTCATCTGAAATAAAAAATAACCCATTTGCTGCTCCTTTTCATCGTGTGAAAAAAGGAGCAGCAAAAGGGAAGATAAACATTAATACATCAGATTAACTTTTATTTGTT
>CAJATL010000315.1 GCA_903944895.1 uncultured Bacteroidota bacterium
GGACTTATTCGGTTGGTTGGGATGGCTGTCGCGAAGATGGTGAGCGTGTATCTTCCGGTGTTTATTTTTATCGGATCGAATCAAACGATGATATCGAAACAAGACAATTGATGTTTTTGAAATAAATTAAGATTTAAATGCAGGGTATTTATTATCTACCATTGAAAAGAGTTTGAAGGTCTGAAAATCAAAGATAGAGAATCTATCCTGATCAACAAGTAACAATTTAACCATAATAAATGGAGGTGTATTATGAAAAGTCGTTTTTTACTAATGTTTTCAATTATTGTTGTTTTAATTCCGACGTTTATTAATGCCCAGGATTTCTGGGAAAAAACAAACGGGCCTTACAGTGGGAAAATTTATTGTTTTACCACCAATTCGAATAACGACATCTTTGCAGGGACTTATCTGAGCGCTTTCCGGTCAACCGACAATGGCGATTCCTGGGAACCAATCAAGTTTGGTCTGGTTTATTATGTTGATGTTTATGCACTTGCCGTCAATTCGAACGATGAAATTTTTGCCGGTACCAGTGTAGGTATCTTTTATTCGGCCGACAACGGGAATTATTGGGAAAAAGTTGGCCTGGAATTTATAGAAGTAAGGGCGCTTGCTATAAATTCCAGTGATCAGATTTTTGCAGGAACCCTGAATAATGGTGTTTATCGCTCGACCAACAATGGGAATTCCTGGACTCAGATAAATGCTGGTATTTACAATACCGCCGATATTGTTTCACTGGCAATCAATTCCAATGGCCACTTATTTGCAGGATCATTTAATGGTGACGTTTACCGTTCGACCAATAATGGTGGTTCCTGGACATTACTTAATTCACAAGATATTATCCAATCGCTTATTGTTAATCATAATGATGATATTTTTGTCGGGACATGGGGAGGTGGCGTATTTCGTTCGACCGATAATGGCGATACCTGGGAACAGGTTAATACAGGCCTGAACACACTTTACACCCGCTCCCTTGCTGTGAATTCGAATAACGATGTTTTTTTGGGGACTCCAGCGGGTGATATGTTTCGTTCGACCGACAATGGCAACTCCTGGGCAATAATCAATACTGACTTTAATTTTTATGATATCCGATACATCGCTGTCAGTTCAAGCGATATACTCTTTATTGCAACCTGGGGTGAGGGAATTTTTCGTTCAGTTAACAACGGGGATTCCTGGATGCAGGTCGGCCTGGACTATAATTGTTACGTTTACTCATTCGTTGTAAATTCTAATAACGACCTGTTTGCAGGATGTAGCAATGGAGTTTATCGGTCGGTGGATTATGGCCAGTCATGGGCACATAGTATTAATAGTGAGTTAAATGGAAGTAGCGTGAGGACTCTTGCTGTTAATTCCGACGACCATCTTTTTGCGGGAACCTATGCTGGAGGCGTTTTTCGCTCGACTGACAATGGTGACACCTGGACAAGAATTAATGAAGGTTTGACCTCCGATTTTATCTGGTCGTTGGCCATCAAATCAAATAACATGATCTTCGCCGGTACCGATGCCGGCGTTTATCAATCGGTCGATAATGGAGATTCCTGGACTTATTCAGGCCTTAATACGTACCGAATTCAAAGTCTTGCAGTAAATTCATACGACCAGCTATTTGCAGGAACCAATACCGGAGGTATTTATCGTTTTAATGAAGGTAATAATACATGGACACAGTGCATTATCGGACTGACAAACATGAACGTCATGGCCCTGTCAGTAAACGCTAATAACCAATTATTTGCAGGAACTTATGGTGGAGGCATTTTCCGTTCGGTTGATAGCGGTGATTCATGGACTCAGATTAATTCAGGCCTAACCTGCACCGACGTAAGGTCGATTACCTTTACTTCTGACAATTACATATTTGCCGGCACTGGTGTAGGAGGTGTTTATCGTTCGCTTGATGTTGGTGATTCATGGACACAAGTAAATGCCGGCCTTACAAATATCAATATCAATTCGATAATTGCTGATAAAAATGACTTCCTGTTTGCCGGAACTGATGGAAGAGGGATTTTCAAAACAATCCAACCAATCACAGGGATAAAGGAAACCGTAAATCCTCAAAATCGTACTTTTTCACTGGATCAGAATTATCCCAATCCATTCAGTCAATCAACAACCATAAATTTTCAATTGCTGAACCAGAGCGACGTCAACTTATTTATTTTCGATGCTTTCGGGCAAAAAGTAAGTACTTTGATTGATGGAAATCTAAAACCAGGGACTTATTCGGTTGGTTGGGATGGCTGTCGCGAAGATGGTGAGCGTGTATCTTCCGGTGTTTATTTTTATCGGATCGAATCAAACGATGATATCGAAACAAGACAATTGATGTTTTTGAAATAAATCAAACTTGTAAAAGAAATAAATTCAAAAGCCCTGGTGATTTAATCAGGGCTTTTTAATTAAGATCTGGCAAATATTTTAACTTCTTAAATCTAAAAATCCAGATTAACCATGAATTTCAAGCCTTCGTATTCCTGTTAAAACATCCCTCTGATTAATTCATCTTTGGTGACGTGCTTGAAATAAAGGTCAATGTCGACGTTGGCAAGTTTTTGTGAGATGATTTCAGGATTGTGTGGTTGGTTTACCAGCAATTCCTCAATTTCGGCGGTGTCGCGCAGACTGAAATAATCGCCATAAATTTTTGCATTTTCGATCATCCCGTTTTTCACTTCCAGGTTTACCTCGATATTTCCGCCGTCAGCCTTGAATTGCCTTCTAAAATTGTACTGCGGCGAATAGCCGAAATTCCATTCCCAGGTGTTGTATTTCGTTTTTACCAACTCATCAATCCTGGTTTTATCGGCATCAGAAAATTGATAAAACGTAATATCGTCAAACTTCTCGTTCAGATAATTCTGGATAAGATCTCTGAATTCGGCAACATCCATTGGTTCTTTAAGATGCTCGCTGATATTGGTAACGCGGCTTCTTACCGATTTTACAGCTTTATCTCTGAATTTAGACGGGTCAACTTTAAGTGCATTGCTTAAATTGCTGAGTTCCGACGAAAAAAGAAGGGTGCCATGATGTAAAACCCTGTTCTTGTGCACATGTTCGGCGTTTCCGGAAAACTTCCGGCCATCGATGGTTAAATCGTTGCGGCCTTCAAACTTTGCTTCGATGCCCATTTTTTGAAGAACTTCGAGGATTGGTTCCGTAAACTTCCTGAAATTGACGAGTTTGTCGTTTTCCCCGTTTTTGATGAAGGTAAAATTCAGATTTCCCAAATCATGAAAAACAGTTCCGCCGCCGGTAATCCGCCGTACAACCGGAATCTTGTGTTCCGAAACATAATCCATATTTATCTCGGCCAGTGTATTTTGATGTTTCCCCACGATGATGCAGGGTTCGTTACGCCAGAGCATAAAAACGTCGTCGCCGAATTCTTTCAAAACATATTCCTCGGCGGCGATATTAAAATAAGGATCAGTTATCGTTCTTTCGATGCAAAGCATGTAGTTAAATTTAGGGCGCAAAGTTATCGGGATTCGGTTATTCAGCATCCGCTAAATAGTGTATTTACAATAATTTAACAATGCCAGCCGGGATTATTCTACACAAAAAAAGCAACCCCCAGACCAGGATTGCTTCTTATCTAAAAATCGTTGTATGATTGTTACGGCAAATGCAAAACAGCACCTAAAATCCGGCACTATTCATCGCTGCTGTCGTTATCGCTAACCTCAACGGCCTCATCAATGGCCGAATCTTCGGTATCGTGGTCAAAATCATCTTCTTTGGCAAATTTCTCCAGATCTTCAATCGAATCCACCTTAACATTTACTTTTATCATGTATGATGTATCATCGGTATCAACCGTGATTGCATGAAAAAACTCATTGTTTCCTTTATTGACGCGGATTACGTGGTTTGCCCAACCATCCGGATACTTTTTCTTTACCATTTCCATCACCTCAGCGCTGATGTTTTCCATACTTTTTATGACGCGTTTCTTTTCCATATCGGATAAAATCAATTTGAAATATTAATCAATTGAATGAGTTGCATTTAACAAAATTATCAGAACTAAATTTATTACCGGCAAATTAACCTACAACTTTTGAAAATTGCAAGTATTGGAAACATATTTTTAAAAAATAAATTGTCTGGTTTAAAAAATATTGCTGTGTTTTTTATTCTAACGGGAATTAATCATTTGTTGACCAAGATTTCGGGCCAGTTGTAATCGACCGAATGGAGGAACAATCCCTGCGCCGGTACCGAAAATCCGGCCAAACCACGGTTTTTCCCTTCGATAATTTCTTTAAAATTTTCGATGGTCAATTGATGCCTCCCAACCTTTATTAAGGTTCCAACAATAGCCCGCACCATATTTCGCAGGAAACGATCGGCAGTAATGGTAAAAACCAGTTTCCCTGCCTCTTCCTCCCAAACAGCCTGCATAATACGGCAATTGTTTGTTTTGGCATCGGTATGAAGTTTTGAGAAGCTGGTAAAATCGCTGTACTCAAAAAGTGCTGCCGCCGCCTCATTCATTTTTTCGATGTCGATATCCCGAAAAACAAACCATGAAAAGTGATGTAAAAACGGGTCCTTTTCCCTCGAAATGTAATATTTATAGGTGCGCGAAACCGCGCTGAAGCGGGCATGCGCTTCAGCTTTTACGGGAAATACAGCCTGAACGGCGATATCATGCGGTAAAAAGCTGTTCAAATCGAAAACCAGTTTCTCACAACCCAAAACGTCCAATGATTTTTCGAGATCGAAATGGGCAAAGAAATTACGTGCATGAACGCCGGTATCCGTGCGTCCACAACCAGTCAATATTTCCTTCACCCCTGCTTTAAAATGCAGCGCCTCTACCATTTTCGACTGGACAGAAATTGCATTTTCCTGCATCTGCCAGCCATGATAAGCCGCCCCATTAAACGAAAACTTTATAAAATACCTCATTTTTTAAACTTTTGAGACATCGAAAATAGCATAAAGTTGAATTTGGAAGGATTTTATTTTTCGATTACTGCTTTCTATCAAAATGAATCAGCTTTTAAGGAATGTAGTATTCGTAAAATCTTCCATAATTGGTTATTATTTAATCTGTTACAGATACATGCTATTTAAAATTCTTCTAAATTTTAGACAATTATTGGTTTAACATAATTAAGGATTAGTTTTGCATTGTTAATTTTTTCACAATACAAAATATTTCATATTTAAATAGAACAATATCAACGTAATAAATTGAATTTCAAATCTTCGATTGCATTAACACTAATCAAAAAATTTTATGGCAACAAGCGTACAGAACATCATCGAAAAGTACAATAAGGACAAAACCAGACTCATGGATATCCTTATTGATGTTCAATCAGAACGGGGGCACATTCCAAAAGCAACAATCACACAGATTGCCAATGCTTTGGATATCTCACATGTTGACGTGGAGCAGACAATGTCGTTTTATCATTTTTTCTCAGACAAACCTACGGGTAAATTCGCCATCTACCTTAACGACAGTGCAGTGGCCAACATGATGGGGCGTCAAAAGGTTAAGGAAACCTTCGAAAATGAAACCGGAATTAAGTTTGGGGAAGTAACACCCGATGGTTTGATTGGATTGTTCGACACCGCATGCATCGGGATGAACGACCAGGAACCTGCTGCCCTGATTAATGGCCAGGTTTTTACAAACCTCACTCCTTTCAGGGTTAAAGAGATTGTTCGTGATATCAAAGCAGGCAGGCCACTTGATGATATGTTTACTGCTGCTTACGGCGACGGAGAAAACCGCAATGAACTTATCAAATCGGTTGTAGTGAACAACATCCGAAAAAAAGGTCCTATTTTGTCAGAAGACTATACACCGGGTATCGTAATCTGGAAAAAACTTCCACAAATGTCGCCGGAACAGGTAATTGATGAAATTAAAAAATCGAACATCAGAGGTCGGGGCGGCGCTGGTTTCCCAACCGGATTAAAATGGGAGTTTTGCCGTAAAGCACAGGGCGAAAAGAAATATATTTTCTGCAATGCCGATGAAGGCGAACCTGGAACTTTTAAAGACAGGGTTATCCTAACCGAACGCCCAAAACTGTTGTTCGAAGGAATGGTAATCGCAGGTTACGCAGTTGGTGCGAGCGAAGGGATTGTTTACGTACGACATGAATATAAATATCTGCAGAAATATCTCGAAAACCTCTTGCAAGGCGCACGCGACCGCAATTTGCTGGGTAAAGATATTGGCGGAATCAAAGGTTTCGATTTTGATATCCGCATCCAGTTTGGAGCCGGAGCTTACGTTTGTGGCGAGGAATCGGCACTTATCGAATCGGCTGAAGGCAAACGTGGCGAACCCCGCGACAGGCCACCATTCCCCGTCGAAAAAGGTTATCTCGACATGCCAACCGTTGTAAATAATGTTGAAACACTTTGCGCTGCTGTTAAGGTTTTACTCAATGGTGGCGATTGGTACCGGAACTTTGGAACCAAAGATTCGACAGGAACAAAATTATTGAGTGTTTCTGGTGATTGCAAATATCCGGGCGTTTACGAAGTTGAATGGGGATTTTCGGTTAGTGATATCCTCGAAATGGTTGGCGCAGATGAAAAACAGGTACAGGCTGTGCAGGTTGGAGGTCCTTCAGGCTCAATCATAGCTCCCAACGAGTTTAAAAGAAGTGTTTGTTTTGCCGATCTTGCAACGGGTGGATCACTCATAATCATTGGCCATCATCGTGATATCCTGACTGACATCGTGCTGAATTTTACTGAGTTTTTCATCGAAGAATCCTGTGGATCGTGTTCAACATGCCGCAATATTCCTTATCTGATGAAAAATAAACTGGAGAAAATCCTTGATGCAAGAGGTGTCAAAAAAGACATCGACGACCTGGTTGCATGGGGAAAGATTTTAAAAGTAAGCCGTTGTGGCCTCGGACAAACTGCCGGGAATCCTATCCTGACAAGCATCAAAAATTTCAGGCATTTATATGACGAGAAAATCCAGAAAGACAAAGATTTCGACAGCGCTTTTGATATGTCACTTGCAGTTAAAGAGTCGTGCATCGCTGCAGGAAGAATTCCAACATTGAATTAACCAGTTATCAATTTAGAACAAAAGAAAAATTCATAATATGAGCACATTAGTAAAATTTAAAATTGATGGTGTTGAATGTATGGCCGAAACCGGCACCTACATTGTTGAAGCTGCCCGCGAGAATGGAATTTATATTCCGACACTTTGCAACATCAGAGGCGTAAAACCAAGAGGATCGTGCCGGATTTGCACAGTGCTGGTCAACGGACGTCCGATGACTTCATGCACCACTCCTATCACCGATGGGATGGAAATCGAAAATAACACCGCCGAAATTAATGATATCCGCAAGGCTATTGTTGAGGTTTTATTTGTAGAAGGCAACCATTTTTGCCCATCCTGCGAAAAGAGCGGCAACTGCGAACTTCAGGCACTCGGATACCGTTTCAAAATGATGGTTCCACGCTTCCCTTACAATTTCCCAAAAAGGGAAATTGATGCATCAAATCCAAAAATCATCAAAGATCATAACCGCTGCATCCTTTGCAAACGCTGCATCAGAGCCATAAAAACCGACGATGGCAAAACAGTTTTTGCATTTAAGAAAAGAGGTTTGCATCTCGAAATAAATGTTGACCCTGAAATGGGCGATAAATTTACGGATGAAATGGCCGTTAAAGCTTCCGAAATTTGCCCTGTTGGCGCAATTTTGCTCAGGGAAAAAGGCTACCAGATTCCGATAGGAAAACGTAAATACGACCATGTTGAAATTGGAAGCGACATTGAAAAAATTAAAATTTAAGGAGAAAAAAATATGAGTAAACCTATAGTTGCCACAACATCCCTGGCCGGTTGTTTCGGTTGTCACATGTCGGTTTTGGATATCGACGAAAGAATCCTCGATTTAATCGAACTCGTCGAATTTCACAAATCACCCATCGACGACATTAAAAAATTTACAAAGATGTGCGACATTGGCCTGATTGAAGGCGGATGCTGCAACAGCGAGAATATCCACGTGCTGAAAGATTTCCGCAAAAATTGTAAAATTCTTGTTTCGGTTGGCGAATGTGCTATCATGGGCGGACTTCCTGCTTTGCGCAATGGAATTCCTATCCAGGAATGTCTCGACGAAGCTTATCTGAATGGCCCGTCGGTTGGACGAAACAAAAAACACATTATGCCCAACGATGACGAACTCCCAATGATTTTGGACAGGGTTTATCCTTGCCACGAAATTGTAAAAATTGATTATTACCTTCCGGGATGCCCGCCAAGTGCCGAGTTGATCTGGAATGCACTGGTTGCTTTGGTTACCGGCGACGAACTTAAATTACCTTATGAAGTTGTGAAATTCGATTAATATTAAAAATACTAAAATGGGACAGAAAATAACAATAGAACCTGTAACCCGGGTTGAAGGCCACGGTAAGGTTACCATTCATTTAGACGAGAAAGCAAATGTTCGTCAGACACGCCTGCACATTGTCGAATTTCGCGGTTTCGAGCGGTTTGTTCAAGGCAGACCTTATTGGGAAGCACCCGTGCTTGTCCAGCGTCTATGCGGAATTTGCCCGGTAAGCCACCATCTGGCAGCAGCCAAAGCCCTCGACGTGATTGTTGGAGCCGGAACCGGCGATGGCCTCACTCCTACCGGCGAAAAAATGCGCCGCCTCATGCATTATGGACAAATGTTCCAGTCGCATGCCCTCCATTTTTTCCACCTCGCTTCTCCTGATCTTCTCTTTGGTATCGACAGCGATCCTTTGATGAGAAACATCATCGGTGTTGCTTTGAAACATAAAGATCTGGCCGTTCAGGGTGTGATGATGCGTAAATTCGGACAGGAAATCATCAAGGTCACAGCAGGAAAGAAAATTCACGGAACCGGAGCTATCCCGGGTGGCATCAATAAAAATTTATCCGTCGAAGAGCGGGATACTTTCCTTAATGGAGCCGATCCGATGAATATCGATAAAATGGTTGACTGGGCGCAAGCCGCCGTTGATCTTTTTAAAGATTATCACAAAAACAATAAAGAACTCATCGATACCTTTGCGGCATTCCCATCAAGCCACATGAGCCTTGTACGAAAAGACGGTGCGATGGATCTTTATCATGGCGTTTTAAGGGCTGTTGATGCTGATGGCAAGAAAATCCTCGACGATATCGATTATCAGGATTACCTTAATTATATCGAGGAAGACGTAAAATCATGGAGTTACATGAAATTCCCTTACCTGATTCATCTCGGCGCCGAAAACGGCTGGTACCGTGTTGGACCATTGGCAAGGCTTAACACCTGCGATTTTATCCCAACACCGCTTGCGCAGAAAGAATTTGAAATCTTTAAAGCTTACACCAACGGCAAACCTAACAATATGTCGATGCACATGCATTGGGCGCGGTTGATCGAGCTTTTGCATTCAGGCGAGATGATCAGAGATTTGCTCAACGATCCGGACCTTCAAAAAGATGACCTTGTAATAAAAGGAACAAAATGCAACGAAGGTGTCGGGTTAATTGAAGCACCGCGCGGGACCCTGTTCCACCATTATCGCATCAACGATCAGGACCAGATCACCATGGCCAACCTCATTGTTTCGACAACCCACAACAACGAACCGATGAATCGTGCGGTAAATAAAGTGGCTGTTGATATGATGACCGGACACAAAGAAATTACCGAAGGCATGATGAACGCAGTTGAAGTGGCCATCAGAGCTTACGATCCCTGCCTGAGCTGCGCAACACACGCCATCGGCCAGATGCCTCTGGAAATTTCATTGTACGATGCCAACGAAAATCTCATCGAACAGAAAAGATCATAGTTGATTAAAAATCCGAAAATATTAATTTATGGATATGGAAACCCGGGCCGTCAGGATGACGGTCTGGGTAACCTTTTTGTGGAGCTTACCGAAAAATGGGCAAAAGATGAAGGGCTTACAAATCTTAGTTTCGACTCAAATTATCAGCTCAATATCGAAGATTCGGCAAATATTGCTGCCTGTGATATGGTGATATTTGTTGACGCATCCCTCGAAACGATTGAAGATTTCGTACTTACCGAAATCACTCCTTCACCAAAAGTTGAATTTTCGATGCATGCTGTTTCTGCCGCCTTCGTGGTAAAACTCTGCAATGATATTTACGAAAAAACACCTAAATCGTTTTTACTGCACCTTAAAGGCTACGAGTGGGATTTCAAATCAGGAATAACACCAAAAGCCCTTGAAAACCTGAATAAGGCTTTCGAGTTTATGAAACCTTTGATAAAATCTCCGGAGAAAATCGAAACCGCCGTAACAGAGAACAAAATCTAAATTTATAAAATCAAATAAAATCAATAAACATGATGAATACAACAACCCAATACTTAGGCTTAACACTTAAAAACCCCATCATCGTCGGGAGTTCAAGGATTACCGGAGATTATGAAAAAATCATGGAATGTATCGAATGCGGTGCAGGTGCAGTGGTTTTAAAGTCGCTTTTTGAAGAGCAGATTATTTCGGATATTGAAGAAAAACTTGCTGACAACCACATGTATTTCTGGTATCCCGAAGCCATGGAAACGGTTAAATCGATTTCAAAAGATCATGGCAAAAATGAGTATATCAGGCTTCTGACTAAAGTAAAAGCAAATTCACCGGTTCCGGTAATTGCCAGCATCAACTGCATGACCACCCACGAATGGCCTGTTTTTGCCAGCGAACTCGAAAAAGCCGGTGCCGATGCCATCGAATTAAATATTTCGGTTTTCCCTTTTGATGAAACCATCACCAGCCTGGACATCGAAGATACCTACATCAATGTTATCAATGAGGTTAAGAAACATGTAACTATTCCGGTGTGTGCAAAAATCGGTTCATTTTTCACCAACGTCAACGGCATCGTTTCACGGCTTGATGCTGCCGGAGTTGATGGAATCGTGCTTTTTAACCGCTTTTTTATGCCCGACATCAACATCAATGATGGGACAATTATTTACAACAATTATCTGAGCGATCCTTCCGAAATGACCCAATCACTGCGCTGGATCGGGCTTTTATCTCCAAAGGTAAAATGCGACCTGATTGCTTCGACAGGTATTCATGATTTTGATGCTGTTGTAAAACAGATTATGGCTGGCGCTGCTGCCGTGCAGATTAGTTCGGTGCTTTACAAAAAAGGAATTCCGTACCTCAAAACCATGCTTTCCGAAATGGAAGAATGGATGAAGAAAAATCACAAACCGTCACTCGATACTTTCAGAGGAAAAATCCTTGCAGGAAAAGCCCAAAATGCAGCTTTTGAACGCGTTCAGTTTATGAAGAGGACAACGGGGATTTAAACAAACTAATCCTGTCTGGCAGTCAGGCATCATTAATTAAACTATTGTCAGACAGTATTTAAAAAGTTTTTGGTTTTACGCTAGGTTGAACGGCCCGTCAGACTTCGATTTGAACTCAGTCGAACGCTGGCGGGCCGTTCCAAATTTTGGTTCCCACACAAAACAGGGAATTTGATGAAATTAATTTACCTTTTTCAATTTTTGCTGAATGACAAATTCAATCCCGATAGCTATCGGGATTCAAAGTGGCTTTGCAAATGTCGGTCAGCTGTGAACTGACATCATACTTTAAAGTAAAGGAGTCGCTTCATCTTTGAGTTTATTCCATAGTTCATTTACCTGTAGTTGATTGACCCAATTTTGCAAATAGATCAGGTCAAGTATTTCATACTGAACTTCATAAACACGTAATGCATCCGTAAATTGTTTTTCGCTTCCGCCTGAAAGTTTTGCCCATCGTAACTTCGCCAAAATGGTATCTTCTGGTTTTGAAATTTTCATTTTAAACCCAAATACGTTTTCTTCATACTTTCGTTCAAACCTTGATTTGTCGAATGGCTCATCAGTCAAAATCCAAAAATCTGTTTTATCTCCTTCAATAGTGTCAATTAGATTAAACATGCTTTTGTGATCAATAGCTTCTTTGATGCTGGTAGCATCCAGATAATATTGTGGAGGTGGAAATGCTTTTATCATAGCTGGAATGGACGATTCTTTGATACTTACAACAATATCCACATCGTGTGTTGAACGTGGCTCACCTTGTAAACTCGAAACGATTGAGCCGGTTACCATATAATCAATATGGTTGTCGTTTAAAACACTTAAAAGATGACTTAATAATTTCGGTTGTAGCATCTGGCAATTCTTTCTAAATACAATTTCTTGATTTCGGTAATACTTTTGAATGGGAACCTTTTTTGCAATCCAATAAAAAACAATTGCTTTGTCATTGCTGAAAGTTCAAATGCTTTTGCCAAATGCTGCTCAGGAGTCATTTGTCGTAGTGTTTGCAAATACAAACTGTGGTTGGGATGTGGTTTTATTTCCATACTTATTTTTATTGCAAAGATATTCCAGTTAAGTGGTTAATTTGTTTTTGTCAAAATCTTTTCTCTTGCCATCAAATAAACTTTCTGATTTTATGTTTCGATAGCCTTTTCATGATGATGCTACCCGTTTTTTGGCTCAATTATTGCAAAATATTTGATATTATTCATTTAGTATTTTCGATAAAAAAATTCAAAATATTATGAAAATCAATTCATTGTTTTTACCAGCAGTCTTCCTTTTTTTACTTTTCAGTTGTGAAAAAGAAACCAATCCTGCCAAACATGAACCCAAAACCATTCAGTTAACCGAAAAATCGCAGCAAGTCATCCAACAAAGCAACAAGTTTGGAATTGATGTTTTTAAGGCTACCTCGCAAGCCGAAACAGGCAACCTGATGTTGTCTCCATTGAGTGCAAGTACCGCCCTTACGATGCTGCTCAACGGCTGCGATGGTGAAACTTACAGCCAGGTTCATCAAATGCTTGGCTACGAAGGAATGACCATTGACGAAATTAATGATTCCTACCAAAACCTCGTAAAACAGCTTCTTGAAGTTGATAATGATGTTCAGCTCGCGCTGGCCAACGCAGTTTGGTACCGGCAGGATTTTATCGTAAAACCTCCGTTCCTCAACACCATGGATTCGTCCTTTGCTGCACATGTCGAAAAGCTTGATTTTTCGCTGCCATCAGCTTTAACAAAAATCAATGGTTGGGCAAGCGAAAATACCAACGGGAAAATTCCAAAAGTGATGGACGAAATTTCTTCCGATGCGGTGATGTTCCTCATGAATGCGCTTTATTTTAAAGGTACCTGGACGCAGCAATTCGACAAAGATCAAACAAGCATTAGACCTTTTTATCCGGATAACAGCAGCCAGATGAGCGTTTCGACCATGTATGGTAAAATTCCTTCAAAAGCATATTCCACCAGCGATTATAAGGCCATCGAACTTACCTATGGCCGGACTAACTTTTCGATGGTTATTATAGTTCCGGTAAACAACCTGGCCGGTTTTCTCGATACTTTCGATAATGATGACTGGCAAAACCTGACCGCTGCTTTTGATGAAAATCCTGATACTTATGAAAATGAAGTCTATCTCCCAAAGTTTAAATTTTCGTACGAAAAAGTACTCAACGATCAGCTCAAAAGCCTAGGGATGGTTGATGCCTTCGACTCTGGTTTGGCTGATTTGTCGGGCATTTCGGACAATGATATTTTTGTAAGCTTTGTAAAGCAAAACACCTTTGTTGACGTAAACGAAGAAGGTACCGAAGCTGCCGCTGTAACTACCATCGGAATTGTCGAAACGAGCATGCCGCTGCCCTTTGAGGTGAATAAGTCCTTCGTTTTTGCCATCCGCGAACGGACCACCAACACTTTGTTATTTTTAGGAAAAGTGGTTAATCCTGAATATTAAAACAGTGCAGGCATTATCTGATTTATTAGATATCAATTAATTATGACTTTTAACGGGTATGAAAAACTTCAACTTTTTGATAATTGGTTTGTTTGTTCTAATCATTTCTTGTTCAAAAAATAGCCAGGATGATCTATCGGCTTACGCCGGTGCGACCGTTCTCGGAAAAGGGACAGACTGCGGAAATTCATTTTTGATAAAATTCGATGATGATGTGACGGGATTACCAGAGAATTTTGACCACATATTTTATGAGATCAATCTGCCTGATGAATACAAAATTGAAGGAAAGAAAATAAAGGTCCTGTTCAGAGAACCTGAACCAAATGAAATGATGGCTTGCACGACCATGGGAATAAGTTATCCAGAGATATTTATAATAAAAGTGCGATGATAAAACGATGAAAGTATTGAGAAAGCTGACTTTTGGGTGTTTGATGATAGTTCTTGCCGGTCAGGCATCGTGTCAAAAAAACGCTTTAAAAACAAGCCCTTTAAACGGTACCTGGATTGAAAGCTTAACAAAAAATGATACCATCGTTTTTGCTGCAGAATATGACGGGCAAAATCCGGTATTTGAACTTAAACGTGGTTTCAGAATAACCGAAGAAGGCTATAAACTCCCGGATTACTATTCAGGACCTTATTCGTACAAACTTTCAGGTGACAGCATTTCGTTGTATTGGTTCCTCTCCAGCGGCTCATTCCACTCATATTTTTTTGAAAAGATGACTGGTGAAAACAAATTTTTAATAGGAAACTTCTTTAAAAACCCCGAAAATTCAGGGAATGAAAATGATACCCTGCTTTTTGAAAGGATACAATAAAATGAAAAGAATTTTAATTAATTCGATCTTTACGGTAATATCATTTTTAGGCTGTAAAAAGGACAATGCTGACCTGGAAATCCCTTTCTGTATCGAAACAAAAATCAACGAATTTAGCCTTGAAGCCTGCGATAATGGTGCAAACGTGAAAGAATATCTTTTTCAAAATAAAACAGTTTATGTTTTTGATCCCGGAACCTGTGGTGCCGACATGACCTCCGAAGTTATTGATGCCGAATGCACCACACTAGGCTTTTTGGGTGGATTTTTAGGAAACATCGTTATTAATGGTGAAGTATTTGATAACGCGGTTTTTGTTAAAACCATCCGGGAATTGTAAAATTACCGTGAGAGATCACCACAAACACAAATCATTCTGAATTTCAAAATCCAATTAGCCTAAAACCGCTATTTTTGCGCCATGATAAATCAAGAAAATACTGATAAGATAAGGGTTTCCGTTGTTTCTTACATCAATTCATTCCCGTTTATTTATGGAATTATGAATTCGGCTCTGATGGAGAAAATCGTTCTCACAGATGACATACCTGCTGTTTGCGCCCGGAAATTAATAAATAACCAGGCCGACCTGGGTTTAGTGCCGGTGGCCATTCTTCCGCTCCTGCCCCATTACGAAATCATCGGAAATTATTGTATCGGTGCTGTGGGTCCGGTTAAAACGGTCCTTTTGCTTTCGCAGGATAATCCTCATCATCTGCACACCATTTATCTCGACAGCGAATCCCGAACCTCGGTGCAGTTGATCAGAATTATCGTGAATGAGTTTTGGAAAAAAGAGGTTATCTGGAAGGATCTGGCTGATTATTCAGGGAATTACGATGAGCTAGGCACAGGCTTCGTAATGATTGGTGATAAAACCTTTATTCATGCGCCAAAATTCAGATTTGTGACTGATTTGGCCGGGGAATGGCAGAATCAAACCTCCCTCCCATTTGTTTTTGCCTGTTGGGTTGCTAACAAAAAACTGCCTGATTCCTTTGTTTCGGAGTTCAACCAGGCTATCGAAACCGGCATTTATAACCGGAAAGATTCCATCGTCCTCTCAAAAAATACCGCCATCTCAAACGAAGTGATGATCGACTATCTCGAAAACTCGATCAGTTATGATTTTGATGATAAGAAACGAGAGGCTTTGGATTTGTTTCTTGGCTATTTAAAAGCCAAAAGGCTGTAATAACATTATTTACCACAGCCTTTCGTACAAAAAAAACAAATACTTCTTATTTCTTTTTGGCAGCATTGGGATTATATCCCTTTTGCTTGGCCATGGCTTCGAGCCTTTCCTGAAACTTGGAAACCTTTACAGGTTTCTTCTTATTTTCCTGAATCTGCTGGTGAATCTTGGTTTCATCAATGGTTTTACGAATCAGATACATCTGTGCAAACGTGAGCAAATTAGCCAGCAAATAATAATAACTCAAACCTGAGGCAAAATTGTTAAACATTCCGAGGAACATAATTGGCATGAGATACATCATGGTTTTCATGCCCGGCATCTGATTGGTCGATCCCATCATATCGTTGTTGAGCTTGGTATAAAAGATGGTCGAAATGGTCATGAGCAGCGTAAAAAGACTAACGTGGGCACCGTAAAACGGAATTTCGAAAGGCAGGTTTAAAATCGAGTCGTAGCTCGACAAGTCGTTTGCCCATAAAAAAGATTGTTGCCGTAATTCGATGGACGACGGGAAAAACCTGAACATGGCGATGAGTATCGGAAACTGCAGCAACATTGGAACACAGCCCGCCATTGGATTGACTCCGGCTTTTTTGTAGAGTGCCATCGTTGCCTGCTGTTTTTTCATGGCATCTTCGGGTTTTGGGAATTTCTTACCCAACTCTTCAACCTCCGGCTTTAGAACTTTCATCTTAGCCGACGATTTGTAAGTTTTATAAGCTATTGGGAAAAGCACGATTTTGAGCAGGATTGTCAGGATAAGAATTACAATTCCATAATTCCAGCCATAGCCGCCAAGCCAGTCGAAAACCGGGATAACGGCGTAAATATTAATCCAGGCCATCAGGAAAAAACTCCATCCCAGCGGCACCTGACGCTCCAGGTCGAGATGAAACTTGCGAAGGGTGTTGTATTTATTTGGCCCGAAATAAAAATTCATGGCAAAGTTTTGCTCAGGCTGGTTAAGAAATGGCACCCCGATTTGGGCCGAAAGGGTTTTCAGATAATGTTCTTCGGTGATGCCTTCGTTGGTATAGGTTTTAACATTGGCGTTGGTGAAGGCCGATTCAGCAATGAGCGAGGCTACAAAAAACTTTGTTTTAAACGATAACCATTTCAGCGAAGTTACCAGCGATTCTTCCAGATCTTTGGTTTCGGTAAGATAGTCAACCTCATCTTTTGAATATTTATAATAAATGGTGGCTTCGTTGCGCTCGTTCTCGATGCTTCTCTCCTGACGGCGCAGGTCGGTTTCCCAGATCAGATCAATTTTATTTACAGGGTCAATCACCTTATTCATCCCTACAAGGTTCATGTCGTACTTCATCATGTAAGTATCGCCATAAAGCGTGTAAACGTACTCGATGTACTGATTTTTGTTGATCAAACTATCGCCATTGCTGGTATAAAGCCGCATGGCAAAACGCAGCGAATCGTCTTCCGTAATAAATAACGAATCTTTATCCTGCCATTTTTTGTCGGTGTAAAAAGGTTCGAAATAAAGGTCGCTGGTGTTAATAATCCGGCTGTTTGAGAAGAAAGTATAACCGAACTTTGGATTGTTGTGGTTAAAAAGATCCAATGGAAGGGTATCGTAGGTTAGATAATCTTTAAGCCTGACATTAAGGATTTTTCCACCTTTTTTCGAAATCCTGATTTTCATGACTTCGTTTTCGATGATAAATTCTTTGTCGTCACCCATTCCTGCATTAGCAAAACGTCCCAGTTTGTCGCGCATTTCGCTGGATTCAGCTTGTGTTGGCTGATCTGAAATCAACTGATCTTTGTCAGCCTGCAGGTTACCCTGATCCATTACAATTCTGGCCGAATCGCGCTTCATCTGAACTAAAGCAAGCGAATCGCGACGCTGCTGGATTTTTTCGAGTTCTTCTTTTGAGGGTTGATTATAAATGGTAAAGCCAATAAAAATGGCAAATATCATAACCAATCCTATAATTGTATTTCTGTCCATCAATAGGAAATTAAAATGTTATTTTTTCAGGGCGCAAAGATACTTTTAATTTTTACTTGGAGCGCCTGGAGAAAGTTCAAAGTTATTCGGTGGTTGAGGCCTTTTCGCTGGTTTTTGCATCAATTTCATGTTCTGATCTGAGATGAGAAAACTTCTTTGCGGCATCAACAAAATTCACAAAAACCGGATGTGGATTGGCCACCGTACTTTTATATTCTGGATGAAACTGAACGCCCACAAACCACGGATGGCCAGGAATTTCGACAATTTCGACGAGTTCGCCCTGGCTGTTGATTCCTGATTGAATCATGCCTGCTTTTGTAAAACGATCGGAAAATTTGTTATTAAACTCGTACCGATGGCGGTGGCGTTCCTCGATTTCGCGGTGATTGTAAATCGAAAATGCCTTGGTTCCCGGGGTTATGGTGCATTTGTACTTTCCAAGCCTCATGGTTCCGCCAAGTCCTGAAATCATTTTTTGCTCCTCCATCATGTCGATTACCGGAAATGGTGTTTTGGTGTTAAACTCGGTCGAATTTGCCTTATCGAGTCCAAGAACATTTCTTGCAAATTCAATTACTGCGCACTGCATTCCAAGACAGATGCCCAAAAATGGAATTTTATTTTCGCGGGCATATTTTATCGCCATAATTTTGCCTTCGATACCCCTGATTCCAAAACCCGGAGCAACCAGGATGCCATCAAGATCTTTCAGGTATTCTTCGACGCCATGTTCTTCGAGAATTTCCGAATGAATCATTTTTACATTTACCCGGCAGTCGTTTACTGTTCCGGCGTGGATAAATGACTCGCTGATCGACTTGTAAGCATCTTTAAGCTCGACATATTTACCAACCAATCCAATGGTGACTTCTGATGAGGGATGCTTAAATTTGTATAGAAATTCTTCCCATTTTACCAGATCTGCCTCAGTTTCGGTGGGAAGTTGCAATTTTTTCAAAACCACTAAATCCAGTTTTTCCTTCTGCATCAGCAAAGGAACGTCGTAAATGGTTTCAGCATCAATCGATTCGATAACCGAATTAACTTCAACATTACAAAACAAAGCAATTTTCGACTTTAATCCTTCGTTGAGAGGACGCTCGGTACGACAAACAATGATGTCGGGCTGAACTCCCTGCTCAAGCATGGTTTTTACCGAATGTTGGGTCGGTTTGGTTTTCAATTCCTGGGCTGCCGCCAGATAAGGCACCAGCGTTAAATGGATGACGAGGCAACTGTTGCCCATCTCCCAGCGCATTTGACGAACGGCCTCGATGTATGGCAACGATTCGATATCGCCAACGGTACCACCGATTTCGGTAATCACGATATCGTAATTTCCCTTGTTTCCTAAAAGTTTTACCCGATATTTGATTTCGTCGGTAATGTGAGGGATTACCTGAACGGTTGATCCCAAATATTCGCCTTTGCGTTCTTTTTCGATAACGGTTTTATAAATCTGACCTGTGGTAATATTGTTATCACGGGAGGTTGGTACATTCGAGAAGCGCTCATAGTGGCCTAAATCCAGATCTGTTTCCACACCATCTTCGGTAACATAACATTCGCCATGTTCGTAAGGATTCAGCGTTCCCGGATCGATGTTAATGTATGGGTCAAGTTTTTGAATGGTGACTGAGAAACCTCTTGCCTGTAATAATTTTGCCAGGGAGGCGCTGATAATGCCTTTTCCGAGGCTTGAAGTTACACCGCCTGTAACAAAAATGTATTTGGTCTTGGCCATAATATGATATTTTAAATTTCGCGCAAAATTAATCCTTTGTTAAAGATTTCGGGGGATAATTCTTCAAAATGAATAAAAAATGGGGATGCTCAAAATCTGAGTCCCCAAATTCTTGTTGATAAAACATTGCTAATTTCGGTTGACAATAACGAGACGTGCACGGTTGGCGAAGTGATCACCTATCAGTCTGCAGTTACTTTTGTTTACGAGCTAAAACCGCCCGCAACCCGCTTTAGCTCGCATGCTCGCTATTGTGTGTTAACAACAAGTATTTAAATTCGTAAATTAAAGAATATTTTTCAAATCTTGCATTCCAACAATTGCCATTATTTCAACTATATCATCATTGATTTTAAAGTAAATACTATCAGATCCACATACACAACGTCGGTATCCATTTTTTATATAATCAACCGATTCAAATGCAAATGGTTGTTGGGCAATGATGTCAAAATATTCAAAAAAAGTATTAAAGTATTTGTCAGCTTGAGTCATTCCAAATTTATTGACTCCATAATGATGAATTCGTATCAAGTCTTCTTTAGCTTCATTACTTAATTTATATTCAGCCATTAAGTAAAGATTTTGATTGATTTAAAATCTGTTCTTTACTAACATTAGTAAATCCGCTATTTTCAGCTTTCTCTAATTTAGCTTTAATCCAGTCAATTTGGACTTGTTGTTTTCTTGCTTGCCTGATTAAATCATTAACTAGTTCACTTTTACTTGAGTATTCATTATTATCCATTTGGTTTTTTAACCACTCATCATTGGGTTCTGTGAACGATATGCTTTGTCGAATCATAATCCTTTTTTGGTGCAAATTTACACCACATATGAATTATTTGCAAGTTTTTTTCAATATTGTTGCTACCTTAGTAATACCTGTAACTCTTCACTTTGCCAATATGTTTGGCAAGACGCACCACCTGCGAGGTGTAGCCAAATTCGTTATCATACCACAGGTACACGATTACCGTTTTGCCGTCGGCAGAAACTTTAGTTGCGGGCATATCGTAAATGCAGGCGCAGGAATCGCCGATTCCATCCGACGAAACAAATTCGGTTGAATTGCTGTATCTGATTTGCTCGATTAAGGTTCCTTTTAAAGCGGCCTGAAGGAAAACTTCGTTCACCTGCTCAACGGTAACCGGCTTTTCGACTTCAAGGGTAAGAATGGCCAACGAAACGTCGGGAGTTGGAACCCTTACCGCGTTGGAGGTGAGAATTCCTTTTAATGAAGGAATAACTTTTGCTGCGGCTGATCCGGCACCGGTTTCGGTGATTACCATATTTAACGGGGCTGAGCGGCCACGGCGTGATTTTTTATGATAATTATCCAGCAAATTCTGATCGTTGGTGTATGAATGGATGGTCTCGATATGACCTTTGATAACGCCGAAGTTTTCAGAAATTACTTTCAATCCGGGAACAATGGCATTGGTGGTGCAGGATGCAGCCGAAAAGATGGTTTCGTTTTCGAGGTCGAGGCTCTGTTGATTTGCACCATACACAACGTTTGGAATATCACCTTTTCCAGGAGCTGTAAGCAGAACTTTACTGATCCCCTTCGATTTCAGGTGTTTCGACAGATTTTCCCTGTCGCGCCAAACACCGGTATTATCAATCAAAAGGGCATCGTTAATTCCGTATTGTGTGTAATCAATGTCTTCGGGTTTGCTGGCGGCAATCATGTGAACAATGTGTCCATTGATAATGAAGCAACTATTTTCGATATCCTCGTTTGCAACGCCATTAAAAGGTCCGTGAACGCTGTCTTTTCTGAAAAGGGAAATTCGTTTGTGAATATCTTCTTCCGAACTGCTTCGTGTAACAATTGCTCTGAGTCTGAGTTGCGTGCCATTTCCGGCCATGCTTATCAATTCGCGTGCAAGCAGGCGGCCAATACGGCCAAACCCATACAAAACAACATCTTTGGATTGGTTGCTCCGGGGTGGCGCTCCGACAAATTCTTTGAGTTTATCTAAAA
Source organism: uncultured Bacteroidota bacterium (assembly GCA_903944895.1). Lineage (GTDB taxonomy): Bacteria > Bacteroidota > Bacteroidia > Bacteroidales > 4484-276 > CAJATL01. Next base: position 21,574 of record CAJATL010000315.1, read on the forward strand.
TGAATGCCCGTTCGTCATTGTTGTATTTTTGCTTTTCATCGGTCCATTCTGAATTTAAACGACCAATATCGATGCGGGCAGGCGCGATATTTTCGTTGAGAATAGCTTTTGCAAGTAACAACGAATCATACACTTTAACCGGTTTTTTGAGAATTGTTTCAGCGCGAACGTGCTTGTTAAGCACTTTCCCGGCACCACGGTCGAGGAGCTGACTGCGTAAAAGTATGAGTTCGATAGATTTATCAAACCAGAGTTTACCCACAACATTAATGAATTCGATGGCGATTTTTTCATCGTCCATCCATGATTTCAATGATTTTTCGAATTTGTCCATTTCAAATGTTTTTATTTGATGATAATTGAATTGATTTTTCTTTACCGAATATTAACAAGGAAAGCACTTACGAGCTATTGCTGCAAATGTATGTATTCTTTAAAAAAAAGCAATACTTTTGCCCGCAGTAAAATAAAATAATCTGACAATCAAATGGCACTGCTCCATTCATTCGAATCAAGTGGGAATTTCCTTTTTCGCAACCGCGGTCATATTCCGGTAATACTGTTCATTCTTGCGGTTCCCATCATTTACATCACCAATATTTCGTACCTTACTCCTACCTGGGAATTTGTGATTCAAATGGTTGCTGTGTCGATCAGTTTTGCAGGTTTTTTAATCCGGGCCGTAACCATTGGCACCACCCCGGCAGGCACTTCCGGGAGAAACACCAAAGAAGGTCAGGTTGCCAACGAATTAAATACCACCGGCATTTACAGCATTATCAGGCATCCGCTTTACCTCGGTAATTTTTTAATGTGGATTGGCATCGTTTTCTTTACCTACAACCTATACTTTGTTATTATCATTTCGTTAGGCTATTGGCTTTATTACGAACGGATTATGTTTGCAGAAGAAAGATTTCTGGAGAAAAAATTCGGCGATATTTACATCGATTGGTCCATGAAAGCGCCTGCTTTTATTCCTGCTTTTGGAAGTTATAAAAAAGGAGACATTCCATTTTCGGTTAAAAGCGTCCTTCGCAGAGAATACTCCGGATTTCTGGCTACAGTATTTGGTTTTGTTTTTATCGATAACCTCAGGCAGCTTTTCACTGATGGCACTTTTAACATCTTAAGGGCTTCAAACATTGCATTTTTCATAACCCTGATCATCGTGCTGGTTTTGAGAACGCTAAAGCATCACACTACCCTGCTAGATGAATCTGGCAGGTCTTAAAGATGCTGATAAATCCGGGAATTTTAGTTCAGATTTTTTTAAATTGTATGCTCATCCTGCGTTCGTGTTCATGCAAAGCAAACAAGAGAAACGTGAAAATCCTAACCTGGATAAACCAGAAAAAACAAATAATAAATAATTCCTTAATGTAATTTGTTTATTGTCCCGATAGCTATTGGGGGGATGGCTTTTGTGATTTCTGCCAAAAAAAACGCCAATTTCCAAAATAAGAGCCTAATAAGAGTAGTAACAAAGTTTTAAATCTGACAGACATGAAAATAAGAAAATTAAGAATGACAATGAATTCATCAATCGTTGCTGTAATTATTGCCACAATGTTGTCATTTGGGATTACTGCCTGTAAGCAAACTTCGCAGGATAATCCAAACAATAAGTTTGCTCAAACTGAAACGACAACTTTTATCACTGAGCAAGAAGTTTTAGATGTACAAAAAGCATGGGGAGATGGCCTAGTAAAAATCGGGAAAGTTTATCTCGAAAATGGCGACTACAAAACAGCAGCAATTGAACACATAAATGAATTCTACAATTATCAGGAAGGCAATGTTTTGTTTAAACCAACCTTAGCATCTGTAAAACAATTTCGCACAGATTTTCAAGGAGCCTTATCCTATTTTGTTGGTGGAAATGAAAACTATCCTGAGGATCATGGATTTGCTGTTAAACCTTGGAGTGCGGTTCGTTGGGAGAACATAGGAACAAAAATTATCGGGAATATGGCAATTGCTATGGGGAATTATTATTTCAAACCAGCAAAAGGTGGTGATGAAGTGAAAGTTGAGTTTTCTTTTGCTTACACTAAAAACAAAGATGGTAAATTAAAAATCATTCTACATGACTCCCATGTACCCTATGTACCTGTTGAAAAGCATAATTAGGGGTTGCTAAATAATGGATAATGAATTGATAATGATTAAAAAAAGAGGTTGTTGAAAAGAATTGTGTACAGGCATATTCTGAACACAACCTAAAAAAGCTTGCACTTGAAATTTTAGTGTGTTCTAAAGATTATCCCAAAGGGATAAAATGTTTATAGAAAATGGTTCAAACGTCTGGAAATGCGACCCCATTCGGGGTCGAACAATCACTCAAATCATCATTTTCTATAAATATGCGACCTCTTTGAGGTCGAAATGAAACCATGCAACCCCTAATTAAAGTTGATTTATTGCGCTAAAGCATCAATTGCAAACTGGTAGTTTTTTTTATTTCCGACACAATGCAGAAATCGAAGTTTATTGCAGGATAGAAACTTGGTATCGGCTTGATTATAAAGCGCTATGAAATCGGCAACGACATACCGCCAAAACGTTGATTTGACTTATCCTGAATTTTTCTTATTCCTGACGCCACTCGCCTACCCGATGGCTTTCTGGAACTAGGACCTGTTTTCCTTATCTCATATCAATTACTTCATAATCCGGGTAATCGGAAGCTTTAAAGCTAAAATCTGTTGGATTAACTTTAAAATCCGGTTCAAAGATGGTCATGGTGTAGGTGTAAGTGCTTCCATTCTGATCGAAAATGGCAATGCTGTAAAGCTGCATTTTGGCTTTATCAATAAACAAATTCACCTTGTCGAATGATTTCTTTTTGTTGGGGGTAAGTTCGAGGGCGTAAACACTTTTGCCGTTTAACTCGGTAATCCGGGTGTTAAGCTTCGATTTAAACTCATCGTTATAAGATGAAAGCATTTTTGTTGGGGTAAATGAATCCGTTCCCTCGGCAACGTTGTTGATTTGTACTTCTGCGGCATCCGGAATAATCGTCCAGACTGTTTTCCCATCGGAAATAACGGTCTGTCCCGCCACTTTAAGCTGGTATTTATCGCCGCTAACCAAGGCCTCACCGGTTGTAGTTTCGTTGATGTTGGCATCAGGGTTTTCCATTTTATAATTAAACTTCAGCTTGATCGATTTGTAGGCTTTGGTTTTATCGGTTACTTCCTGCAAAATTTCGGAGGAAGATTTCTCTTTCGATTGTGCGAAAACCAGGTTATTGGCTGCAAGCGCAAAAACTAAAATTACAAATGCTATTTTATTCATTTTCATTTGAGATAATAATTAAGTTAAAAAATTAAAGGTTCATATCTTTCAAAAACTGTTCCAGTTCGATCTCGGTGTGAATTAAAACTTCACGGGCTTTGCTGCCTTCAAAAGGCCCGACAATCCCGGCAGCTTCAAGCTGATCGATGATTCTTCCGGCACGGTTGTAGCCGATTTTCATTTTCCGTTGCAGCAAAGATGTCGAACCCTGCTGGTTTTGAACGATAATCCGGGCGGCATCTTCGAAAAGCGGATCACGTTCGTCGGCATTAAATTCGGTGATGGGTTCATCATTTTCATCAGAAAATTCAGGAAGGTGATAAGCGTTGGGATAAGCCCTTTGTGAGCCAATAAATTCGGTGAGTTTGTCAATTTCAGGGGTATCAATAAATCCGCATTGCAGCCTGATCAGGTCACTGCCTGTCGAAAACAGCATGTCACCACGCCCGATAAGCTGGTCGGCACCCTGTGTATCGAGAATTGTCCGGGAATCAATTTTCGAAATAACCCGGAATGCTGCCCTTGCCGGGAAATTCGCTTTTATCGAGCCTGTAATAATGTTCACCGAAGGCCGCTGAGTCGCAATAATCAGGTGAATCCCGACGGCACGTGCAAGCTGGGCCAGGCGGGTGAGCGGAATTTCGATCTCTTTACCTGCAGTCATGATCAAATCGGCAAACTCATCGATAACCACGATAATGTAAGGCAAAAAATGATGACCCTGTGTCGGGTTCAATTTCCGCGAAATGAACTTGGTGTTGTATTCTTTAATATTCCGTACCTGCGCATCTTTTAAAAGTTCGTAGCGGGTATCCATCTCGATACCAAGCGAATTGAGGGTGCGCACCACTTTTCGTGTATCGGTGATGATGGCTTCTTCGGAGTCGGGCAATTTGGCCAGGTAATGACGCTCGATTTTTGAGAAAAGGGTTAACTCAACCTTTTTCGGGTCAACCATCACAAACTTAAGTTCCGACGGATGTTTGGTGTATAAAAATGAGGCAATGATGGCGTTGAGACCAACCGATTTTCCTTGTCCGGTAGCCCCGGCCATGAGGATGTGCGGCATTTTGGTAAGATCGGCAACAAAAACTTCGTTCGCAATGGTTTTTCCTAAACCAAAAGGAAGGTCATATTTTGAATTGACAAACTTTTCGGAACCGAGCACCGATTTCATCGAAACAATGTCGGGGTTTTGATTTGGGACTTCAATTCCGATGGTGCCTTTTCCGGGAATTGGAGCAATTATCCTGATACCAAAAGCCGAAAGACTCAGCGCAATGTCGTCTTCGAGGTTTTTGATTTTTGATATGCGAATTCCCGGAGCCGGTATAATTTCGTACAAAGTAACCGTCGGGCCGATGGTTGCCTTGATTTTTTGAATCTGAATCTGATAATGATTCAGGGTTTCAACGATGCGGTTTTTGTTATTTTCAAGCTCATCCTTTTGAACATTGATTTTATCGCTGCCATAATCATTTAAAAGGTCGATGGAAGGCATCTGATAATGCGGCAAATCGAGCCGTGGATCGTAATCTCCTGAATCGATGGTAAACCTTTTTTCGGGTTCCTGTTTGATTTTTGGAGCTGAAACCGGTGTAATAACATCATCAAATTTCTCTTCAGCTTTTTCATCAATATTTTCGATGGTAAAATCAACTTCATCCGTTCGTTTTGGCTTTTCGCGATTGGGCTGAATTTTACTTACGGTCGGCGATAAAATGATTTGCTTGGGCTTTTCTTCTTTTGGTTTATCTATTTTTGGCCAGGTTTGAACGGCCTTTTTTTCGGCAGGCTTTTTATCAGCAAAAAAATCGTCATCGTCATCATCATCTTTAACATGGTACTCTACCGTATTGTACTTATCTTCATCTGGCTCGCCTCCATTGCTTTTCTTCTTTTTTGCTGATTCGGTTTTACCGTTTTCACCAGCGGACTGAAATGCCGGAATTTTGATTTTGACAAAAGCAAAAAAGCCAACGATAACAAGGAAACTCAAAATGACAAAAAGCAGCAATAAGCCGGCTCCCGGTTTTCCAAGGACGCTCTCGAGCCAGTTGTTTACAAAAATCCCAAACCATCCTGGCATAAGTTCATTGCTCAGGTAAGGGAGCAGCCACGCCAATGTTGTCGAAAGCAAAACAAGTCCCAACAAACAGAACTGAGAAGTCTTCCACCCCGAAATTGGTGCTTTTTTCCAAAGTAAGTTGATTCCGGCAACAAAAAAGAAAATGATAAAAAAGTAAGCCGAAATCCCGAAACCCTCTTTGATGAAAATATTGGCCACGATTGCGCCAATTTTTCCCATCATGTTCTCGGCTTTGATGGAGTTATCAAACATCAGATCAATAACATCCTTGTTGAAAATCGTATCGTCAGCCTTCCAGGTTGAGAAATATGAAGTAAATGAAAGTGACAGGAATATGGAAAACAAGATCAAAAACAAGCCTAAAACGTGATGAAATTGCCTGTTTTTAAAGAAACTGATAATCCTGGTAAAGGGATTTTTAAAGGTTCTCTTCTTTTTTTCGCCTTTTTTTTTGGCTTTCTGTTCTACTTTCTCGTCTTTGAAACGGTTGATTTTTGCCGGCATTTCAGTTGGGTTGAAAATTTGGAGCAAAGGTAATATTCTGCAATTATTACTTTTGAGAGATTTGTCAGGAGATTAATATTTTTTCCCTGTTTACAAGATTAAAGATGAAATCCGGGAAAACCATCACATGGCTTGCTTAAGGCTGTCAAAAGCGGAAATCCGGCAAGAAGTTATGCGACGAAAATGTCGGCGGAAAAATTACATGCCGCCAAGCATTTTCATCAGGTTCTCCCGGGTCGTCATTTCGTAACCTTCAGGAAAATCAAATTCCTTAGCCGGAACCTTTTTGCTGTCGATTTCGGTAACCTGGAAATTCATCATAATTCCCTGTCCTGTATCGAGCTGATATTCCATTAAAACGCCTTTAACCTGATTGAAAAAGGCATCACTGAAATTGATGTCGGGACTTACTTTTAAGGCAGCGGTGTACCAGGCAAAAGCATGGGTCGTATCACCGGTTGATCTGTCCTTAAGAGTCACTTTTAACTTTTTACAAGGGTAACCGGCAATATCTTTTGTTTCATCTAAAAACTCGATGCTTGCTTCGGGCTGCATTCCAAATTCTTTTTTTATTTCTTCGGATGTGCTTTTTATTCCAAACTTTTTTCCCATCAGATCGATGAAACTGGTCTTGGTTTTTTCGTTCAGATCGAAGATTACACTTTGCTTTCCCATCCCTGTAAACAAAACCTGTTTGGTGATATTTTCGCCTACATACAAACTCATCGTTTTCGGCATCATTTCGCTTGCCCCTTCAGGAAGGTTTTCGGCATCATAAGAAATCCGGTAGGTTATCTTTCCTCTGAAAGGCTTTTCTTTTGCCGCAAACACATTACCTGAAACCGAAATGAGCGCAAAAACCAGCAACCCTAAAAATATTTTTTTCATAAACCCCGTGTTATTTTACAGTTCGTAAACATTTATTCCATCTGATTTTGCCATCGAACCAGCCTTTATCTTTATCGAGTGAAAGCCAGACAAATACCGCTTTTCCAACAATATGATCGTTGGGAACAAAACCCCAGAAACGCGAATCGGCCGAGTTATCACGGTTGTCACCCATCAGCCAGTAATAGTCTTGTTTAAAAGTATAACTGGTGGCAACTGAACCATTGATAATAATCTTCCCATCTTTCTCAATCAGGTCATTTCCTTCGTAAACGCCAATGATTTTGCGATAAAGCGCGATATTTTCAGGAGTAATATTTATTGAAGCACCAGCTTTTGGCATTAAGAGTGGGCCAAAATTATCCTGATTCCAGTTAAAATGGGCTGGGTCGTGCGGGAAAATCGGGGTACTGAGACCGCCCATCGGAATATAATTTATCCCGCCAGGTTCGAGGCTTTTTTCGATACTACTAATTCTCGGGTTTGATTTTAAAATTGAAGCCTGCTTTTCGGAGAGCGGCATCAGGACTGTGTTTGAAGAATAATTCCAGTATTCGCTAACACCAATAGTTTCGGCAAGTTTTGTCATTTCAGCCTGGCTAAAATTCCTGCCTTCCGGAGTGACGATATAATTAAACTGCATGTTTTCGGGAGTAAAGGCTTTTTTGCCATCAATAAAAACCTGCTTGTCAACAATCAGCAGTGTATCGCCGGGCAAGGCCATGCACCTTTTAATATAGTTTTCACGCTTGTCAACCGGACGGGCGGTAATGGTGTATTTATCATACAAATATTTTCTTCCCATTCCGGGCTGATACTGCGCGCCATACTGCTGTTGGAATTTACTCTCCGTCTCTCTCAAAATCTGGTAATAGTCCTGATTCTGAACTTCAAGGATTACCGTATCGCCGCTGGGATAATTAAAAACAACGGCATCGTAGCGATTTACATCACCAAAACCCGGGAAGCGATAATAAGGCAGTTTTATCCATTCGAGATATGATTTCGTGAATTTGGTAAGCGGCAAAGTATGATGCACAAAAGGAAAAGCGATGGGCGTATTGGGAACTTTCGGGCCATACGATAATTTACTTACAAAAAGGAAATCGCCGACCAGCAAGGATTTTTCCATCGAAGAGGTTGGAATGGTGTAAGCCTCCAACATAAAAGTCCTGATAATTGTAGCTGCAACAACTGCAAAAATAATGGCATCAACCCATTCGCGGGTAGGTGTTTTTTTAACGACCACCCTTCGATCGGGAGTGATGTATTTTTCGAATTTACTAAATCCCAAAAAAGGAAGGTAGATAAATGGAAAAATTACGGATACAGCCTGGTCTAAAAGGTTAAATTTCCCGAAGGCTTTGGCTGTTTCGACAATCATCAAAAACACCACAAAGATGTTGATGAAGGGGATAAACAAAATCAGGAACCACCAGACAGGTTTGTCGATAATTTTGTTCCATTCCCAATAATTCAACATTGGGACAAATGCCATCCAGTTGGGCACACCAGCCTTTTCGAAGATTTTGTAAGCAAACGCCGGGAAAAAAAGGAAGATCAGGATTAAAGTAGTTAAAACTCCCATTAAAATTTGTTTTTAGATAAATCGTTAAAACGTCAAAATGATTAAACCCTTATTGTCAGGCTGTTAATTATTGTTAAATGATAATGCACCGAATGCCGCATGAAATCAGCCAAACAGCAAATCGTCCATCCCAAAAAATCCTTTTTTTCCGATCAAAAAACCGGCTGCCAGCAGCGCACCTTTGGCAAAACCAATACGGTTTTTTGCGGTGTGTTTAATTTCAATTTCATCTTCATCCGAGAACCAGGTTACCAAATGAGTTCCCGGAACTTCATCAACCCGGTGAGAAATTATTCCGATTTCATCACTTTGTGAAGTTTCATGATTTACCCATTTTTCTTTTCGATTGACCTGTGAAATGATCCCGTTGGCAAGCACTTTTGCCGTGCCACTGGGAGAGTCAGCTTTATGAATATGATGAGTTTCACTGAGTTTAACTTCATAATTGCTTTGGCCATTCATCAAGTTGGCTAAATGAAGGCTGATTTTATTAAAGATGTTTACGCCGATGCTATAATTTGCAGCAACAAACATCGTATGATTTCCGCTGAGACATGTTTCCCTGATATTTTGCAGCTCATTTTCCCAGGCAGTGGTGCCGACAACTACCGGGACGTTTGCGTCAAAACACTTGTGGATATTGGCAATAACGACCTTCGGGGAGCTAAACTCAATGGCAACATCGGCTTTGCTAAAGGTGTTTCCAAATTTTTCCCAATCTTCCTCAGAATCAATTCTTACAATAACCTCATGCCCAGCCTCAAGGGCAAGGGTTTCGATGGCTTTACCCATTTTTCCATATCCAATAATTGCAATCTTCACAAGCGATAATTTTAAAATTTAAATCGTAATGTTAATGCAGGGGTTGGTCCCCGTGCCCAGTAAATTTCGTTTGAAACCGGCTCAAACCTCAACGAGAGGTCATCACTGACATCAAAATTGTACAAGTTGGCATCAACGCTGGCATCGATAATATTCAAAACATATAAAAGCCCTGATAAAATGTAGGTAAGTTCGAGATTATGGCGGTAATAGTTACGCCCTTCCTGTAAAGAAGTTAAATTATAGTCGTACCTTACAACGTAGGTGTTATCAAAATTTGCCGAATCACCGGTTGCAACAATGTTGTAGGCTTCACGAAAATTGCGGTATTCGGTTCCGTTCTGAATCATGAAATAGGTTAATACGCCAAAACCAGCATAAATTACCGGGATTTTCCAGTATTTTTTGTTGTAAGCCTGACCCAATCCCGGCAAACAAGCCGACATGATTGTAGCTTTTTTGGCAGAATGAACTTCGATGGAATCGACTGGAATCTGGCCGAAAGATTTTGGACTAAAAAAGGTGATCGAAATGATCAGGAAGATGAAGAATTTATTCGCGCACAAACCTGGAAAGTAATCACTTGCGGTGTTTATTTTTTGATGATTGATTGTACCAGATTCGAAATTTAGTTGCATTAAACCAGCTATAAAATAAAAAATCGTTCCTACTTTTTTAGCATCGAAACGATTCGTTCCATTTCTTCGTCATTTTTGAACGAAATAACGATACTTCCGCGACCTTTATTATTACGCTTCATTTCGACGGGTGTTTCTAATTCTGAAGATAGAATTTGTTGGATTTCACGATATTTTACGGGTAACTGGGGAGCTTTTTTTTCCTTTTTAAAAGTGTCAGGTTTATTGATTTTCTGAACCTTTTTCTCGATTTCTCTAACTGAAAGATTTTCGTTGAGAATCTGTGCAAGCAGGCTTAACTGCTCATCTCTGTCTTCGATATTAATAAAAGAGCGGGCATGACCCATGGTAATGAGGCCATCGCGAATGGCAATCTGAACTTCGGCAGGTAATTTAAGTAACCTGATGTAATTCGAAATTGTCGATCGTTGTTTGCTAACCTTCTTACTCAGCTCTTCCTGCGTTAGTTTGCACTCTTCCATCAGGCGCTGATAGCTGATTCCGATTTCGATGGCATTTAAATCCTGACGATGGGTATTTTCGATAAGCGCGAGTTCGAGCATCTGCTCATCGTTGGCAACCCTGATGTATGAAGGAATTTCTTCGAGACCTGCCATTCGGGCTGCCTTAAAACGGCGCTCTCCCGAAATAATCTGGTACTTTTCATAACCTAGTTTTCTGACGGTAATTGGCTGAATTACCCCTTGTTCGCGAATCGAATCGGCTAACTCCTCGAGTGCTTCAGGCTCAAAAGTATTTCGTGGCTGAAAAGGATTTACCTCAATTTTTTCGAGACTAAGGTTTGCAATTGCGCCAACCACATAATTTCCCGAGATATCTTTGGAGGTAATATCGGTATCAGGACTTTGCAGAAGTGCCTCAAGGCCCCTGCCCAATGCACTGCGTTTCTTCTTATTTTCCATTGATTAAGCCTATTTCGATATCTTTTTGATCAATTTTGGTCATGTTATTTTTTTGAAGGATCTCCCTGGCTAAATTCAGATAGTTGATAGCCCCGGTTGATTCGGCATCATGAATGATAATGGTTTCGCCAAAACTGGGAGCCTCTCCCAGCTTGGTGTTCCGATTGATAATCGTATCAAAAACCATTTGCTGAAAGTGCATCCTGACCTCTTCGACCACTTGTTTTGAAAGGCGAAGGCGGATATCGTACATGGTGAGCAAAATACCTTCGATATCGAGATTTGGATTGAGACGCGACTGAACAATTTTTATGGTGTTGAGCAGTTTGCCGAGACCTTCGAGTGCGAAATATTCGCATTGCACCGGTACAATTACCGAATCGGCTGCTGTGAGTGCATTTACGGTAATCAGGCCTAAGGATGGCGAACAGTCGATGATGACAAATTCATAATCATCTTTGATTTTGTCGATCGCCTTTTTCATCATCTTTTCCCGGTTAGGCAGGTTGATCATTTCGATTTCGGCACCAACCAGGTCGATGTGAGCCGGTAACAGGCTGAGGTTGGGTGTTGTGGTGGATAAGATGATGCCTTTTGGATCTTCATCATCGATAATACACTCATAAATACTGCTTTGAATGGCCCGTGGATCGTGGCCCAGACCCGAGGTTGCATTTGCCTGTGGGTCGGCATCGATAAGAAGCGTTTTGTACTCCAATACGGCAAAACATGCTGCCAGATTAATGGCAGTTGTGGTTTTTCCAACACCGCCTTTTTGATTCGAAATTGCTATTACTTTACCCATTTATTTATTTTTCCTGAGGGGGCAAAATTACTATTTAAGATTGATCAGCCCTGAAATTATTTCATAAAATCTTAAACCTGTCTGGCATAATAGCATTAAAAAAGCTGACTATCAGCCAGCTTTTACAATCTAAAATCGATGAAAATACTATTATCGGGCGTTGTCTTTAAGGTCATCAAAGGCTAAATCATCAGGATCACTTTTATTTTCCTCAACCGAAATTTCTTCGGAGGGACTGGGTTCGGTAATTTTGCCTGTTTCGATAAATTCAATTACCGCATTTAAGCCATCGGCAAACTTGTCAAAGTCTTCTTTATAAAGGAAAAGTTTGTGTTTTTCATAGAAAAATTTCCCTGATTCATTATCAAAAAGTCGCTTACTTTCGGTAACTGTGAGGTATTGTTCTTTGCTCCTGGTTTGTTTGACATCAAAAAAATAGGTTCGTTTTCCTGCTCTTACCACCCTCGAAAAAATTTCCTCCTGGTGATCGTTTCCTGCTGATTCTTCCATTGTTCCTGATTTATTAGATTTTACTATGCAAAAATATGTAATTAAATCCTAATATTTATGATGCAGAAGAAAATTAAAATTTCATTCATAACACTTTTGTGATTATTAAAAACTGCCTGTTCCCAAAAAATTATATTTTTGCCGAATAATTGGATTTAACTATAGTATTTACTTGTTCATACACATTATGCTAAGCAGAAGGCACTTACGAATTAAAGCACTTCAAGCCCTTTACGCGTATTTTATTACCGAAAATCTCGAAATCATTATTGGTGAAAAGAATATGCTGAGGAGTACCGAAAAGATTTACGGGCTTGTTGCTTACCAACTTTCATTTCTGGTCGAAATAGTAAAATTTGCCACTAACAGAAGCGAAGAAGCCAAAAAGAAATTCTATCCTACCGAAGACGAATTAAATCCTAACGAAAAATTCTTACACAACCGGTTCATTCAGCAACTTTCGCAAAACAGGGATTTCATGCGGAAGGTGAATGCCTATAAAATTAACTGGATTGATGAGCAGGACATGGTGCGTAAGATTTTTCTTGAAATCAAAGAGTCCGGATTATACGAAAAATTCATGAGCTCGGATAAAGATTCGTACGCTGAAGATAAAATTTTCATCACCAAAATTTTTAAACATTTCATCGCACAGTCCGAATCTCTTGAATCGTTTTATGAAGAACTGGATATTTACTGGGCCGATGATCTGGATGTAGCCAACATCCTGGTTTTAAAAATTATTAATGGTTTTGATGAAACCTGGCATGAACTGCAACCTCTGCCCGAATTATATAGCACCGAAGGTAAAGACGACCCGGAGGAAGACAAGAAATTCCTGCTTCAGTTATACCGCAAAACCATTGTAAAGAGCAAGGAATTCGAAAAAATGATCGACGAAAAGGCAAGTAACTGGGAACTTGAGCGCATTGCTTTGATGGATATTATTTTGATAAAAATGGCTCTGGCCGAATTTATCGAATTTCCATCAATACCGGTTAAAGTTACCATGAACGAGTATATCGAATTATCAAAATATTACAGTACACCCAAAAGCAGGGTTTTTATCAATGGCATTCTTGATAATATGATTACTGACCTGAAGAAGGAAAATAAATTGCTGAAAATAGGCAGAGGACTTATCGAATAGTTGTTTGCACTACATCGATCGTGCATAATCCTTGAGGGCGAGAAGAAAATCATTTCTTTTTCGCACCGATACATCAAGTTCTTCACCGCCTTGCAGAATAACCGAGCCGCCTTTTCCTTTAACATATCGCTCTACAAATTTCAAATTAATCAGGTGTTTAGAGTGTATTCTCGAAAAAGGCTGACCCGAAAGCATCTTCTCAAAATTATTTAATGGCTTCGAAGCAAGTAAAGTCCGCTTGTTGGTTAAATAAAACAGGGTGTAAACATCACTGGCTTCCAAACGAATTATATCGTCAAGAACAACAATGTTTAAGCCGTCGTTGGATGGTATGATAATTTTATGGAAATCGTTATGGAGATTTTCTTTTAAAACACTTAATCTTGCACTCAGCGGCCCCTGCTGCCTCACTGCTTTGTACTTTTCCATGGCCTTGTTTAACTCGCTGATCTCGATAGGCTTTAAAAGATAATGAACGGCGGAAAAGTCGAAAGCTTTAATTGCATATTTATCATGAGCAGTGGTAAAAATAACTTCAAAGGTGCGTTCTTCGGCTTTGGTCAATACATCAAAACCATCGCCATCAGGCATCGAAATGTCCAGAAAAACCAGATCGGGTTTGGTCTTGTTAATTATTTTAACTCCTTCGGCTACATTACCTCCGGTGCCAATAATATTGATATTTGGAAAGTTTTTTTCTAATAAATTCCTTAACGTCAAAATATTAGATCGCTCATCATCAATTAAGACAGTTCTGATTTGATCTTTCATTTTTTTTGGGTTTCATTGAAAGGTTTTTATGAATCAATTATTTCACAAATATAGAAAAATATTAATACAGTAGAAATTTAAAAGATTTACTTTTCAACGGTCTCTAAAAAGTATTAAACTGGCTTGGTCTTAAAAAATGAAACCACCTGAAATTATGATAATTTTGCCGGCTCATTAAATAATGTATGGATGGCAAGGTTTAAAAAAGAATATCCTGTTTTGGAAAAGATTGAAATTCTGGATGCAGGATCTGAAGGTAAAGCTGTGGCAAGGGTTGATAAATTGGTGGTGTTTGTGCCCTTTGTTGTTCCCGGCGATATTGTGGACATTAAAGTTCTGCAACGGAAGAAATCGTTTTATGAAGGTAAAGCCATAAAATTTCATCACTTATCCGAAAGGCGTGTTGAACCGAGATGCGAACATTTTGGGCTGTGTGGTGGATGCAAATGGCAAAATCTTAATTATAACGACCAGCTTTTTTATAAACAAAAACAGGTTTTCGATAATTTTACCCGACTTGGGAAATTTGAATTCCCTGAAATTTTGCCGATAATTCCTGCTCCTGCTCAGTATTTTTATCGCAACAAGCTCGAGTTTACCTGTTCGAACCGCAAATGGCTGGTTGAGCATGATAAAAATTCAGAGGTTCGTGAAAGCCTTGATGGAATTGGTTTTCATTTGATCGGCATGTTCGACAGGATTATCGACCTGAAAAACTGTTATCTGCAACCTGAACCGTCTAATCAAATCAGATTAGCCCTGAGGAAATTTGCTTTGGATAATCATTTCGATTTTTACGACACAAAAGCCCATCAGGGATTTTTGCGAAATCTGATCATCAGGACTGCTTCAACCGGCGAATTGATGGTGATTGTCATCTTTTCGAGAAACGACCAGGAAAACGTTAAAAACACGCTTGAGTTCATCGCAAATGAATTTCCACAGATTACTTCACTGATGTATGTGATTAACACCAAGAAAAACGATACCATCAACGATCAGGAAATATTACTTTACAAGGGCACACCGCATATTTTTGAAGAAATGGAAGGCCTGCGCTTTAAAATCGGGCCTATCTCATTTTACCAGACAAATTCAACACAGGCTCATAAGCTTTATCAGGTGGCACGCGAGTTTGCCGGTTTTACCGGAAGCGAAACCGTTTATGATCTTTATTGTGGAACAGGTACGATCACCAACTTTATTGCAAAATCGGTAAAAAAAGCCATCGGAATCGAGTATGTGCCCTCGGCAATCGAAGATGCCATCAACAATGCAGCGATAAACGAAATTACAAATACCCATTTTATAACCGGCGATATTGCAAAAACACTTAACGAAGAATTTTTTGCTCAACACGGCAAACCGGATATTATCATCACCGATCCACCCCGCTCAGGCATGCATCCCAAAGTTATCGAGGAGATTTTAAATGCGCTGCCCGAAAAAATCGTTTATGTTAGCTGCAACCCGGCTACTCAAGCGCGTGACATCGCTTTAATGCAGGAACATTACGATCTGGCAAAAATTCAACCTGTTGATATGTTTCCACAAACACATCATGTCGAAAATGTTTGTCTGCTGGTCAGGAAAACGAAGAATGTTGTTTAATGATTGCTGAAAGTGCAGTTACATCGATATCTTCACCTTTAATGATAATCTGCGCCTGGTTATAAAATTTTTCCCTGTCGGCAAGTTTTTCTTCGATGGATTTCAGCAACGAAACCTCATCAAGTCCGGAAGTTAATGGCCTTGTTCGTTTTGAATTCAAAAGCCGGAAAAACAACGATTTAGGATGCATTCTAATGTAAACCGAGATTCCATTTTGGTTGATCAAATCCATGTTATTAAAAAAGCATGGGGTGCCACCGCCGGTAGAAATTACATGGCTTTCGAGATCTAAAGTTTTTTGGAGAAGATTGTGCTCGATCAACCGGAAAGCATCTTCATCATATTTTGCAAAGAAGTCAAAAATGGTGATTTTGTATTCTTCTTCAAAAAGCACATCAAGATCAACATGTTCAAAATTGAGCAATTTTGCCAACTGCCTGCCAACAGTAGTTTTACCGCTTCCCATGTATCCTAAAAGATAAATTCTCATTTCGTTTGATTTCGATTCCGGCAAAAATATATCCAAATCGGTTAATTATTCTAAATTTGCAGCAAATTCCGGAATTAAGTATGAGAGATTTTTTTGTTGTCCTGGTGATCTTTTTTTTCACAACCATTTTATTTTCCTGCAATTCCAGCAACAGTGCTGATGGCAGGCTGCCTTCCGGCATTGTTAATAATCCAAACACGGCCTCCGGTGACGAATCGGACAAAAAATTTCCTGTCATCAGTTTTAGTACCGACGAACATGATTTTGGAAAAGTAATCCAGGGCGAAAAAGTGACCTATACTTTCAAATTTGAAAATACCGGAACTGCCGACCTGATTATTACTGATGTAACCGCAAATTGCGGTTGCACAACACCAGGTTTCACCAACGATCCAGTAAAACCCGGGGGAACCGGTCTGATAAAAGTTACCTTCGACAGCAACAACAGGCGGGGATTTCAAAACAAAGCAGTTACCGTAGTTTCAAATACTCAACCCAACAGCAAGGTATTGAAAATTAAAGCGATGGTGATTGTACCTGAAAATAATTAAAGAGAAATAAATTAAATTATTATTACTAAAAATGAACAACATGTTGAATTTTATCTTCTTAATGGCGCCTACGGAAGGTGCTGAAGGCGGCAGCACTCAATTTTTTATCATGATTCTTCTGATGATCGTGGTTTTCTATTTTTTTATGATCAGACCTCAGATGAAAAAATCCAAAGAACAAAAGAAATTTAAAGAAGGATTGAAAAAAGGTGATAAGATCATTACCATCGGTGGCATACATGGCAAAATCCTTGAAGTTGGTGAAACCACTTTAATTATCGAAACCGAAGGTCTGGGAAGGCTTAAAATCGAAAAAAGCGCTGCTGCAATGGATTCTTCATCACAGATGACAGAACAAACCAAATAGTTTTATAAACTTAAAGGCATTGGAATTTTTACGCAATGCCTTTTTCTTTTTTTTAATGATCGGATGGAATAAAATGAAGTTTTCAGGATGAAAGACACTTCCCCGAAGTCAGGACAAAAAGGCATCAGATTAAATTACAAAATGACCGTTTTTGTGCTTTGTCTGGCTATTTCCACGCTAATCTGGTTTCTGATAAAGCTATCCGATACTTACAATACCGAACTCAGTTTTCCAATAAGATTAGAAAATCCTCCAGAGGGGAAAATCCTTACCAATGAAGTTGACAGCATGATCAGCATCAAAATTCAGGAGAAAGGATACACCATTGCTGCGCTAAAATACCTTCCCCGGAAATCTCCTTTTGTTATCGATCTCTCAAAACTGAAGCTGCACCGCAGGGGGCGGTATTTTGAGAGCAAAATAAATACCATCGCTCTTACTCAAAACCTTGAAGAATATTACGGCTTCGAAGGTGATATTTTTTACATTTATCCTGATACGATGTATTTTCTCTTCGAAAGTCAGGCCAAATCAAAAGTCCGGGTGGTGCCGGATGTTTCATACGAGTTTAGAAAACAGCATTTTTTATACGACTCAATCCGGACCGAACCTGCTGAAGTGTCTATCAGCGGCCTAAACAGCCAGATTGATACCATAACATTTATCAAAACTGCACACATCGAATTTAAAAACCTCGACGATTCGGTAAATGTCCTGGTTAAACTTGTAAAACCCAATATTCCCGGCGATTTTGCCACCGATCCTGAACAAGTAAAATTGATTATTCCTGTTGAGAAATTCACTGAATCAGAAATTAGCATCCCGATTAACCAACGTAACAATACCACAAATCTGAGGTTGAGGCTTTTTCCGGAAACAGTAAAAATAACCTATTTAGTAGCTCTGAACGACTATAAAAAGGTAAGTTCGGATATGTTTAGCTGTTTTATCGACGCTTCTGAAGCCAGGGAAAATTCAAACGAAAAAATCCGGGTTACCACCGGCACCTATCCAAAATTCATCAAAATTGTCCGTATTCAACCTTCCGAAGTGGATTATCTAATCCTGAAATAATGCTAAAAGCAGGACTTACCGGCAATATCGGCAGCGGAAAATCAACGGCATCAAATATTTTCGCAATATTTGGTGTTCATGTTTTTGATGCCGATTATCACGCAAAATCCTTACTCAGCAACCCTGAGATTAAATCGCAGCTAAGTGGAATATTTGGCTCTTCTATATTTTTAGATGATGAAATTGACCGGAAGAAACTCGCCTCCATCGTTTTTAACGACAAAGCAGCTTTGGAAAAATTAAATTCAGTAATTCATCCTGCGGTGAGGGTTAAGTTTGAACAATGGACCGGCCAAAACGCTCAAAAACCGTATTTGGTTTACGAGGCAGCCATTATTTTTGAATCGGGATTTAACCAGCAACTTGATCAAATGATCATGATTTCGGCAAGTGAGGAAATCCGCCTCAAACGGGTGATGAAACGTGATCATGCATCAAAAGAGATGGTTTTGAGCCGGATGAAAAACCAGTGGACGGATGATAAAAAATGCAGCCTGGCTGATTTTGTTATTTTCAACAATAATGACGAATTGCTCATTCCGCAGGTATTGAAAGTCCATCAACAATTGCTGGAGTTGAGCAAAACCTTTTAATCAGTTTTTAAAGGGATCTTACCGGGTGCTTCACCCCTATTTTCTGACAACCTGACATCTCAGAATGTCCTTTGTTCAATTTGCATTCATTTACATAGCTTGCTCCTTTTATTCACTAGATTTACTTTCTTTTGTCTTGACACAAAAGAAAGTAACAAAGAAAAAGTCAAGACTTCATGAAAATTTCCTGTTTTCTACGGTTTGGCTCAGCTACGCGATACAAGCCGCGCCTACACACAGGCCAACCTTTGCTTCTGTATCGCTTCAAAAGGCCTTCGCTATGAGCCTTCCCTCGAAAACAACGGAAATTTTCATAAGGTCTCCTAAAAATGATTGGTAGTAAATTCTGTTTTCCTAATCTCTCACAAAGTTATTCTTAATAATATTCAATATGACACTACATAATTGTAGTTTAACTTTTGTTTTTAATCGTCTTACTAAATCATTGATAACATTATTTATTTAAAAAGTGTACTAAGAAAATCAGATTAATAAAAACCCTGGTTTTCAAAAAAAAAACACCCTGAAAAAAATCAAGGTGTCCTTTTTAATAGCTTCAAAAAAACATATTTATCAGGCTATTTGAGCCAGCGATCCAACCAGTCAAAGAAAGTTCTCTGCCATAAAATTGCGTTCTGTGGTTGAAGCACCCAGTGATTTTCATCAGGAAAATATAAAAATTCGGCTGGTAAATTTTTAAGCCTTGCAGCGTTAAATGCCGTCATTCCCTGAGTAAAAACTACCCTGAAATCCAATTCACCGTGAACAACAAGAATTGGCGTGTCCCAGTTCTGTACAAATTTGTGGGGTGAATAATCATAAGATTCCTGGGCGATTTTATTGTTTTTATCCCAGAAAGGACCGCCGATATCCCAGTTTTCGAACCACATTTCTTCGGTTTCGAGATATTGGGCTTCTTCGTTAAAGATACCGTCGTGAGCAATAAAAGCTTTGAAACGTTTATTATGATTTCCTGCCAGGAAATAAACAGCGTAGCCCCCGGCACTTGCGCCAACGGCTCCCAATTTGTCTTTATTTACAAAAGGTTCTTTGGCCATTTCATCAATGGCGGTAAGATAATCCTTCATATTTTGCCCATGGTAATCGCCGCTGATTTGTTCCTGCCAGGCTTGTCCAAAACCAGAAACTCCCCTCCTGTTTGGCGCTACTACAATATAATCGTTGGCAGCCATAATCTGATAATTCCAGCGATAATGAAAATCCTGACTCAGCGGACCTTGTGGGCCACCTTTGCAGTAAAGCAAGGCAGGATATTTTTTATTTGGATCAAAGTGTGGAGGATAAATTACGATGGTAAGCATCTGTTTTCCATCGGTGGTGGTCATCCAGCGCTCTTCAACCTTGCCCATCGCCAGTTTATCGAGCAAATCCTTGTTGGTAAAAGTTATTTGTGCCGCGGTTCCATCAACCGGGTTAACAGTGTAAAGGTCGGTAGGCAACGACATCGATTCGCGGGTAGCAACAAGCTTATCGCCGGCAAATCCAAAAGTTCCGTAATCGTGCATTCCTTCGGTAATCTTTTTAATCGAGCCATCAGCGAGCGTAAAATTGTAAATCTGAAATGTTCCATGCCAGTCGCTGGTAAAATAAATGTTCTTGCTATCGGAGGTCCAATTCAGGTTCCCGACATTCTGATCAAAATCTTTAGAAGCATCAGTTTTAATACCCGTTTCGATCTCAAGGAGGAACATCCTGTTTTTATCAGCTTCATAACCATCGCGTTCCATACTTTCCCAGGCAATATATTTTCCATCAGGCGAGAAAACAGGTGAAATATCGAAACCCATCATTCCTTCGGTCATATTTTTGGTTTCGCCGGTTTCAAGAAAATAAAAATAGAGGTCCGAGTTTGTTGAAAGTGAGTATTCTTTTCCTTTCATTTTTTTGCTGGTGTAGGCAATTATTTTGCTATCGGGACTCCAGTTAACCTGTTCCATACCACCGAAAGGTTTTAGCGGGGCATCAAATTCCTGACCGTCAAGAATATCTTTATCGTTCGTCATTTTTACTCCATCATAATCAGCAAAAAACACATGGCTGTATGTATCAACCCAGGTGTCCCAATGACGGTACATCAAGTCATCCATGAGCCGTCCGGTAGCTTTGGGCAAGCCTTCGTAAAGCTTTTCGAACTTGTTTTTTAAAGGAATTTCTTTGGTGTAAACAATTTTTGTTTGGTCGGGTGAATATTTGAAACCGGTAATTCCGCCTTCGACATTGGAAATCTGAGTTCTGTCGCTGCCATCAGGGTTCATTTCCCACAATTGCACCGAGCCACTTTCGGAAGTTAGAAAACCAATTTTTTTGCCATCAGGGCGCCAGAGCACATTAAATTCGCTTTTCGGGCTTTGTGTGATGCGCTGCAGGCCACTCCCATCAGGATTTACAGCATACAAATCGCGGTTACCTTTGTTTTGTTCGATGCTGTAATAAGTAACTCCGTAAATTACGGTTTTCCCTTCAGGCGAAACCTGAGGATCGCTGACGCGGCCAAATGCCCACAAAGCTTCGGGAGTCATCCGGTCGCTTTTTAGTTCGATGTTCGGTTTATCAACGATGGCTTCGGCAGTTTGCTTGGGCTGCTCGGCTTGTGTGCACGAACTCAGGCCGGACAAAAACAATGGAATTATCAGCCAGGATAGATGTTTCATAGAATTTTAATTTTTGATGAATATTAAATAATTAAGGTTGCTAAAGTACAAAAATGGAGTAATATGATGAGGTTACTTTTCGGACTTAAACTTAATTTTTACTTTATCAATGATTATTTCCATTTCATTGATTGAAGGTATTTGAAACTAAATTATCTTTATTGACTCAATAAGTATTTATACGCCAAAAAAAAAGGGTATTAAAGGTCTTGTTCAAAATTTGGCTTCCATCTACTTTTACCTTCGGATTTTTGTATTTATTTGAGATTTTTTTTAACGAATAATTTGACGAATGCTGACGATTTATGATCAACTAATGCAGGATGTTCGCATTGTGGAGGGATTGAAATCCTGCATGAATTGCGGCGTTTGCACTGCTATTTGTCCTGCTGC
The DNA here is from genome assembly GCA_903944895.1 of uncultured Bacteroidota bacterium. Classification (GTDB taxonomy): domain Bacteria; phylum Bacteroidota; class Bacteroidia; order Bacteroidales; family 4484-276; genus CAJATL01. The sequence goes on from CAJATL010000315.1 coordinate 43,313, forward strand.
CGAATTTTACCACTACGACCCGCGAATGTTGGTTACCATTGTTCAATCGAGGGACGAAGAACGCCTTTTAGAACTGCTTAAAAGCGAAACCATCTGGTATTGCGGGCAATGCATGTCGTGCAAATCCCGCTGCCCGAGAGGAAATGTTCCCGGACTGGTGATTATGGGCCTGCGGTATCTTTCTCAAAAGTTAGGCTATTTCGTCGAATCTGAAAAAGGAAGACAACAATTTGCCATCAAGCGCACGGTTGGTGATAATATTCTAAAATTTGGATATTGTGTTTATCCCGATTCGGTGGTTCCGGAATTACACCCTGAACAAGGCCCTGTGTGGGATTGGGCTTACCAACATCTCGACGAAATTTACGATCGGATGGATGGAAATTACAAGAAAGAGGGTCCGGGAGTTTTCCGGAAAATTTCTGTCGAAACCCTCGATGAGTTAAAAGAAATCTTTAAAGTTACCGGTGGCTCGGATTTGTACCAGAAAATAGAGGAATTTTCAGAAATCAAAGCTGCCGAAATGGGCATCAATTTTGGCCCGGGCACCGACAACGATTATTTCAGGCATACCTATTTTAGCAATAACGGCGAACATACACGCGAAGAATAAAAAGTAATATGGAAAATACGTCAAAAAAAATCATCTGGAAAGAATATCAAAAGGAAATCGCTGACGACCATTTCTTTTATGTCAGAAGTTGCATCAGACAGACCTTTTTTCCAGGATCTGAAAGCTTTTTTCTCAAATTTATGCGCGACGAATTAGGCAAAGATGTCTTTGAAGATGCCCGTCATACAACCTGCACAGGCATTGGATTCCATGGAGACGTGGTGCCACAGGATACCATCATGACCGTTGTTGCGCGCCATTTCGCACTGATGACAGAAGCTGGTTATAAAAATATTGCAATTTCCTGTGTGACCTCTTTTGGCATTTATTCCGAAATTCTCGAAACCTGGAAACATTTCCCCGAAATCGAAGTGCGAATCAGGGAAAGCCTGAAAAAAGCAACCGGCAGGGAGTTTGAAATCCCTGAAACCATCGCCCACACCTCTGATATTATCTACAAATTCAGGGATGAAATTGCAGCAAAAGCCAGATTTCCGCTAATCAATAAAAATACAGGCGCTCCTTTAAACATTGTCGAACACATCGGTTGTCACTATTCTAAAATGTTTCCTGAATATGGCGTTGGCGGAGCCGAATTCCCGCAAGTTTTGGTCGGGATGATTAAAGCCTGGGGAGGAAAAGTGATCGATTATCCTGAGCGCCGCCATTGCTGCGGGTTCGGATTCAGGCAGTACCTCATTCAGGCAAACAGGGGGTATTCGGTTTCAAACTCCAAAAAGAAATTCGATTCGATGAATCCATACAAACCCGATGCGATAATTGCAAATTGCCCTGGATGCTCCATGTTTATGGACAAATGGCAATACACCATTGCTGAGATGGAAGGAACAACTTATGGAAATGAAGGTTTGGGTATTCCGGTGCTGACCTATGAAGAATTTGCGGGACTGGTTTTAGGCTACGACCCCTGGGATCTGGGTTTGCAGATGCATCAGGTGCAGATCGAAACATTGCTCGATAAAATGGGAATTCCTTATGACGCGTCAAAAAAATACAAAACAAAGGATGGTAAAGATATTGGGCAACCAGTAATTCCGGATTTACTTAAAGTTGGCCAAACAATACACTCATGCTGTTAAAAGGTTTCAGGATGATTAATTTTTCGAAATTCATTTTATGATCCAAAACAAAATTGCAGTTATTGGCGGTGGTATCGCCGGAATGGAAACAGCAATCCAGCTTGACCGGCTTGGCTATTCGGTTGATTTAATCGAAAAAGAAAATGCACTGGGCGGCCATGTGAAAAATTGGTTCAAACTCTTCCCAGACCGCAGGCCTGCAAGCGAAATTCTCGAAATCCTGTTTTCGAAATTAAAGCTGTCAAACGTCAATATAAAAACATCGGCAATCATCAAATCTTTCGAAAACAAAAACGATAAAATCCTTCTTTACGACCATGAAAATGAAGTAAAATCGTATGATGCGCTTGTTTTATGTACGGGTTTTGATTTGTTTGATGCAAGACGCAAGGAAGAATACGGTTTTGGAATTTATGAAAATGTCATCACTTCAGCCGGACTGGAAGAGTTGTTTACCACGGGCGAAATCAGGACTAAACAAGGGAATATTCCAAAGCGGGTCGGTATTGTCCACTGCGTTGGTTCACGCGATGAGCAGTGCGGAAACCATTATTGTTCGAAATCATGCTGTGTGAGTGCTGTGAAGCAGGCTATCGAAATCCGTGAAATGCTTCCGGCTACCGAAGTATTTTGTTTTTACATGGACCTGCGCATGTTTGGGCCTCATTATGAAGAATTATACCGCGAATCCCAGGAAAAATGGGGCATTCAGTACATTCGTGGCCGTGTTTCGGAAGCCGCCGAAAATGCCGATGGAAGTATTCAGGTTAAAGCTGAGGACACCCTCACAGGTCGCCCCTTAAAAATGAATGTTGATATGCTCGTTTTGATGGTCGGAATGGAACCCGGAAAAGATACGCAGGAAATAGCTCGTGAGTTATCGTTAAAAACAGGCGATAACAGGTTTTTCAGGTCGTCGGATGAACATTATCATACAAACTTTTCGGGACAGCATGGAGTGTTTTTTGCCGGAGCTGCTTCGGCACCCATGAATATCACCGATTCGATTAACCATGCAAGGTCTGCCGTTTTGGAAGTCGATAAATTTTTAAAGGGAAAATTAACCTCCAATTAATTATTCATTTTGGAAACACCTGAAAATAATAAAACCCGGTTTGGATTTGGCCTGACGAAAGGCCGGCAAATTGATTACGACGCCAACGACAAAAAACTCTGTCGGTTTGTTGTCGAAAATGAGCCATCGCTGCTGTTGTGCATCGGTTGCGGAGGATGCACGGCCACTTGCACCGCAGCAGGTTTTACCGATTTTAATTTCAGGAAACTTCATCATTTACTCCGGCGCGGCGAAGTCTTCAATCTCGAAAAGAGCATGAAAAACTGCATGCTCTGCGGCAAATGCAAACTTGTTTGTCCACGCGGGGTAAATACCCGAAATGTGATTTTTTCACTAAAACGGGCTTTTAAAATGACTGATTTTTCGAAAACCCAGTAAACAAAACTTAAAATTCATGGTCAAAGCTTTGATGAAAATTGGACAATCTGAACCTTTCAAATACATTTTTGAGCTAAGATGAAATACTACGATCCGTTTATTTTGCCTTTTACCATTGGCCTTTATTTCATTTTTACTTTTTTGGTTGTAAAATATGCAATCTGGATTTTCCGTCTCCCCAAACCAGATCTCATAAAAATTGGAAAAGGATTTTTTACGGTAAAAACCTTTTCGGCAACTAAGGAAGTTTTCATGGAAAGCCTCCTGCATCGCAAGGTTTTCAAGGTAAATCCGGTGTTAGGATACATGCACATGAGCCTTGCAATGGGTTGGTTTTTGCTTATTCTCTTTGGAAAAATCGGGACCTTATCCTTTAGCCAGGATTTCTTTAACCCTGTTCACTATGCCATTTTCTTTAAATTTTTCGAACCTGAGGATCCACATTTCTTCTACTCGAAAACGTATTATTTTTTAATGGATACTTTCCTGCTTTTTATACTTACAGGGGTAGGACTGGCGGTATTCAAAAGATTCAGATCAAAAATTTTTGGGTTAAAGAAAACCACAAAAACAAAATTGGGCGATAAGTTTGCGCTTTCGGCATTGTGGCTGATTTTCCCTTTCAGGCTATTGGCAGAGAGTTTTACCAGCGGATTGCACCATTCGGGGCATTATCTCACCGGCAGCCTTGGTATTTTCTTTGCAGGATTTTTACCCCTCGAAATGCTTGTTTATCCTTCCTGGTGGGCTTACAGCCTGGCGCTGGGCGTTTTTTTTGTGGCCTTGCCATTTTCCCGCTACACGCACATCCCAACCGAGATGTTCCTGATTTTCCTGCGGAATTATGGGATTAAAACCGGAAATGAATTTTCGGGTTTCAGCCAGGCAGAAATCCTTTCCTGCTCTCGTTGTGGAATTTGTATCGATAAATGCCAATTGACGGTTGCAGGTTGTGAAAATGCCCAACCTGTTTATTTTTTACAGGATTTAAGAAACAACGAACTAACCCCTGAACTTGCCATGAACTGCCTCCAGTGTGGGCGGTGTGAGGAGTTTTGCCCCGTTGGCATCGACATCAAAAAGCTTCGACTGATCCCCCGAAATGAACTGACCTCCGATAATGCTGATTTCGGTTATCTGCCTGCTGCCGAAACCCGGAAGGCTGAAGTTGTTTTCTTTGCAGGTTGTATGACGCATCTTACACCTGGCATAAAAAAAGCCATGAAAAATATCCTTGACCAGGCTGAAATTGATTATTGGTTTTTGGATGAAGATGGAGGAGTTTGCTGCGGAAGGCCGCTGATTCTTGCCGGTGAGATGGATTCTGCGCGCCAACTGATCGATTACAACCGGAAGTTGATTTTCGACTCAGGGGCAAAAATCCTGGTCACCTCCTGCCCTATTTGCTTAAAAGTGTTTAAAAAGGAATATCATCTTGATGTCGAAATCCTGCATCATTCTGAGTTTATCCTGCGACTTGTCGAACAAGGACAAATCAGGTTGAATAAACAGCTCACGAGAATTGCTTACCATGATCCTTGTGAACTTGGAAGAGGAAGCGGAATTTATGATGAACCTAGAAATCTGATTAACAAAACCGGAACGCTTGTCGGATCGGAAACCGAAAGAGAACAAGCATTGTGCTGTGGCAACAGCCTGGGAAGTTTCCGGTTATCGGCCGCTCACGCCGATCATATCATGAAAGATGCCCTGGATTCGTTGTCAACCGGTAATCCCGATATTTTGGCAACTTCATGCCCTCTATGTAAAAAGACCTTTTCGAAAGCCGGAAAAATTCCTGTAAAAGACATTGCGGAACTTACCGCAGAAGCGATGTCCAGCAACAAAGATTCGATTCCTGAAAAGAAAGATTTTCCGGAAAAAAATATGGATTTTGCTGAATGCCGTGTATGTGAGTTGGAAGAAGAAATTATTTGAGTTTTACACCGGTTTTTCTTCTCAAACTCAACCGGGATTGTATTTTTTTATTTCACCAGCGAAGTAATCGGAAACGCCAGGTTCTTTGCTCCTGTAAAAACAGCTTTTACTGACCCGACCAAAATTTTGGCTTCGACAAGGATGGGAATTTTATTTCGGTCATCGGTAATCCAGACAAATAAATCTTCACCACCACTAAAAATTGTTCCCGGCACCAGCAGGGCAGCAAACTTATGGCAGCGATAAATGCTGCCATCATAATTTTCGATGGTTTCGATTCCGAGATATTTTCCATACAAATCACAAACTTCACCGTCGATAACCATTCTGAAAGGGATTTTTTCGCCAACAAACATCCCTGAATAATCGAGTGTACGGGCATAATAAACGGCTGTTTGAACATCCAGAACAAAGCCATTCAAATCGAGAGTCTGGCTTGAAAGTGGTTTGTTGGAATTTTCGGTTTTGGTGTGAATTTTCGAGTTTGGATAATCAAATTCAACAATTTCTTTAGCGTAATAATCGCCTTCAAAACTTTGCCTGGAATAGCTTAAAGGCACCAGAGTTTTGGCATCGGCAACCGATTCGAACTGTTCGCGAACCTTGTAAATCCAGTCGTAGGCTATAATTGACCTGCCTTCACTTTTAAAATGGAAAACCGGTTTTTCGTTAATCTTCTCCTTTTCAACTTCAAAGCTTAC
>CAJATL010000316.1 GCA_903944895.1 uncultured Bacteroidota bacterium
ATGTCAGGACCGCGATAGAGGCCATCAACATCCATGAAAAGGGTGGGGGCGAGCCTCGGGTGATACCGCGCAGTATAAAAGTGTTCCGTGTCGGTGGATGTGCCTTCGATGTTGATAACATCAAGTTCAGTCAGCCATTTTTCGCGGGCTGCTTGTTTTGTCTGTTCAAAATCCCAGTTAACTATTTCGGTATCTAAGTTTTTGAGTGCATTTTTCATGCTCACCGACGAAATCCCAACCTTGAGCAGGATTTCTTCCTTTTCCTGTGTAGCGAAATTAAACCAGGCAACCAGGTTTTTTCCTGACATGTCCGGATAGTTTTCGAGAACCTGGTCGCGTTTACCAAAACCGCCATATTCGGGCATTTTAAACTTTTTCATGCCGTAACTTTCAAAAGGTTTCGAAAACCGGATGGCAAAATAAATATGGCGGTTTGCGGCCCAGCCGTTGGTTTGGCGGTATCCCGTCACCAGCGTGTCGTTTTCAACCCTGATCTCCGACCAAAGCACTTTATCGTTGTAATTATAAATCGACGACACGAGGTCGAGGATGATGTGGGCGCTGTCGGCCTGCGGAAAGGTGTATTTGTGAAATCCGGCGCGTTCGGTGGTGGTGAGTTCGGCGTTGATGTTGTAATCACTCAGCAAAACCTGGTAGTAGCCGGGTTGTGAGGTTTCGTTGGTATGCGAAAACCGTGATCGGAAACCTTCGTCAGGATTTTCTTTGCTGCCCGGCTCCAATTTTAAGGTACCAACGGTTGGCATAATCAGCACATCGCCAAGGTCGGAGTGACCTGTGCCGCTGAAATGCGTATGGCTGAACCCGATAATCGAGCTGTCGCCGTATTGGTAGCCGGTACACCACGGAAAACTTTGCTTAAAGTATTTCACATCGGTATCAGGGCCAAGCTGAACCATCCCGAAAGGCACGGTGGCACCGGGATAGGTGTGACCTTCGCCGCCAGTGCCAATAAACGGATCAACATAATTGTACGGATGGTCAGGATTTGTTTCGTTGACGATTGTCGCGGTTTTATCCTGCCTGATGCACGAAAATAATAATAATGCGAATGCCGGTATTAAAAGTTGAAGTTGTTTCATTGTAAATTCGATAATTTTTTGCGATTACAAAAGTAGAGGTTTAGCCTTTGGAAACGAAGAAACTTTTGAAAGAAAATGAGACGGGCTGTTTTTTTGCAAATCTTGATAACAAATGATAATTTAGAGTACGAAATTCTGCAAATTTGGGCTGATTATGCTTAGATCAAAGGATACGTTGGCGGTACTTAATATTTAATGACTATGTTATTGTTTCACGCTTTTTTTCAAATTGCTCATTAATCAAAAATTGCCTCATATTTTCGGCTATCCTGCATAATGATTCATTGTCGAAATCGAACCGGTAAAAAGTCTTAAACAATTCAACTTTTAATTCAATTTCATTTAACTCCGGATGTTTCAAATGTAATTGGTTTAGAATTATTTTTCTGGATAATTCGGTCATTTCAAATATCCCGCTAATCTTGTCTTTAAGCGGTTTAGCATAAATTATTTCGAACTGCTTTTGTAAAATATGTTTTGGAGTATCATTCATTATTAAAAAGGTTAAAGGTTTGCAAATGTAGTTTGTTTACCCAGGTTTTTATGTATTCGATATCTTTTTCCGGATTAAGCAACAAATTTTCGATATCAAATATTTGTTTTTCACTCTGTAGTTGTTGTATCCAAATCAATTTTGCAATAATCAGGTCATTGAGATCGATAACCCAGAGTTCGGTATCAAACTCCTTAATTCGCTGCCTACGCTGAAATGCCTGAATAAAATATTCGGTTTCCTTACGAATTATAAAATCAATTTTAAATCCTGAGGAATGGTCAATAATATTGAACATTCCTTTTCGTCTGATTTCTTCCTTAATTACATCTTTTTCAAAATAACTATCTGGAAACAAATCAGTAAATTCATCAACCCTCTTTTCTGATAGTTCAATCACGATATCAATATCTCTGGTCATTCGTGGAATGGCAAAAATATTTAATGCAATACTTCCCGAAACCATGTATTTTATGTCATGTTCGTCAAGGTTTTTACATACTTTATGCAATAACTCAAAAATCATTCTTAATTTATTTAGTAATCAGCCACTTAATATAATTTCTTTCCAAATTGAAGTCCAAAAGAAATGCTTTGTTACAAGTCATCCTTTAATTTTACAAAGCTACTAAATTTTGGGATTGGATGTTTCCACTATATTTCCCATTCCTCGCAACCATATTTCTATTTTGCAGGATGCAATAAATGCCTGATTTTGGTACGCCAAAACTATTTCCCGGTATCGTCCTTTTCGTAAAAGTCGTCACTCACATTCTTGCTGTACCTGATTTTGTCGCTGTACCGGCTTCTTGCCTGTTTTTCCTCATTAAACATCATTTTCATATTGGCTTCATTTTTCTCGAAAACCATGGTGTTGGTTATCGAAATGGAGGTGGCGAATTTATGGACATCATGGTCGGCGCCGATGTAGGTAAAGGTCCAACCTTTTAGTTTAAGGTCTTCGATGATGGTTTTGATGGCTTCGCCCGAATATTCTTTCGAAGCGTTTTCTTCGCCATCGGTGAGGATGGTTACCAGAACGTTGTATCCGGTCTCATTTTCGAGCGCCTGACGCAGTTTGGCAAAACTGTAACCCATCGCATCGTAAAGTGGCGTATCGGCATTTGGCTGATACCTTTTTTCATCAATAGGCTCAAGCTTGCTGACCGGATCGGTAAAATGCAGGGTTTTTTGGCCAAGGCCGTTAAAAGTTACCATCGAGATAAAATGTTCCTGCTCCGGAAACTCTTTTTGGATGCCTTTTACGGTTTGAACGATTTCATTAAAACCGCTGATAATCATTTTTTTGATCGATTCCATCGAACCGCTTTCGTCTAAAATAATTAAATTGTGTACCTGATGTTTTTTGTCCATGTTTTTGGGTGTTAGTGGTGATTATTTGTACATTCCATTGTTCAAATTTACCATTGTAACTTTCTTGACAAAAGATAGCACATTAATTGTAATCGGGAGGCAGTATCAGCATCTACACTATTCCACAGTTGTTCCCAATATTTAATAATAATATCTTCACTTGAAAAAGGACTAGGAATACAGAGATACTCTGGGGGATTTCCTTCTTTTGTATATACAATCGCATATGCTGCTGTCTCTCTAACTTGACCTTTTAATCGGACCAATATCATTAAATCTGCTGTTCTTACTCCTGATTCTGCATGATCAATAGCATAAAATTCATATCCCTTTTTCATGTCAAGTCCAGATTCGATCTGAACTTTATAACCTTTTGTCACATAATTATATTCCTCAACAGTTGTTTGTGCATTCAGCATATTTGAGTTGAATGTAATCACTAATAGAAACATTGACAATAAAATGACTTTTTTCATAAGTAAATAAATTAAAATTTTACAACTCGTATGGCTTTTCGGTAACTCCCCGTTTTTAAAATTGTTTCTGGACTCCATTTTATTAATTTAAGCAATTAATTGATTGAATAAAAAAGACCTTGTTTTCATACTGAGCTAATTAATCATATTTTGCTAACTCTTTTTCCAAACCATTAATTTTTTGTTTTGTTGTTTGAATAGTTGATTTTAAGTTTTCAACATATTTTTCAAGTTCATCAATTTTATATGATTGGTCTTTTATTTGTTGTTCACGTTCTTGAGGGGTTCTTCCTAATTGCCATTCTTTGATTTTCCCCATCCCATCTTTAGCTACTTCTAAATTAGCTTTTGTTTCGGTTAATTCTACTTCCATATTTTGTATATCAGTAGCGGCAGTTTCAATTGACTCTTTTAAAGCAAATTTAGATTCCATTTTTTGTTTTGTGGCTTGTGCAATGCTGTCCATTTTTATTTTTTCAGCTGCTGCTTTTTCTTTAGCATTTGGTCCACATGAAATCAGGGCGATGAGTATTATTGTTGATAATATAGAAGTTACTTTTTTCATAATTAGACTATTTTGATTTGTAAATTTAATTAAAGATTAATAAAAATTCAATTTTCTTTTTGGTAATATCCCCAAAAAGAAAATTGAAACTATTGTAATTAACATAATTGTGTACTTAAACTAAAAAATTCGTTGTTTTAATTAAAATAAACCATAGTTTATTCTTATTTATCCGATAATAGTACCTTGTAACATCCATCCTTTGTTATAGTTACTGTTCCTTCCCATGTACTCCATGAGGAATTTGCCGTAAAACCATAGGTGCCAACGTCCAATGTAAAGATTGCACATCCAATTGAACTACAATCTGGATCATATGTTGAATAATAATCAGTTACATATCCTGTCTGTCCATTAATAATTACTGTTGCATCAGTTCCAACTGTATTGTACCAAAAAACAACTTTACCTGTTTCATTGTCTTTTTTGCAGCTATTCATAATTAAAGTACCACCTATTATAAATAGGCAAATGATTAATGTAAATTTAGTTTTCATCTTAATTCGTGTTAATTTATAATAATATTTTTTTCCTACTCATATGGCTTTTCAGATCCGCCCCGTTTTTCAAATGGTTTCTGGACTCCATTTTCTAATAAATCAATAGTTGTCACTTTAAGGTGGTCAGCCTCTTTTAAACCGCTCATTTCATTATTCTGGTTATTAGAAGTTTGCTTTGAAATATAAATCATTTCCCTTCTCCATCTCTAACAACATTGTCATATTCGCTCCTTCTTCGAAAATAAAATCATCTTCCCATAAAATGTAACCTGCTTTTTCAGTTTGACGAGTTATTTTGCCACCAATGGGCATTTCATTGCAACTTTTGCATCGGGCAGAGGTTTGATCTAACATTTTTTGTAATGGAATTTACAAGAAATGATACTAATGGTATTGTTGTCCTGTTTAAAGATTAATCTGAGGGTATCGTCTATTCTGCACGACCAAAATCCAGGCAATTCATCTTTTAACATATTGGCCTTTCGTGCAATTGTTTCAACGATCTTTCCAACAATTCACGATTTTCAGGGGATGAAAGCAAATAATCGGTTTCGTCATTTATTTCCGATATCCGTATCTCGACAACTGCATTTTGCGAAAACAATGTCTTTAACTTTTCAAGAAAGTCGTTGTTCAGTTTATCAAACGGTAAATGAAAGGTGGCCTGCATATTTTTATTTTTGTTCAAAGATAGATTATTTTGATTAATCGTTGAGTTTTTTTACTAACTGCAAATTGTTGAGTTTTTTAACCCCTCCTTAATGTCATTCACCAATAATTCACTATGTCCGTATTCCTTCAATGAATAAACAACTTCCTCAAGTTTCAGACTTCTATCGAATTCTTCGGGTTTAATGGTATTTTTGCGAATGACAACTTCGGTTACATCTTGTTTAAAAAGTGCATTTATCACTTCAATTAAATGAATGTTCAACTCATCTTTCCCAATTTCCAATACTGCTTTCATGCTTTAAAATTTTAACAAATTTATGCAATCTTTATCAGATTCATCTAAACTATTTTCCTATCACCATAGATCTTACCCCTTACTCCTTACGCCTTATGCCTTATGCCTTACCCCTTACGCCTAACTCCTTATGCCTCTTTCTCCATCTCCACCAGCATCGTTACATTCTCTTCGTCTTCGATAATAATATCCTCTTCCCACAAAGTGTAGCCAGCTTTTTCGGCTTTGATGGTTATTTCGCCGGGAGTGGGTATTTCGAGACTAAAATTGCCGTCGGCGCCGCTGTATGTTTCGGATTGCTGCAATACCACGCTTATTTTGGTGTCGGCAATTACCTGGTGCGTTTCAAAATCAACTACCTGACCGCTAACAAGGGTTTTTACGGCTTTTTTATACCTCCGCCCGCCAATATGTGAGGCATCGGTGTATGCACTGTAAAATTCGGGCTGCGAGTTGCGGAACATGAGCATAAAATTGTCGAGTTTATCCATAACATCGGAGGCCGCATCAAAAGCTTCCTTGCGTTTACGGGTGTTGGCAACGCCCTGCATTTTGGCTAAGCCCTTGTCGGGGAGGGCCAGCTTGTAAGCTTCGAGTGCAGCAGTCAACTGGTCGAAGGCTGTGGCTGGCAACTTGTAATCGGTGCCAAGAATGGTCTTGTGGGGCAATGCAATTTCCAATATTTTCTTGCATTTGTCGTAAAGGCCTTCGTGGTTTGATTGTGTAAGATGCGTAACACTAAAATTGGCAGAATTTAACAACACAAGGTTATTTTCGCCGGTAGCAAACGCAATAAGTGTGCCTTGCACCGTAGTTGTGCAATCAATCAGTTTTGTACGTGCCGCGCCAAATTCGATAATAGCGCCCTGGCTTCCCTTTTCCTCTTCAAGATTTATGGCCCGAATGGCATTGATGGAGGTTTCCAATTCGGTTTTTGTTGCCATTAGTTTGATAATGCCATTGATGAGCGCATTGTTTTTGCCAAGCAGAGCCAATGTCCTTTCAAAGGCGGCCAATTGTAAACTTTCTCTTTTTGTCATATTTTCAGGATTTTAAAATGTGATGTAAAAGTAGAAAAATATTTAATTGCAACAAAAATTTTGAATATTTATCAAAAAAATCTTCAAAATCATAAAATGAAATAATACTCTCAAAAATTTACCGGAATCTTGTCCCCCTTCTCCTTATAGGAGAAGGGGTTAGGGGATGAGGTCAATCAATATCTTCGATGTTCAAACGGGTTATTAGCCCGCTATCCACATTATTTCTAAATTCAAACTTCTTGACCTCCTCATTTTTTTTCAATGACATACAAAAATTATCCTATAAATTAAATCGTCGTAAAAAAAGGTAATAAGGTTTTGAAACTTCTGGTAGCTTTCTCTTCTACTAAGGTTAAAAACCTTATTTTCATGCTCTTAACCTTAGTACAAATGTTTCAAATTTCCATTTCAACCTTATTACCTTATTAATAAATTTTGTTTGTACGATTATTTAGTTTGCAAGAGGTCAGTAAATCTGAAATTAATAAACCAGATAATATTGGCACGATGCCATTTATTGTTGGCATGATGCTTTTTATTGTTGGCACGATGCGATTTATTGTTGGCACGATGCGATTTATTGTTGGCACGATGCCATTTATTGTTGGCATGATGCCATTTATTATTGGCATGATGCTATTTATCATTGGCACGATGCCATTTATTGTTGGCACGATGCCATTTATTGTTGGCATGATGCGATTTATTGTTGGCACGATGCCATTTATTGTTGGCACGATGCCATTTATTGTTGGCACGATGCTATTTATTGTTGGCATGATGCTATTTATCGTTGGCACGATACGATTTAGGGCTGGCATCGAACCTTTTCACTCCAAACCTATAGCACTTTTAACAGGTTTCGCTTAAATAACGATGCCGAGATAGCCATCATTGTTGCGCCAATGCCAATAAGTACGCCAACTTTGGTGATAATTTGCAAAAAGGAAACCTCCCGGCCCAGCACATCAAAAAAACTTTGTATGGCCCAGTAGTTTAAAGAGATCACTGCAATTTTCTGCATAAAGGTGGGCATAAAAAACAAGGGTATCATGCTCCCTCCTATTGCCGACATAAGCAAAATTACAATCGTGGCCATGCTTTCGGCCTGCTTGCGGCTGGTACTTATAGCAGCAATAAAAATCCCGAACCCCGAGCAGGCAAAAGCGGTTGCCACAACTACCATCATCAGGTAAAACAGGTTATATCCAAGGTCCATGCCCAGCGCCGCCCATGTAAAAACAATCATCACCGACAGTTGAATCACCGAAATAACCAGCGCAAAGAAAATTTTGCCAAACATAATATGGATTGGCGAAACCGGCGAATACATCAATCGTTTAAGCGTGCCGTCTTCGCGCTCACTCAGCAGCGAACTGCCGATGGCGGTAACACTAAACAGCAGCATCATCACCGCTGTACCTGCAAAGCTCTGTATAAGTGCCCAGTTTACCGATTCTTTCCGTGCCAGGCTTGTTACAGTGAGGTTGCCCATCTTACCCATGGCATTATTTTCTTTATCACCTGATCCGGCAGGTGCAAATTGCTCGCTTATATCACCTTCAATCTGCGACATCATATCGGTATCCAGATCGGGATACTTCGTTTTGATGGTGCTCATGATTTTCTTTTTGAAGGTTTTCGGCCCCAATATCTCCATCAGATTCGAAATCAGCGCATATTGGATCAAACTGGCGTCCATCTTACGCGCCTCATCATAAAACAGCTCCATCGGTTCCGGTTTCCCGCTTTCCACCGAATCGGCAAAACCTTTATAAAACACAAGCATTGCCAAACGGTTGCCGTTCATGATCTGATCTTTACCCTTGCTAAAATCAACGGTTGTAACGCTTATTTCGTCGAGACTATCCAGTTTTGCAATCACGTCGCGGGTTGTCGCGGTGCTGTCTAAATCTGAAACCAGGATGGCTGTCTGATTTTGTGTTTCCGATCTTTTCTCAATTCCGCCAAACGTAAGCCCAAAAAGGGTTATCAATCCTATCGGAAGCAGGAACGACAACAATACGGCTTTGATATCTCTGAAAAATACCTTTAAATCTTTTAATGCGATTTCGATCATGTTAATCTCTGAGTTTACGTCCGGTTAATTTTAGGAAAACGGTTTCGAGGCTTGCCCGCTCGATGGCGATATGGGTGATGGTCCGGCAATGTTGCGCGCATTTCTGTAACAACACGGGCAGATCGTTTTTGCTGTTCCCGGTGTTAAAAATGAGTTTGTCGTCGCTTATTTCGATGCGGTCTCCAAATTCTGATTTCAGATGACTGATATCGGAATCAGTATTTTTCTCGAAATGTATAACGATGGTTTCGCTGGAACCTGCAATCCCACGCAACTCATCAAGCGTTCCTCCGGCGATAATCTGGCCATAATCGATAATGGCGATGCGGCTGCATAGTTTTTCAACTTCGTCCATGTAATGTGTTGTGTAAACGATGGTCATCCCGTTTTTAATGAATCCTTCGAGAACACCATAAATCTGGTTGCGGCTTTGCGGGTCAACGCCCACGGTTGGCTCGTCCATCAACAGGATTTGCGGATCGTGAATCATGGCGGCCGCAATGTTGATCCGGCGTTTCATCCCTCCCGAAAATGTTTTGATGCGCGAATTTTTACGTTCGTCCAGTTCGAGCAGTTTGAGCAGTTTTAACGATTTGTCGGTTGCTTTCGATTTTGAAATGCCGTACAACCTTCCCCAGAAAACCAGGTTCTCGAGGGCCGTGAGATCGTCGTACAAAGCGAGTTCCTGCGGCACAATACCGATGGAATCCTTGCATTTTTTCGGATTATCTTTCAGATCAAAGCCATTGATGCTCACCTCACCGGCATCAGGCTGCATCACGGTGCTTAATATGTTGATGGTGGTGGTTTTTCCGGCGCCGTTTGGGCCTAATAATCCGAAAAATTCGCCTTTCTCAACCGAAAAATCTACACCTTTTAAGGCTTCGATTTTTCCGAAGGATTTTTTAAGACCTTTAACTTCGATGATTTTCATTTTTTTTGCTCTTATCTGCAAAGATAATTGTTCAACTTTAATAGCATGATATTTAACAGAAAGTTAATGGAGTTTCGTTTTTTTTGTAAATATCCAAACCAAAAAGCGTTAAAGTGTGTTTACTTTGTAAATGAATTTGTAATAGAACTTAATATTTTGATTTATGAAAAGGATGTTTTTTGTATTGGCCTTTGTTGCTGTTGTGATAACGGGATTTCAGTTTTTCACTTCCTGTTCCACAGTTCCGTTAAGCGGGCGCTCGCAGTTGAATTTGTTGCCCGAATCGGAATTAATGGCGATGAGTGTGACTAACTATGGCGATTTTTTAAAAGAAAACAAGCTTTCGGCAAACCAGGAGCAAACTGCCATGGTGAAACGAATTGGCAGTAAAATTGCCTCCGCCGTCGATAGGTATCTCAACGAAAACGGTCTTGGAAGCAGGGTAGCAGATTATAAATGGGAATTTAACCTTGTGGAGGAAGCCACGCCAAATGCCTGGTGTATGCCTGGCGGAAAGGTAGTTGTTTACTCAGGAATTTTGCCTATCACCCAAACAGAAGCCGGCCTTGCTGTGGTGATGGGACACGAAATTGCCCACGCCATCGCCCGACACGGCAACGAGCGCATGAGCCAGGCGATGTTGATCGAAACCGGTGGTCTGGCGCTTTCTACTGCCCTGCAAACAAAACCTCAGGAAACCCAGTCGCTTTTTATGACTGCTTATGGCCTTGGTACAACGGTTGGTGTGAGTTTGCCGTATTCGCGTTCGCACGAATCGGAAGCCGATCATCTGGGATTGATTTTTATGGCCATGGCTGGCTATAATCCGGAAGAAGCTGTTACTTTCTGGCAGCGTATGGAGCAATCCGCCGGACAAAAACCACCCGAATTTTTAAGCACCCACCCAGCCGATCAAACACGCATCGAAAACCTGAAAAAGATTATGCCGGAGGCGCTTTCTTATTATAAGAGATAGTCGGCAGTTGCCAGTCGGCAGTGGGCAGCTAGCATTAAGAAGTCGGCAGTAGCCAGTCGCTTGGATAAACCGAAACTAAAATAACAACGAACCTTTATGTTATGGAACGGTAAATATTTTTTAGGAAATTTGAAATGGGTTTTAAAAATCAGATCACAAAATAATTTGGAACAATTGATATGATGAAATGGAATTTAACTGGTAAAACTGCCTTGATTACCGGCGGTACCAGGGGAATTGGGAAAGCGATTGCTGAAGAATTTGTCGGATTGGGGGCTTCGGTGTTTATTGTTGCACGGGATGCCGACGTTTTGAATGAGACGATTTTGAGTTTTAATGCTGATATTTCGGTGGTTGATGGGCTTGTGGCTGATGTTTCCTTGTCAACAGACCGGCTCCGTATTTTTGAAGCTATCGCCAAAAAATGGGGACGACTGGATATCCTCGTGAATAATGTCGGGACAAACATTCGCAAGAAAACACTGGATTATTCGGAGGTTGAAATTCAGAAAATCTTCAACACCAATCTCTTTTCCTCCCTCGAACTCAGCCGGTTCATGTTTCCTCATCTCAAAAAAAGTGAATATCCTTCTATTGTAAATGTTTCGTCGGTTGCCGGGCTTACACACCTTAAAACAGGTATTGTTTACGCTATGACCAAAGCTGCTATTATCCAAATGACGAAAAACTTAGCCTGCGAATGGGCTTGTGAAAATATCCGCGTAAATGCCGTTGCTCCCTGGTACATCGAAACACCGCTGGCAAAACAGGTCTTAAAGGATTTAGATTATCTGAAATCCGTCCTCGACCGCACACCCATGAAACGCATTGGTAAACCTGCTGAAGTTGCTTCTGCTGTGGCTTTTCTTGCTATGCCGGCATCTTCATACATCACCGGCCAATGTTTGGCAATTGATGGCGGTTTTTCGGTGTATGGATTTTAGATGTCGAAAAAAAAAGCCCACGGTTAAAACCGGGAGCTTTTTTTCCATTTATTTTGCCCTGGCATAGCGCAGAGGGCGAAGCGCAAAGCGCAGAAGAAAGACGGCAGTCACCAGTTGGCAGTTGGCAGTAGGCAGTCTGAAGTCAGCAGTTTTACTTTGAATCTTACATCATTCCACTTTTTCCTTTTTCCATTGTCGAATGGTCGAATTGTCAAATTAATCCATTTTTCCACCATTCCATCATTCCATTTTTCCATTTTTCCACTCTTCCACTATTCCGTGATTAACCCCCTGCGTTTAAGCAGTGCATTTATATCCGGTTCCTGACCGCGAAATTGAATATAAAGTTTCATCGGGTCTTCGGTGCCACCTTTTTCAAGAATATTTTTACGGAAAGACAGCGCGGTTGCAGGATCAAAAATCCCTTTTTGGGTGAAGGCTTCAAAAGCATCGGCATCTAAGATTTCGGCCCAGATATAAGCGTAATATCCTGCCGAGTAACCACCTGCAAAAATATGCGAAAAATAAGGTGTGCGGTATCTAACTACGATTTCAGGAATCAGCCCGATACGCTGCATCGAAGCATTTTCGAAACTTATTGCATTTTGTAGTTCAGCGGTTTTTAAAATATGCCAGTCCATGTCGAGGTAGGAGGCCGACAGATATTCGACCGTGGTAAAACCCTGGTTAAAATGTTTACTGTTTTTCATTTTATCCATGAGGTTTTGCGGGATAACTTCGCCGGTCTGGTAGTGGAAAGCATAGGTTTTCATAACTTCAGGCTCGCCGGCCCAGTTTTCCATGATT
Source organism: uncultured Bacteroidota bacterium (assembly GCA_903944895.1). Taxonomy (GTDB): domain Bacteria; phylum Bacteroidota; class Bacteroidia; order Bacteroidales; family 4484-276; genus CAJATL01. Next base: position 12,260 of record CAJATL010000316.1, read on the forward strand.
TGCGAAGGCAGCTCGACAAAATCGCGCGAAACCGCAGTACCCGAAATAGTTTCATAGGTGCAATCCGAAAACAGGCCATGTAAAGCATGACCAAACTCGTGATATAAAGTCGAGACTTCTTCATAATTGAGCAATGCCGGCTTATCTGCTGTTGGTTTTGTGAAATTTGTTGCCATCAGAATAACCGGAGGAATGTTTTCACCATTCTTTTTTGATTGCTCCCTGAAATTCGTCATCCAGGCTCCACCGCCTTTGCTGGCGCGGGGGTAAAAATCCATATACAAAATTCCAACATGAGAACCGTCGGCCTCAACAACTTCATAAACTTTTACATCTTCCTGGTAAATGGGCATCCAGCTCAACTCCTTAAATTGCAATCCAAAGAGTTTATTGGCAACACCGAACATACCGGAAAGCACATTTTCCATTTTAAAATAGGGGCGGAGTGCTTCCTCGTCGAGGTCGTATTTTTGCATTTTCAGTTTTTCGGCATAATACCACCAATCCCAGGCTTCCAGTTTAAATTTTCCACCTTCGGCATCAATCATGGCCTGCAATTCGGTAACTTCTTTTTTAGCCATTTTTAAAGCCGGTTCCATCACTTTGTCCAGGAACTTATAAACGCTTTCGGGATTTTTGGCCATGTTTTCTTCCAGGATATAATCGGCATGCGATTTATAGCCGAGCAGCATGGCCCGCTCAAAACGCAGTGAAGCCTCTTTTGAAGCAATTTCTTTATTGTCGTTTTTGTTGTTGTTATCACAGCGGTTGATATATGCCTTAAAAATCTTTTCGCGCAGCGAGCGGTCGTCGGCATATTGAAGGAACGGGATCATGCTCGGCTTGTGAACCGTAAAAAGCCATTTGCCGTCCAAACCAGCTTCTTTGGCAGCTTCGGCAGATGCTTGTATAACACCTTCGGGCAAACCCCTGAGTTGTTTTTTATCTTCGATAATCAACCGGTAAGCGTTGGTTTCGGCTAAAAGGTTTTCATCGAAAGTGAGCGACAGCATCGAAAGTTCTTCATTCAGCTTACGGAGTTTATCTTTTTGCTCAGCATTGAGGTTGGCGCCATTTCTCACAAAACGCTTGTAGGTTTTTTCGAGCAGCATCTGCTGTTCAGCGGTGAGGGTGAGTTTTTCCTGCTGTTCGTAAACTGTTTTAATTCGGGCAAAGAGTTTTTCGTTAAGCAGGATATCATCGCGATGCGCCGAAAACAGGGGTGAGGCTTCTTTAGCGAGGTTTTGAAGTTCTTCGCTGGTATTGACGCCCTGAAGATTATTAAAGGTCATGCTGACCTCGCCAAGCATTTTTCCGCTGCCATCGAGCATAGCAATGGTATTTTCGAAAGTCGGCGCCTGTGGATTCAGCGTTATCGCTTCTATTTCGGCCTTTTCCTCATTAATTCCATATTTGATGGCCGGAATGAAATGCTCGTTTTTGATCTTATCAAAAGGTGGCACATTAAAAGGCGTGTCGTACGCTGTAAGGAAAGGATTCATCTGTTCGTTTGATTTTACGGTTATTTTGGTCTGACTGGTCCCCGATATGCTTATAAAGCATGCCAGCAGGGCGATTAAGAATAATTTTTTCACAAAATCTGATTTAATGATAAATATTGAATGAATTTTTTTGAGGTGGCAAAGGTATTGATTTATGATAAACTGAAACTGGATAAGCCAGAAAAAACAAAACTCATCCCGATAGCTATCGGGACAAAATTCAAAACTCAAAAATCAAATAATTTGGACATATTATTTGTTTTTGTGTTTTTGCAGTTGCAATTTCTGCCATAAAAAACATCAATTTCTAAAATAATATCCTAAACATCAATTTCTTGCCGGCTTTTAGATTTGATTTAATCCTTGGGATACTTCCTTTAAAAGTAAAATCATGAAATTCTAAATCAAAAAAATGTGGATTTATCTGATTTGGGAAATTCTTCCTTTTTCCATCGAAAAGACATGATCGGCGATAGTGAGCATCTCAGGTTTATGAGTTATCATGAGAATGGTAGTTTTTCCTTTCAGCCGGATGAGTGCTTCGATGATTTTATTTTCGTTGGCCGGATCAAGGGCGTTGGTAGCTTCATCAAGGATAAGCATGGTTGGTTTGCGAACCAAGGCTCGTGCCAGTGCCAACCGTTGCCTTTCGCCACCCGAAAGTTTTGCGCCACGGTCACCAACCATGGTTTCGAGTCCCAATTCAAACTTTTCAACCATTTCAACTGCCGACGATTGAAATAATGCTTCCCGGATTTCGGCTTCGCTTGCGTTTTGATTTGTCCATAAAAGGTTATTCCGGATGGTGTCGTTAAACAGGAACGATTCCTGGGTGACGTAACCAATACTTTTCCGCCAGTTGAAAAGGTTTTCCTCGTTAAGAATTTTGCCGTCGATTAAAACTTTGCCTGAGGAGGGTTTGAGCAAGCCAAGAATAATATCGGCAAGGGTGGTTTTGCCGGAGCCTGATTTTCCGGTAAAACAAACAATGCTTTTGTCTGGAATAATCAGCGAAATATCCTCAAATAACGGTTTCTGGCCATAACTGAAAGTTAAATGCTGAATCCCGATTGTACCTCCTATTTTTTGAGTTTCGCCCTGAGTCCTGTTTAATTCCTCAGCATTTTCGGTGCACTGGTTTTGAAGTTCGTTTACTGAAGTAAAAGCGGGCAAAGCCTGGAGAATGGATTGATAAGCAGTTTGAAGCGTTGAAACTTTTGGCAGTAGTTTCGAAAAAATATAGATCAAAACCAGCAAAGTAGTTGCCGGCAATCCAACAATTTCGATGGCCAGGTAAACATAAACGCTGAGCAGCATCACCGTTCCTATCGAAAAAACAAGCGAAGTTCGCGCTGACAGGCGTGCATAATCAATTTTCCGTTTTTCGACATCCTCGGAATAGTGGATAAATTCGGCAATGTAGCGGTCTTCTTCGGCAAAGCTTTTGGCCACCTTCATCCCCGAAAGATGTTCGATAACAATCTGAAAAACCTTTTTCATTGATTTCTGGCTGGCTTTGCCAATGTTATAGGCGCTTCTGTTTTTCTTTCGACCAATTATCAAAAGAAGACCTGCCCCAATCAATGATAGAAACGCCATTTGTGCCGACAACATAAAAGCCACTGCAACATAAACCAAAATGGTAATTACAGTGCTTGATAGCCGAAGAACCTGGAAAATAACCTGGCCGGATTGTTGCACCTCCGTTGTTATTACATGCGCAATATCCGACAGTTTCATTTGTGAAACAAACAACCACTGGCTGTGCCCGATTGACGTGTACAATTTGTCTTTAAGGTGCCTCACGAAACTTTGCTGGATTTTTGCATTGTTCACGCTTTGGTAACTCGAAAGCCAGGAATTAAGCGAAACCACAATGATGTAAAAGATGAGGATGGAAACAATTCCTTGCGGAAGGCCGGTTTTGTTGATAAAATCTATCATCTCACCAACAAACTTTGAACTCTTTGCCTGGTTCTGGAAAATCCCAACAACGCCCAGCAAAGGAATGAGCATCAATAAACCAATTCCCTGGGTAAAACCGGTTAAAATCTGGAGCAGGAAAGATATTACGACCTGCTTGCCTGATGTTTTGAAAAGGTCTTTAAAGAAGTGAGCCAAATTATCGAAGTCGTCTCTCTTAAATTTCATGTCTTTATTTACAAATATCACTAAAATCCAAAAAACAAAAACAGCAGGTTTTTACCTGCTGTTTGTTCATTTTTACCAAGTTGTGTCGAACTAACAAATTGGGATGAAGTTATTAAATCAACCCGATTCTTCTATGATGCGTATTTATCATAATATTTTCCGCTTTCAATGTCCCAGGAATAACTGCCACCACTGGTCATTTTCGAGTTAATGATTTCAACTTCCGGGCTCTCCCAAACCTTTTTTTCGATAATTTTTTCTTCCATAATCTTTTGTTTTTTGTTTGTTAAACGGTTTATTTTAATTTTAAAGCAAATGAAATACTTTTTTGTTTAAACTGCAAATTTATTTTCAATTATTTTTTCAAAAGATATTAACTGATAGTATTTGTTGATGACTGATTTGTAGCCAAATAATTTTTCATCGGGTTCAAAAATCAGCTTTTCAATCATTTTCTCGTCAAAAACCGGGGTGTTTTGCTTTTGAAGTTCTTTTAAAAAATGATTAAATGTAGTTTTAATTGTTGATGCATCATTTGCAAAAATCCTTGCAAGGCCTGGGTTAATAGTTCCATGCTTATCGCTGCGCCACTGGATGGCAGGCGGAAGTTCGCCCTCCAGTGCAGACCGATGTAAATACCGCCCCTGCCGGAATTTGTACTTCAATTCATCAGGAGTGGCCAGATAAAACAAAATCAAATCAACGTCGAAAAGCGGGTACCTGAATTCGATATTTTCCTGTGCAGCCATCAGCCGGGTAATTTCGATGCGGTCATTAAGATGGCGGGAAGTAATTTTCGTTATCAGGTTGTGATTACTTTTAATTGCGTAATAATCTGCTTCCCGATTTTTCAGGTATTTCTCATTCAGGCCATGCTCCTGGATGAAATTTTTGGTGATCCCAAGCTTGTCCATTTTTTTGAGATGGTTGCTTTTCTTATCAGCACTTTTTCCTTTAAAACACAGCCTGTACATAATCAACAATGCCCTTAACAAACCTATTTCGTGCATGGTTCCCTTAGCGCTTACATCGTTGAATAGTTTCAGATACTGATGTTGGGATACGTAATCCTTGTAAACAAACCAGGCAGGATTGCTAAGCAACTGGTCGCCACCGTGGCCCGATAAAATGGTGCGGACACCACCGGCTTTGGCATAATCATGTGCGTTGAGGTTGTAGGCCGCGTAATTGTTCATAAAAGGGGACTGGTTAACCTGGATAATCTGCCGGATATTTTCGGTTATTTTTTGGTCTTCCATGGTCACCCGATGGATGTTATTAATCCCGCAAAAGTCGCAAACTAGCTTAATTTCCGGCGATTCATCGTCGTTATCGTCCAAATCCAGGTTCCGTTTTTCGGGTAAAACCCGCGAAAAAACATGCAATTCTTTGTTTCCGGCTACAAGGAATTTTTGTGCCACAGCAGCAATTGACGACGAATCCAGGCCTCCGCTTAACTCGCTGCCCACCGGGTAGGCCGACCTAATCCTGTTTTTTACTGATGCAGAAAACAACGCTTTGTATTGTTCGATATAATCCTCGTTATTTTTATAAAAAAGCCGATCAGGAACAGTTAATTCCCAATATTTTTGCAGAGTAACCGAGCCGTGCTGAGCTACTAACTGATGACCTGGTGGTATAGAATAAATTCCCTCATAAAAGGTATCAAATTTTTTGCGGCTGGCATTGAGCAGAAAATCGAGAAACCATTCCAGGTTGAGTTTCTTTTCAAAAAGTGGCAATACTAAAATTCCCCGAAGTTCTGAAGTGAAAACAAAAAACTCAGGGTGGTCGAAGTAAAAAATCGGTTTCATCCCAAAATGATCCCTCGCAATGAAAAGCCGTTGGTGAGGTTCATCGTAAATGGCAAATGCAAAATCGCCCCTGAGATTGGTTGTACATTCGATTCCCCATTTTTGCCAGGCACGAAGGATAAGTTTGCTGTCAGGCATCATTTTCAATTCAGCCTGATCAATATTTAACCGCCCGGCAAGGTCGCTTCTGTTGTCAATCCTCGAATCGCTGCAAATTACCAAACCCGATTCATTGTCTTTAAAAGGAAGTATTTCGTGGAGTGATTCTGGTGTATTAAAAATGGAAATATTGCCAAGAGCAGTTTGCTGGTTTTGCCAAACACCGGTGGTATCAGGATTTCCGTGCAGTAAATCCTTTTTCATGATTTCGATCCAGGATTTATCCAACCCCTGACCGGTTTTATCGAAGATGCCAAAAATGGTGCTCATTATTTTCCTTTTTATGGTTCGAATGTATTTCTAAATTTAACCTATGGTTCTTTTTGAAAAACCTTAATGCTTTAAAAAAAATATTGCGGTGCGCTGCACCTCAAAAATCCTCTCAACCTGAAAAATCTACAAACATTTCGCGGCTCTGCCGCTTTTCTCATTCAATGATTTACTTGTTAAAAATCAATTTTTCAGCAATCAATCCACGCTAAAATTCATTAATGTTTTCTCTATCAAAATTGTCTTGTTCGACTAATATCGTTAATCTGCTTTAATGATGCAGTCAGGTGCAGCGCACCGATAATATTTGTAGAAACAGCATAACAAATCATCCAAAAGGTGCAGCGCACCGTAATATTTAAAGCTGATGCGGAATATTGCGGTGCGCTGCACCTTAAAAATCCTCTCAACCTGAAAAATCTACAAATATTTCGCGGCTCTGCCGCTTTTCTCATTCACCTGGCCAATTTTAAAACTGATGGTTTTGGGCTCCCCGAAGGGATGCCTGTGGCAAAAGCCCGGTAACTGATTGCTTTTCAATTGCCCCGACCTTAAGGTCGGGGCAATTGATTTTACCCGAAATTTCGGGCTTTAGCCCCGTTGATTTCATAACCGGCATTTTTTTAGCCCAGCCCCAATCATAATTTTCAAAAGCACTTGCTTTTAGTTTGATTATTAAAACCTTATCTTGTTCCTCAACCTTAGTGCAACACATTAACCAAAAATTTTCTCAACCTTATTACCTTATTCCATGGCAGGTAATTGAAAAATAAGCTAATAAGGTTGGTAACTTCAATGCGGATACCCATTCTACTAAGGTTTTATGTTGAAAATAAGGTTTTCATGTACAAAAAAACTCAGAAGTATTATCAAAATTAGAAACTAAAACCTTACAGGTTTTTAAAACATGTTAGGTTTCCATCATATTTCAATAGCCCAATCCGCCAACTGGCGGATTGGGCTTTTTGGAATCTCCTACTCAAAGATTCCAGGAAATTTACGCCATTACGCAATCTCCTGAACAACCGTAAATTTTTTATGGCTTTCCTTTCCCGAAACAAATTGATGTCCCGATGTCAGCCAGGCATGGGCTTCAAGTTTGCCGGTATCTTTTTTTATTCCGAGGTAAATGGTTCCTGGCAAACCAAGTTTCCTGAGTAGTAATTTGCCGGTAAGTGCCTGCACCAAACATTTTCCTTTCCATGGCAGGTATTTAAGCCCACGCAGCAGCGCTTTGCGAACGATCAAAACCTTGTTAAAAGTAACCTTTTGGTAAAAACGGCCAGGGTTGTCTTTAAACATAGCTGAATAAACCCGAAATGGGATTAAAACAATGAGCAACTGGTTAAAATACAGGAAAACGGTTGCCAGCAAAAAGTAGCCAACATCAGCAGAACCTACTTCTTTTAACTTCAATGGAACTATTAATTTTCAGGTTTGTCGCTTACCAAAATCAATCCTTCGCTCACGAGTTTTTCGAGGTAGGTGATCACTTCCCGCTCGCATTGTTCTTTTTCAACATCGAATTCCTGCATAAGCTTGTCGCATAAACTGCCAACAGTAAGTGGTTCGGTGAGTTTTTCCCATATTTCGGAGCCAACGCGGTTTAAACCGTAATAATTACCCTTTTCAACACTCATCATCACCACCTCCTCATCCATTTTACTTGAGATGATCTGAGGATTTTTTGAAATGACTGATTCTGAATTTATTGCCATAAAAGTCAGCGATTCCGCATGAAAAAACAACCGAAGATAACCCCTTGCAAATGATACAGATAAAATTTGTTGCAATAAATATTTTTCGCACTAATTTTGGCAATGGTTGGCAACAGATAGGATGCTAAAGAAATAACATTGTAA
>CAJATL010000317.1 GCA_903944895.1 uncultured Bacteroidota bacterium
CAGGAATTTTATCAACGGTGTCTTTCACATGCTTTTGCAGCGATTCGCTTAATTCTTCAACCTTAAGTTCACTAATAAAAACCCGGGGAGCCAGCGGGTCAGTTTTATGCTCGAAGTGTTTGGCATACAATTTCTTGGTTTCAAACTGGTAATCACCCTTAAATTCATAACCGGCATTTAAAAACGGCCTGGCCAGCACGTCAACGTTGATGCGTGGGTCGTTGAAGGTCCTGAAAGCGATGTGGTCGTTGAGTACCTCCTCCCCTTCCGATTTAAAAAGATCAAAAACTTTTTTTACCGAAGGATTTTGTGTTGCATAATTATTCCAGAGTTTGTCGAAAATGATTTCTTTGTGCATATTTTTTTGATTTTTAATAGTTTAAAACTTAATGCCCGTAATTTGGCTGATAGCATTATTAAACATTTCTTATTCGTTTTCGCTAACAAACAAACGTACCGGACTTTTGTTGTGATCCAAATTTAAATTTTCGTCGTAAAATTGAAAGAATGAGTTTCGCCAGATGATGATTTCACAGAAGAATTTTCGACAAGTTCCAAAAAGAATCAAGAACATTATATCTAATTTGCTTTGATATTAATTATTGCTCTACATTTACATCTTTAAATGATTTGATAGTGTTCCATACAATAACTGTTGCATCATTTTACCTTTAACATAAGTTTTAAAAATAAACCAATAAATGGAGGTGTATTATGAAAAGTCGTTTTTTACTAATGTTTTCAATTATTGTTGTTTTAATTCCGACGTTTATTAATGCCCAGGATTTCTGGGAAAAAACAAACGGGCCTTGCGGTGGAGAAATATATTGTATGGCAATAAATTCAAGTGGTCACATTTTTGCCGGAACTTCTGCGGGGGGTGGTATTTTCCGATCTACTAATCATGGTAATTCTTGGACACAAATCAATGCAGGTCTTACAGATACTTATGTTCGTTCTCTTACAATCAACGCCAATGACCAAATCTTTGCAGGGACTAATGGAGGAGGTGTTTTTCGTTCTACTGATAACGGCGAATCCTGGACACAGAAAAATACAGGACTGACCTATCCACATATTTATGCTCTTGCAGTAAATTCCAGCGGCCACATTTTTGCTAGCACCAATGCGATCGGAATTTTTCGGTCAACTGACAATGGCGAATCGTGGACAAATATTAATCTTGGATTAAGCAATCTTAATGTTCGTTCACTTGCTATAAATTCTATCGGCCATATCTTTGCCGGAACAAGTTATGGAGGTGGGGTTTTTCGTTCCACAAACAATGGCAATTCCTGGACAAAAGTTAGTACAGGACTTACCGACACATTTGTTAATTGTATTTCTGTAAATTCAAGCGACCAACTCTTTATCGGAACAGCTTATGGAGGGGCTTTCCGTTCTACAGATAATGGAAATACCTGGACTGCCATCAATAATGGCCTCAACTGGTATGAGGTTCGTTCTTTTACAATCAATTCTAAAGACTACCTATTTGCAGGGACTTCAGGTGCAGGAATATTTCGTTCCGCCGACAATGGAAATTCCTGGATAGGAGTAAGTGCAGGCTTGAACAATTTTCATATATGGTCACTTGCTGTCAATTCCAGTGATAACCTGTTTGCAGGAACTTATAATGATGGAGTTTTTTGTTCTAAAAATAATGGCGATTCCTGGGTAGAAACTAACAATGGCTTAACCAATATTACTGGCGTATGCATTGCGGTTAATTCCTTCGACAACATTTTTGTCGGAACCTATCTTGGAGGTGTATTTCGTTCGACAGACAATGGCGATTCCTGGACTGCAACTAGTCTAACAAATATTCAAGTAGATGCGTTGGTTATTAATTCCAGCAATGATCTCTTTGCTGGAACTGAACATAATGGCATTTTACGTTCCACTGATAACGGTGATAATTGGACTCCGACCGGCCTGTCCGATATTCGAGTAATTTCTTTCGCTGTCGACTCAAGAGACCACATCTTTGCCGGAACCTATGAAGGTGTTTTTCGATCGACCGATAACGGTAATTCTTTTACAAAGAACAATACGGGTTTGACCGATCTTGACATTTACGCTCTTAAGGCCAATTCAAACGAACACATCTTTGCCGGTACAGGAAAGGGAATTTTTCGCTCCATTGACAACGGTAATATCTGGACTGCAATTAATAGCGGTATGCCCACGCCCTATTCTGACATCGTATCAATTGAGATTAATTCTCTCGGTCACCTTTTTGTATCTGCAAATGAAGGAGTATATCGTTCTATTGACAACGGTGATTCCTGGACCTTTTGTAGCAACGGATTACCAACAACCGGTGGCGTGAAAATTGCTGTAAATTCCAGCGACCATCTTTTTGCTAGAAGCACTTTTAGTGGCATGTTCAGATCAAAAAATAATGGTAGTTCCTGGGTACAGATAAATTCCGGCCTTACGAATATTAAAATTTCAACCCTTGCACTCAATTCCTCTGATTATATCTTTGCAGGAACACTTGGAAGTGCTGTTTTCCGAAGTATAGAACCAACCACAAGCATTAAGGAAATTGGGCATCAAGTTAATCGTACTTTCATTTTAGAACAGAATTATCCGAATCCTTTCAATCATTCAACAACCATAAATTTTCAATTGCTGAACCAGAGCGACGTTAACTTATTTATTTTCGATGCTTTCGGGCAAAAAGTAAATACTTTGATTGATGGAAATCTTAAACCAGGGACTTATTCGGTTGGTTGGGATGGCTGTCGCGAAGATGGTGAGCGTGTATCTTCCGGTGTTTATTTTTATCGGATCGAATCAAACGATGATATCGAAACAAGACAATTGATGTTTTTGAAATAAA
>CAJATL010000318.1 GCA_903944895.1 uncultured Bacteroidota bacterium
CGGGATAAAAGAAAAATCTTAAATAATCTTACCATAATTCCAATTATCCCTACATTTGAAGCCTGTAAAAAAATGAGCATTTTGTAAGATGAAGAACAATTTCGATCCAAAAAAAAACTATCGCGAAACTAAGGAAAAAATTGGTTACGTTAGCCGCAAAGACGCCACTCAAAACGATTACGACAGAATTGGATTCATGTCGGGACTTGAAGTTCATCAGCAACTTTTAACCGGGAAAAAACTCTTTTGCCATTGTCCGGCCGGGCTTTACCACAAAAATAACGATTACGATGCCGAGGTTATCCGGCACATGCGCCCAACGCTAAGCGAACTTGGCGAATACGACGGAACCGCCCTGATGGAGTTCAAAACCAAAAAAGAAATCGTTTATCGCGTTAAGCACGCCACCACCTGCACCTACGAAGTTGACGACACGCCACCTTTCCGCGTAAACCGCGAGGCCCTCGATATTGCCATCGAAATTTCACTTTTATCCAAACTAAACGTGGTTGGTGAAGTTCACATCACCCGCAAACAATATCTCGACGGCAGCATCCCAACAGGGTTTCAGCGAACTGCAATTATCGGAGTGGAAGGTGTACTTGAGCTTCCTTACAAGAAAATACGTCTCATCCAGCTCAGTCTCGAAGAAGATTCATGCCGCGAGATTTCGGACATCGGCCATGTGCGCACCTACAAAACCGACCGCCTCGGGATGCCACTCATCGAAACGGTGACTTATCCCGACTGTAAAAATCCCAAAGAAGTTAAAGATACCTGCGATTACATTCGTTTTTTGAACCGCAGCACCGGCAAAGTAAGAACCGGAATTGGCGCCGGGCGCGAAGATGTGAATGTAAGTTGTCGCGGTGGCTCCAGGGTCGAAATTAAAGGTGTGGCACACACCGCCTGGATTCCAAATCTTACCCACAATGAATGTTTCCGTCAGTGGGCTTTGCTGGCGATCCGCGAACAACTCAAAAAACGTATCGCCGACACCAAAAGCTGGAAACCTACCCACGAAAACCTGAAATTCCTGGCTTTCAATTTTACGCACGAACCGCTCATCCAGGCTGATAAAGCCGGATACAGCATTGTTGCGGTGAATTTGCCGGATTTTAAAGGCATGTTATCACATTTTACCCAACCCGGAAAAATGTTTGCAAACGAATTTAGCGAACGCCTCAAAGTTATTGCCTGCCTCGAATTGCCCAACATGACGCATTCGGAGGAAATCAAGCCTTCGATTAAATCGGATGATTTCGAGAAAATCAAGAAACTGCTTAATGCCGGCGAAAACGACGCCCAGCTTGTTTTCTGGGGGCCACAGGACGACATGAAAACCGCTTTGGATACCATCGAAGAACGATGCCGCATGGCTTTCGACGGCGTTCCTAACGAAACCCGCAAATCGTTCGAAAACGGAACCACCATCTTCGAACGCGTGCTTCCCGGCGCCGACCGCATGTATCCCGACACCGACTCCGCTCCCATCCCACTCGAAGACGAACTTATCGAAGAACTCAGCAAAACTTTACCCGACGACATTATTACAAGGTACCAGAAGTTAAAAGAATGGGACGTTCCAGAAGATACCTATTTGTATATTTTTAGTAAAAACCTGTTCCCGCTCATCGAAAAAACGGTGAACGACCTGGAATTAAATCCAAAATTTATAGCGACATTTTTCGGGCACACGCTCAAGCGCATCAAAGGCCTGTACACCACTCCACAGGATTTCAGATACAACGTGATTTACCATCTGTTTAAATTCCTCAAACAGGAAAACCTCTGCTTCGACCTTGCCAGGCTAATGCTGCCGATTGTTCTGGAGCATCCGAAAATGGAATTTGAGTCCATTCTGACAACATTGAATTTTAAGCCGGTTAAGAAACAGGAAATCTTCTCCAAAATCAGCTTCCTCAAGGAAAAGTTTGATAAAATCCGTATTTCAGACAAACGGCAGGACTCCATCGACTGGATGATGGGACAATTACGTCCATCGGCAGTTGGCAACGTGGACCTGCGCGAACTGGTGAAAGAAATTGAGAAGGTAGTTTAACATCTTATTTTCGAAATTGATTTTTTTGGCAGAATTAACAAAAATCAAAACACAAAAAACAAATAAAATTTCGTCCCGCTAGTGCGGGATGAGGTTTGTTTTTGCTATTTGTTTGTGCTGATTTATCCAGGTTAAGGTGCAATGGTTGCTTAAACAACTGCTTCGTCAATTCAAATTTGACGTTGAAGCCGGGAATAAAACCACATCCAAAATTTCGAGCTAATAAAGTGTTTCGACCATAAAACAAGCGGCATCTTTCATGCGATTTCCTTTAGAATCCTGATCAATCTTTGTGAAATTACGGTTTCTGACCTCATCGAAATTAATTTTAGCAGCGCGGTTAATTTCTGAATTTTATTTTCTTTTCGTGAAAAAGGTAATGAACACCGGCAAGACTCATCAAAGCCAGGCCGGCTAAGAGAAATAAGATGAAATTTAAAACTGAACCATTCAGAAATGAATGTGCCATGAGGCAGGACAAAGTGTACGTAAACCCAAACAAGGCGTAACCAACCGGGCCATAATCAAGAAAAATTTCTGCCTTACTTTTACCTTCACGATAAGGCTTGTTGTAAATTTCGATCATGCCCGACTTCAATCCAAGATAATCGTGCAAGCTGGTCAAAAAACATTGAACGAAAGTATTCGAAATCATTATCGTGATCCAATGTGTGGCCGACAATGGGCCATAGTCTCCAAAAGTTGCATACAAAGAGAGCGCAAAATACGGGGCATACATAAAGCCGTGGTGCAAAAAATAATTCTCGACCCGCAGATAATTCCACTTAAAAGCCCAGAGCTTTAGCTTGTTGGTGGCTATCCCCGGAATTAAATAGCCAAAAAATAAGGGTAGCAAAACCACATAAAGTGTAAAAGCAAAATCAGCAGTCCTCAGGTACCAGAGCCAAAGCGCCAATGCTGTTAATGGCAGTGGCAGGATGAAATCGACGATAAACAAAAACCATCCATATTTAATTTCTGATAATTTTTTTCCATTCATCTTCAGCAGTTTTGATTTTGATCTTTATCAAAATTACATTTTTTATCAAATATGTTTATATTTGCTTACAGCGCCGCAAAACAAAAAAATCGGTCAAATGATACAACGTTTCGTAAACTTTTTAATCCGGTTCAGAAAGTTGAACTTTCTGATAATCTGTGCTACACTCCTGATCTCAGTGTTTTTAATCAAGCCCATAAAAATCAATGGCAACCTGGATATTTTCTTTATAAAGAACAATCCTTACACCGAATCTCTTCATAAAATTGAATCATTTTACCCCCATAAAAACAACATCCAGATTCAGGTTACCCCAAAAAATGGGACCATTAGCCGGTTAATCCAAAGCCTTCAGAAACTAGACAGTTTACTTTTGACCGAATTTCCTGATTCAAAGATTCAATCCATCCACAATGCAGCGGGTTTCATTTTCGGCTATTACTCCAAAGAGAGCGACGCCTTTGAAATCCTGGATTCGCTCAGCAAAATCCCATTGCTGCAGCAACTGATTTCGGCTGATCACCGGCACATTCTAATGGTTTTTTATGTGAGTGATTCGACAAATTTTGACCTCGGAAAATTCAATCATCTTATTCATCAAAACTTTGAAGGAATTGAAAGGATCATTGCCGTAAGCCAATATCACATCGAAAGCCAGTTGACAAAATCAATCCATTCGGACCTGGTAAAAATTTCATTTTATGTCCTGATTTTGGTTTCGATGCTTATATTGCTCGTTTTCAGAGACCTTAAAGCTTTGTTTTTGATTCTGATCAATTGTGGATTTTCATTCATACCATTGCTGCTTTTGTTCACGCTGCTCAGTATCGACTTCAACATGCTCACGGTGATGACCGTTTCGCTGGTGTTGATATTTTCGTTGTGTGATTCGGTGCACCTTTTAAACAGTTATTACCACACGGCCTTCATTGCCGACAAAACTGAACGCATAAAATACAACTTCAGCAGATTGATCATCCCTTGTTTCTTTACTTCATTTACCACGACCATTGCCTTTCTCTCGTTTCTGTTTAACGACTCTGATTATATCCGCGAATTTGGGATTATAAGTGCCTCTGTGGTCATGTGCGAATTTGGGATTACATTTTTTACTTTCCCATTCTTAATGCAACTTCTTCAAAACAAACAACTAAAAAATCATTTTCTCGACATCCTATCGAATGAAATTGTTGGAAATAAAAAAGTTGGTGGAGCAATCCTGATAACAATCCTGCTGGTTTCACTCTTTTTTATCAGAGACCTGAACTTTAAAACTGATTTTGAATCCTTTTTCCCCGTCAATACCGAGCTTCGCAAGGACCACGATGAGTTTAGCCGGAATTTTCAATCCTTCATCGGAATGGACATTTTGATTGAAAAAAAAGGAAGTTCTGCAGCCATTGGACTCAAACAGTTAACCATCATTTTATCAAAAGAACTAACTAAAATGGAGGAAGTTAAAAAAGTAAATTCCTACAAGGATCAGCTTGATTTCCAGCAGAAATATCTTTCATCATACTATTTCACACCTTATTCAAAGATGGATGACATTTTTATTTCAGGTGACAAATCAAGAATCCAAGTGGCGGTAAAAAATCCGGATGATGTAGTTGCGATAAAGGCCGGGTTTGATGAAATGAGTAAAAAATATTCCGGTGATTATGATTTTAGCGTCTTTAGTCCAGCGCTTTTGTTTAGTTTTATTGATGAAAGCGTCTCAAAATCGCTGCTGAAATCATTCATTTCTTCGGCAATAGTCATTCTGCTGGTATTTATTTTTTTTGCCAAAACCATCCGGAACACCCTTGTAAGTATGCTTGCCAACCTGATTCCTATCGGAAGTCTGATCATGATGTTTGTTTTATTCCGGATTAATCTTAATATCGGCACCGCCATGACAGCCGTTATCTGTCTTGGAATCATTGTTGACGACACTATTCATATTCTTTATCGCAAACTTATTTTGGGTGAAGCTTTAAAGGAATTAACCCATGGCTTATTTTTGACCAGCTTTTTCCTGATGGTGAGTTTCCTGCTTTTTATGATCAGCGATTTTCAGCCTACCAAAAATTTCGGTTTTCTCAGCGGGTGTGTTTTCATCGTAGCTTATCTCAGCGATATGATCATTCTGAACTGGTTATTGAAAATTAAATCAGGCCGGTAAGATCCTGTTTTTCTCGTTCATCAGCCTGTGGATATAAATATTGTAGGCAAGATTGCCACCGAAAGTGATGGGAAAATTCTTCCCGGTGTAAATGGTCCTTTTTAGCGAAGAAGCAACGGTAAACGTTTTTTTGTAAGACCAGATAAATCCCCGGTCAAGTTCCTCAGGAGTCATCAGTTTAGGAACAAAAACCACATGTTGTGTATCGTAATGTTGCCAGTGGTAATGCAAAAGTCTGCCTTCCCTTTCAAGCTTATTGAAGGCTTCGGTTTTGGGATAGGGCGTGAAAATGGCGTAGCGCGGAATATCAACCTTGTAATCATTTACAAAATCGACGGTCTTTTCGAAAATGGTTTTATCATCCTCATCAAAACCAAAAATAAAGCAGGCCATCAAAACGATTCCGAAATGATGCATTCCGTCGATAATTTGTTTGTATTCTTCAACTTTGTTAAAACCTTTGCTGATGTGCTGCAGCGAAATATTGCTGATCGACTCGAAGCCAAGCAAAAGGTAAAGGCAACCACTTTTTTTGAGTAGTGGTAACACTTCAGGGTCATGGAAAACCTTTGTCGAAACAAGTCCGCCCCATTTCTTTTTGAGTGGAATAAGCTCGGTTAACAGTTGTTTAAAATAATCCATGTCTTCGCCCATGCTCACGTCGTTGAAAACAAACCTGGGTTTTGGGAGGTTTTTGACCTCATCGATCACTTCAGGGATGGGTCTCGTGCTCCAGCCGAAATGGGCTGCCGACACCGAGCAAAAATCACAGGTGCCTTTGCATCCACGTGTTGCGCTCACGACATTGGGCACCATATAACCGCTTTTTCGCTGCAGATCGCGCCTGGGAACCGGAACCTGGTAAAAGTGCTGCTCAGTCTGGCAATAGTGTTTGAGCATCTTTCCGTCAACAAAATCGTTGAGCAAAGCAGGCCAGGCTGTCTCAGCAAATCCGGTAACAATGGCATCCGCATGAAGCGAAGCCTCTTCGGGCATCAGCGTAACATGCACGCCACCCAAAACAACCGGAATTCCCTTGCTTCTGAAAAAATCGGCATAATGATACGCTTTAACAACCGTACCGGTTAAGCAACTGATGGCCACGAGGTCGAAATGCTCTTCCAACGGGACTTTATCAACGCTTTCATCAACGATTTTTATGTCGAAGTTCAATTCCTGCGGAACAAGCGCAGCCAATGAAGTAGCCGTCAACGGGGCTTCCCTGAACGACTTGTTTATTGGCCCGAGTTTTAGCTTGTGAATTCTGCCATCCGGCATGAGTATTAAAAGTTTTCGCTTCTTTTCCATAACAATTCCTGGTTTTATAAGAATTTCCCATCCAAAACCTTAAACAAATTTAATCTTTTGTCGAGTGAAAGAAATTTCACTGCCGCCGCCTGGCCTTCATAAGTTTTTCCGGACAAATACATTTCTTCGCCTTTTTTGCTCAGAATGAAAATCCCTGGCTTTTCAAGTTGCCTGAATTTTCTGGCATGATCATAATAAAACACTTCAGAAAGCGCTTTATCAACTGATTCGATTAAATTTTCAATCACTGGCTTTTCTGTCAGATAAAGTGTGTAAAACGAATCTTTTCCTGATATGCACGGCGACAGAAACATTATTTCGCTCCTGATGGCAAAATCAGATTTTATTTTCGACAAAACCCGGCTAACAACCTGCTCACTCAGTTTTTCACCGACCAAATCCGAAACCACGTTATTCTTCCCTAAAAATTCAAGCTCCGGAAGTTGATTATAAAATGATCTTACACGAACGAGGTCATGCAGTTGATACCGGTATAAGCCGCTTCCCGTAGTGATGATTACTTCATATTGTTTGTTGATTTCCAGCTTATCGATAAGTTTAATTTCTCCATTTTCGACATCCAAAAACTCGAAAAAATGGGAATAATAAGCCGGCAAATGTTTCCCCAAAACCGGGATCGTAACAGCACCTTCGGTGGCCAGCAAACCTTTTCCCTGAATGAAAACATTTTTAAAAAGGGATTGGAGCCCTGGAATATGGGCTGCAGCCCATGCATCAGTCCAGCAACTGATTAACTGAAGTTTTGGCCATATTTCGCACCATCTTGTCTGATCAATATCGCCATCTACAACCAGATAATTAAGTCGTTCGGCCAATTTCTTATCAGGTGAAATTTTAAAATCAGAAGCTGAATCAATATTCTCCGATCCGGACAATGTGATTCTGCCGGTTTTGATATTTTCGACCAACAAGGATTTATTATCAGCAATATAAGCCAGCAAATTGATAATAAATGTTGGATTCCAGGCTGAGATCATCGAAAGATCGGTGGCACGCAGCAAATACACGCTTAAGAGATGCCAGTGGTGGTCAGGATTTGTAATTTGCAGGATAGTATCAGGAAGAGCCATGATGCTGCTGATAAGCCTGCTTCCCGGGCTGCCAAAATAGGAGTTATCATTTTCGAAACCGACTGGAATCCGGGATTCCATATCAGGCACTTTTCCGGCCGGCGAAATCAGCCAGAATGCTCTGCCTTTCTTCAATTCAGGAAATTCACAATACAACGAATACATCCAGACATTCAGCGCAAGGTTGAATTCCGATATGGTACTTTTGGTGTATGGGATGAATTTATTGTAACCCGTGGTACCACTTGTCGGCACCAGTTTAAGAACAGTTTCGGCAGTGAGAACGGCAGGTTTTGAGGATGCAATCTGACTGATGTAATCCTGATAATCTTCGTATTCCATTAACGGGACAAATTTCTGGAAATCGCTGATTGAATTTATCCCGTTAAAATGATACTTCCGGCCAAATGCGGTATTTGCATTTTTTGAGATGATTCGGAGCAGATAGTTTTCCTGAATTTCGGACGGATTGCCGCTGTTCCTGATAAAGCTTTTAAAATCCTTCGCTGTAAAGGATTTTAAAAGATTATGTGTTATCCCGACCGGTATTTTCATAGGTTAAGAAATTCGAAGCGCCCGTTTTATAAAATCACAAATGTTGTCGGTTTTGAGTGCCGTGAGGCAAACCAGCTCATCGCCCCTGACAAACCCGGGGTTCATCTTAAAATAAAAAGCCTCGGTTTCATTGCGCGGATAAGGCCCTGGCAAATATTCGTGCTTGAGAAATTGCGCGTTTTTTACGCTGATCACACCCGCTTTCTGATCATAATCTTCGCCAAAAAATAATGTAGCCAGGCTATCCATGATCTGTTGCTGTTTTTCGGGGGTATGCGTTTTATGGTTTGGATAATATTCTTTGAAAAAAGCAGGCAGGTACCTGTAAGTCCTGATTCCTTTGCTGATCAGAAACCAATAAATTTCATGTTCCGGAAAACGTTTCATCATCGAAATCATGTACTCCCCGAAACCAAAAACCAGTTCCTGACTGCCCCAGAACTCCTTTTCGATGATCGTATCCCCCGAAAACAGGATCACATAATCGCTGCCTTGTAGCTGATGAATAAACTCCCTGAGTGTCGAAAAACCTATCAATTCATCAGTTTGAGGATTGAACAGGCAGATTGCTGCAGTCTTTGAAAACAGGTCCTTTTCAAACCTTTCCCTTGTCGTGTTGGCATAATATTTATCAAGGATGATCACCATTTTATCAATCATGCTGCCGTTCAGCTCACCGACCTGTATGATTTTCCGGTACGGAATTATCTTTTTCATAATGCTCCTGTTTCGATGTATAAATTATTAAAATTGATTGCGTTGAGATCATCAAGATGTTCGCTCCATGCAAAAGCATAAATATCGCTTTTTAAGGTAATTGCACGGATTTTCAGTTTTGAAAACATGGGATCATTATCAGGAAATCCCATCACCAGAACTGATTTGGAATCTGATTCGAGTTCTTTAATCATGGCGTGGCCCAGGAGTTTTTCGAATACCTCCGGCTCATTATTTCTGATACAAACCAGCGAAATATATTTGCTTCCAAAGCCTTTGTTCCGGGCGGGAAGCACAGGAATTCCCCTGATTTTTAAAACCAGGTTTACCAATGGTTTTAAGATACTAAAAGGTTTTTTACCCGAAATAACCCATTGTCTGAAGGCTGTCTGATCCCAGACGGCCAAAGTTCCGGTGATTTTATCGTTTTTCATGGCGATATAAACCTTTTCGGTTTCGATTCCTTTGAGAAGGCCGTTGCCGGGATTTGTAAAATGTTCACTTTTATAAACCGGAAAAAGCTGTTTCGCTTTGCCTTCGGTATTCAGGTACCTCACAAGATCTCCGATGTTGCTTTGGTTGGCGGAGATAATTTTTAGTGATTCATCGTCTCCGGTTTTCTTTTTCACAGGTTTGAATATCATGGTTTTGAAGCCGGAAATATGTCTGAATTTGGGTAATGCTTTCCGGCCAGAAAGAAAAATTTCGTGTGCAACCCGGTTGCCTTTCATCAGGCTGCAGAAACCAATTTTTGGATCTGCCTGCATCTGAATATGAAGATTCCTTGTAATCCTTGCCAGTACTAATCCTCCGCGGTATTCGGTCTTGATTTTGGCACTTCCCAGATATCCGATGCTGCGCTCCTGGCCTTCGAGATAACAGACTTTTTCGGTCAGAATTAATGCTCCGGCAATTTGGGTCCGATCTTCATCCAAAACTGAAATTATTTTCGAATCATCACCTTCCACCTGCAAAGCGGCTGAAAATGGTGGGAAACGCCTCAGGTAAAAACTGACCAACGCATCCGAATCAGCACAGTTATAAAAAGTCCTGATCATCTCATCGTCATCATTTGCCAATATTTTATCAATCAGCTTCATGTGGTGCTTTTAAGAAGTGAATATTTTTTGCTGCGATCGCCCAATGGAAATTTCATTCGTTTTCCGGCATCATTTTTCAGCAAAAGATTAATCGAAAAATAATACAAAAACATGGCCGGGTTGCTGATGTTGGTCAGATTGGTCATGCGATAAAAAATCGATCGGAAGCTATAAAACTTCTTCCTTGCCAATTTGCTCTGTTCCTCAATAAAGCGGTGATCGATGCTGGTTTTGAACGGGATTTGCCCATATCGGTAATCTTCACTCAGCCACCATTTTTCGTAAAGCAGCAGGTTTTCATTTTTCAAGCGGTCGTAAAGCCTCGTTCCTGGAAATGGCGTCAAATGGTTAAATCCGACCATAAAAATCCTGTTATTGATGCAGAAATTCAAAATCCTTTCAAAATCTTCCTGTGAGTCGTTTTTGTACCCATACAGGAAAGTCGCATAAAGCCGCAGCCCATGTTGATGGATGATTTTAACTGCCTTTTCAGGGCCGCCATCAACAGCATTAAAGGTTTTATTCATCAGTCTGAGATTGTCGGGATTCAGGCTTTCGAAACCAATCAGAACTCCCTGGCAACCGCTTTCGGCCATGAGTTTCAGCAATTGCGGATCGCGGGCAATGGTGATATCAGCCTGCCCAACCCACTTGATTTTTAATGGAATTAAGGCTTGAAACAATTCTTTGGCAAAAGCCACATCGCTCACGATGTTATCGTCAACAAAAAACAGCAACGTTTTGTCTTTCCTGAGTTCTGCTGCGTCTTTCACAATCATTTCGATGTTTTTTTTGAAGTGTTTCCCTTCGAAAAACTGCTGGATCGAACAAAATTCACACCTGAATTTGCAGCCCCGCCCTGCTTCCAGGAGGCGGATATTCACATAATTGCGGTTCCCGTAAATGCTTCTGTCTGGCAGGATATTCAGTTCATCTTCGGGAATATTTTCGATTTTGTAAAACTTTTTGAGTGAGCCATTTTCAAAATCCTTCAGCAGCATCTTCCAGCTTCCTTCAGCCTGCCCAATCACCACAGCATCCGCATATCCGGCAACTTCATCGGGACAAAGCGTTGCATGAAAGCCACCCATGACGATAGTCCTGTTTCGCTTGCGGAATTCCGAGGCAATCTGATAAGCCCTGTAAGCCGTGTAAGTTTCGATGCTTATCGCGACCAAATCAACCTCAACGTCATAATCAACGGCTTCCATCCTGTCGTCAAAAAATATCACTTCTATATCTTTTGGAGTCAGGGCAGCAAGTTGGGCGATGGAAAGCGGTTCCATTTGCCAGGCCCGGATGTATTTCTGTCCGGGGATTTTTCCTATCGACGGAAGTATCAGGGCAATTTTCATTGTTTTGGTTTTGAATTAAAATATCCAAGCATCAAAAAATTCTTTTTAAGCGCCTCGGTTTTAAACAAGAACAACATTCGGAGCAAAAATAAACTATGGCCAATGGTTTTGAAATTCAGGTTTGCAAAAAACCTTCTAAAAATGGAGACAGGCGAACTCCACTTCACCTTCATTTCCCGGCACAAGCGCGTAAGTTCGCCGGGTTCCAGATTTTTTGGGATAAACGCAGCCTGGTTAAAATGGTAATCTTCGGCAAGCCACCATTTCCCATCAAACAAATGACGGTTTTCCAGAGTCAGCTTATCATAAAGCGGCGTTTTAGGGTACGGCATCAAAATGTTAAAGGCAGCAAAGGCAAAGTTTTGTTTCAACGCAAAATGAAGCGTGTCGGCGATGGACTGCCTGGTTTCAAAATCGTGGCCCAAAGTAAACGCTGCCCAGATATGCACGCCTGCCTGGTGGATTTTCTTTATCAGGACAGGGTATTTTCCGGCAATATTCAGGTTAGGGCCTTTGTTCAAATCCTTCAAACTTTCGTTGTAAATGGTTTCGAAGCCAATTACCAGCCCGATGCAGCCGCTTTTTGCAAGCAAATCCAAAAGCTCGTCGTCTTCAGCCAGATCGATACTGCATTGGCCTACCCATTTTATTTTTAAAGGGATCAGGGCTTTAAAGAGTTGCCTGGCTTCCTGCAGATTCGAAATAATATTATCGTCCACAAAAAACCAGAGCTTCTTCTTGTAAAAGTTAATTTCGTTAACCACATCTTCAATTTTCCTGATGTAGATTTTCCTTTCAAAATAGGCAGTAACGGCGCAGTAACTGCAGGAATGAGGACAGCCGCGGCTGAACTGGGTCAACGAAAAAGGAAGGTATTTTTTGTTTTTAAAGATGGATTTATCCGGAAAGATGCCCGGGTGCGCTATCCCAGGGGTAAACTGATATTTTTCCTTCAACTGGTTGTTTTCCAAATCTTTCAAAACTTCGCGCCAACCCTGTTCGGCGTCTCCGATAAAAATACTGTCGGCATATTGCGAAGCCTCCTCCGGCATCAGGCAGGTGTGAATTCCACCCAAAATCACTTTCACATGGTTTTTCCGGAATTCATCAGCAATCTGATAACCCCGGCGAGCAGTGAAGATTTCGATGCTGATCAGGACGAGATCGGGATTTCCGTCAAAAGGGATCCGGTCAATCCGATCATCAAAAAAACTGATTTGGTGATGTTTGGGAGTAAGCCCCGCCAAAACTGCAAAACCCAGGGGTTCCATCCGGGCTTTATCATCAAAGCGGTCGCCTGTCATCATTGTGCCAATATTGGGCCAGATGAAAAATAGTTTCATGATGTTCCGAGTTTTTTGCCTTGTTTTTTAAAAATCTCCCTCCGGTTTGTCAGATTGGTCAGCAGGAAAAATGCTGCATTCGTTTTCCCATGAAGGTTTGCGCTGAAATCCCGGGCGCGGTATAAAATTGAGGCGAATGAATTGAATTTTCGTTTGGCATCCAGGCAATGCTTTTCCAAATCTTCAGGTGAGAATGGCACCGGCCTGAACATGGTTTTCCCGTAATAAAAATCAGGATCCAACCACCATTTTTGGTAAATCAGCCGGTTTTCGGCCTCGAGTCGCTCATAAAGTTTCGTTCCTGGCATCGGGTACAATGGATTAAAATTGGCAATAAAAAGTTTGCTTTTGATGGCAAAATCCACCGACTTTTTAAAATCTTCCGGGGTATCGTGATCATACCCAAAAATAAAGGTGCCATAAACCATGATATGCCTTTCACGGAGCCGTTGAATGGCCTCCCGGTATTTTCCGATATCAAAATTCCAACTCTTGTTCATCAATTTCAGGTTGCCGCTGTCGAACGATTCGATGCCGAGAAGCGCCATCATGCAGCCACTTTGCTGCATCAGTCCGAGCAGTTCCTCATCGTGGGTAACTTCCACCGAAATCTGACACGCCCACCGCTTTTTCAATGGAATCAAATCAATCAGCAAATCCCTGAACAACCGCTTGTCGTGGTATAAATTATCATCCACAAAAAATACCGGCTTGTTATCCAGTTTTGAGATATCAGCGATTACATCCTTAACCGGGCGAAGCATCTCTTTACCTTTATTAAAAGCCTGAACAGAACAAAAGTCGCAGTGGTGGCGGCAACCACGCCCCCATTCAACCAGGTTGACCGGAAAATACTTTTTCCCTTCAAAGATGCTGTAATCATAAGATGAGTGAAGTCCATCACCATCGTTTTCACCATGATAAAACGGCTTTAATTCATTTTTCTGAAAATCTTCCAGTACCTGTTGCCAGACGCTTTCCGCACTGCCGATGATTACAGCATCCGCGAAAAGTTTTGCTTCATCAGGCAGCAACGTTGGATGATAGCCGCCCATAACAACTGGCACATTTTTTTTCCGGTAATAACCTGCAATCTGATAAGCCCGTTTTGCGGTGAAGGTGCCACAGGTTATTGCAACCAGATCGGTTGGTTCGGTGAAATTGAGCTCCTCCACCCTGTCGTCGTAAAAACTGATTTCGAAGTCTTTTGGAGTGAGGCTCTTCAAAATAGCAAATACAAGCGGTTGCATTGCATCGCCCGACCGGTAGGAAGCCATGTTCGGATTAATGAATGTTATCTTTTTCACGCCTGTACTGTTTGATAAATGAATGTATGTAAAGCCTGAAGCCCAGGTTTGCAGCGAGTTTCACCGCCATGTTTGAAGGGGATTGAAAAGTTCGCCCGGCGATGGCAGCCAACGAATGTGATTTTCGGTAAACCTCAAAAAAACCTTGCTGTAATTCGTCGGCAGTCATTTTCGCTGGTTGAAAAACCACATGTGTGCCGTCATATTTACTCCAGTCGAAAGTTGAAATCCGATTTTCCGACTTCAGTTGCTCAAAAAGTCTGGTCCCCGGAAAGGGCGTCAGAATTGCATAATGGAGCATATCAATTTTTGAGTGCCGGTTAAAATCGAGGGTGGTTTTAAAAACCTGTTTATCATCTTCGTCAAATCCAAAGATAAAGCTGCCCAGCACCCAAATATGATGTTTATGCAGGTTGGAAACAATTCGAAAATACTGTTCAGGATGGTTGAATTTTTTATTTACCGAATTTAAAATTCCGGGATTAATTGTTTCAAAGCCGATCAGCACGCCGGAACAGCCGCTCCCGGCTGCCTTTTCGAGGAACGCTTCATTCTCGGCATTCTTTGTGGTCATCGACGAATACCACCTAATTTTAAGCGGTTTAAGCGCTTCGAAAAGTTCAAGCGCATAATCGGGATCTTCAAAAGGGCTGAAATCGAGAAACACAATTTTAGAAGATTCTAAAAACTTAATTTCCTCAACCACTGAAGCAATGGGCCTTTTTACATAATTGCCGCACATCGAAGGAATCACGCAAAAACTGCAGTTGTTATAACAACCTCTGGTGATTTCGAGTGTGTCCGGCAATAAATATTGTTTTCGGTAATTTCCCGGATTGTTGACCAGTCGTTGATCAGTAAGGAAGGCTGTTTCGTGATTTTGGTTGTAGAATTTTTTCAGATTTCCTGAAACGAAATCCCTTAGAAGAATCGGGAATGAACGTTCGGCAAAACCAACAACCACCGAATCGGCATGTTGGATGGCCTCTTCCGGTAAAGCCGTAACGTGGTAACCACCCAAAACGACTTTTATTCCGCGTTTTCGAAAATCATCCGAAACCTGGTAAGCCCGCGGTGCATTGGCAGTTAGAACGCTGATTCCCACCAGATCAGCCTGAATGGATTCAAAATTTATCCGTTCGATGTTTTCATCCCGAAACTCAACCTCCACATCCAGGTCCTGCGGTATTAGTGAAGCCAAGACTCTCATCGCAGAAGGTGCATAACCACCCCGGCTTGAAAAACCGTACCAGTCATTTTTTGTATTAAAATGCCATGTATTGAGGATGATTAGCGTAAGCTTCATAATTTCCGAAATTTACTCATTCAAATGTAAGCTATTTTGAGACGCAAAGGCAAAATCTTCTGAAGCGATAGTAAATACAACTGGCAAAGCCATTAAGGTTATCTATTCCCCGCCTCTATCCTTCCTTTTTATTCATATAAACATTAGCCTGGGAAGTTGGCGTCAGAATTACATCCGCAATATTTACGTGGGAACCCATCGAGAAAATGCTCCGAATGGTGAAGGATGGCATTGCAAATTCCCTTATGGAAGTTGAAGCGCACATCAAATCAATTTTTGAGTAAGCGAAAACTTCGGAGTAAACAGCCGGATTCCTGGAAACAGGGATCCGGTTTTTTTTATGGGCGTGATTTCCATGGAATTTGTATTATTTTATTACATGTCTCGTAACATTCATCTTATCTTCAAACCTAGGTAAGTTAAATAGGTTCTAATGGTTGACGTTTTCTTGCTTGCTTTTGACGAAATCTGTAAAAAGCTTTCCTTCTGGCCATTACGATATTCATGTTTTTATCCTATTAGCTTTGGAGAAACTAAAAATAATTATGTAATTTGACTTTGGTTTAAAATTGTATTTTTGAGCCAAAATTAATAACAAATTAATAGAATGAAAATTATTCATAAAAAAGACAGCTTCCTAAACACAATTTTCCCTGAACTTCGAGAAGGAAGTAATGATATGATTATATCAACCCTTGAAAAATATTATACTTACGGCCCTTTCAAGCCAAAGGTTATCGTTGAGAAAGAATGGGTGACAATTGAAATTGATACCAAGATAATTGAATTTCAGGACGCTGATTATAGAAAAGTAGTTGCGCTTTGTGAAAAGGGTAGATTTACAGAAGCAAAACCAATTCTTCGAAAATTAATAGAAATTAACCCCACAAATTCGGAGTACCACCGGATAATGGGACAAATTCTTTCAGATGAAGGAGACCAGGAAGAAGCAATAAATTGTTTGATTGATGCTTTGCGTTGGGATTCTAAAAATGGTTATGCATTAATAATGATGGGAAATATTTATGCCAAGTTCAAAGATGATATCCCAACTGCTATGAAATTCTATGATCAAGCATTAATTGTAAATCCACTCGACAATATCTCTTTAAATAACATAGGTGCGAATTTGATGCAGCAAGGGAAATTGGAAGAAGCAAAAAAATATTTTTGGGAAGCAGTTAAAATTGATGAAAAATACCCAAACACTCACTTTGCACTTGGTATGATTGCAGAAATGGAGAACGACTTTCACTCTGCATTTTACAGCACAGTTCAAGCCATTAAGCTGAACAAGAACAAAGATGTTCTTTATCAAAACTCAGTAAGGCAAGCCTTTGAAATTGCCAAAAAAATAATTAAACTAGGTGAAGGTAAAATGATCTTCAGAGAATACTTGTACAAACTTGAATTTGAGTGCGGTAAAGAAATAGAAGTAATCGAAGATACTCAGATTCCTACTGCTGCTAAGATGGAGTTTGCAGAAAACTATAATAGACCAAAACATCTTATCAAATATAATCCGAGTTATCCCGCATATGAACACTTAATTATGCACGAATTGGTTCACTTAGATTTTGTGATTGAAGCGAGAAACAAAGAATTGAACCTACTTTTTATGACAACTGATTTTCACAAAGCTGCCTTTATTAAAGGACTCGAAACTACTGTTAAGAAATTTAACAAAATGGGAGTCCCAGAAAAGGAGATTGCAGCTTATTGTACGGGATTATTTGAAGGTATAAACAGACAGGCATTTAACACACCAGTTGACTTGTTCATCGAGAATTTTCTTTACAATGATTATTCAGAATTGAGACCATATCAGTTTATTTCTATGTATGGATTAATTCAAGAGGGAATTAAAGCTGTTACTAATAAAAAAGTAATTGAAATTTCACCACGTGACATTGTATCAAAAAGCAAAACATATAATTTGGTTAACGCACATCAATTAAAGGAATTGTATGGCATAGACCTTCTTAAAGATTTTCATGCTACACCTCAGGAACTAAATCAAGCCAAGACTTTCTATGATGAATATTTGGATTACAAAGACAACCGGGAACCTGCAGAAGAATATGAACTGGTTGAACATTGGGCTAAAGACCTAAATCTTGAAAAGTATTTTGAACTGGTTGATGAGATAGGATACACAACTAAAAATTCAAGTCTTGAAAATTATTTAGAATCCATTGAAAAGGACCCATACGATTTGGAATCAAAAGATCTCCATAAACAAAGGCAGATGGATATTTTCTTGAAATCTCAAGCCAAAATTGGGACTAATATGGCTGTAGTAATGTTTATGGTAAGCGCATTGCAATACTTTAAAGGAATGTCAAAAGATAAAATTCAAAAAATTGCTTTTGAAATTGCATGGCAAGGAACGCAAGGTTATAATCCTAACAATGATGGGTACCGAATCAGCTCAATACCCGGAAAGCAATTTTCGGGGTATCACATTTTGGCTTATTACTATGTTAGTTGGATGCTTTATAATCCTGAATTGGTTCCAGAACTTCAATTACCTTATGACAATGAGTACAAATTAGCGTTGACAATGACTAATTTCAAATGACCATGAATGAAATTAAAGAAATAATTCAGCAACTCATTATTTTTAGAGACGAACGAGATTGGAATCAATTTCATAACCCAAAGGATTTAGCAATGGCAATTAATGTTGAAGCGGGAGAATTACTTGAAGTTTTTCTCTGGAAAAATGCTGAGGAAGCCAATATAGAAAAAGTAAAAGAAGAATTGGCCGACATGTTTGCTTTTGCTTTTTTATTAGCTAATAAGTATGGTTTGGATGTAAAACAAATTGTATTTGAGAAAATTAAGAAAAACGGCGAGAAATATCCGGTTGATAAGGCAAAAGGACTGACATTAAAATATAATCAACTTTAATCATGGCATCATATTTTTGTAATTGTGGTGAGAACCAAGCGAATTTTGAATTATGTTTAAAAAATAATGTAGCAGGATTTCCTTCAACGGGTTATCAAACAGGTGATTTAGTATTTCTAATTGTAAAAATAAATAGCAGATGGAATTTAGGAGCTAGGGGTACTTTATTAGAGTCTACAAATAATAAACCGTGGAATGATGCTGATAATTATAAATCTTCATTTAAAGCAAATTGGGAACCAATTAATAAACAAGATGTAACTGAAGGTCTTAGGAAAATATATCATCCAAATTTTGGATTAGCAATTCAAGGAAAAAAAGATATAAATACATTTCAAAATAAAGGAGATGAATTAAAGGAATTTTTCAATAATTTCTTTATTACTTCTACTTTACTAAAATAGAAAGGAAAATAATTGTTGTATAAATGATTCATTATCAGTATATTTGCACGAGTATTAACACTCTGGTCAATATTTGATAATGAAGCAAAGACGACC
>CAJATL010000319.1 GCA_903944895.1 uncultured Bacteroidota bacterium
AAGAAATCTTCCCCTGGTTCTCGAAAAACTGAAATCCTTTTCGCAAACAAATTACCCTTGGCTCAATAGTAAAAAATTAATCTTTGAGGGCGCCTCCTATTCATAATATTACGTATGAAATTTTACCGTGAAAATCCATGAACAACATTAAATTTGATGAAACGATGCTTTAAGGCATCCTCAAAGTGCAAAAAAAATCACTGTTTTTCTGAACATCGAAAATTTTTTACCCTTGCTCATTTTTTAATTAATCAGGGTTGAGGATTGAGGAAATTGTTTATTAATAAAGCTTTTGGCTTTTTTTTACTTCACCTGGTGAGCATTTTTATCATCCTAAAAATTTAAAAAAATAAAATGATTAACCCTACAAGGTAAAATATTGTGTACTTTTAAACTTTGTTTTATCTTGAAAAGATATTTTGATTTTGAGAATATGAAAACAGAAATAATTCTAAATTAAATATACTATGACAAAACTTCACTATTCACTAACCATTTTAATCTATTTGATTAGTGCCAACTTGTTTGCCAGCCAGGCATCATCAAGCAGCCTGGGAAATGGCATGAAACTCAATGAAATTGCTTGCTTTAGCTCTTCGGAAACCCCGGAGACAGTGATTTTAACTTCATCTGGCTTTAATAAAGGATTTGAAGAAAATACTTTCAGCAACAATTTACCAAACCCGGAACTGAGATCGCTTATTGCTGATTTTAGTGCTGATTTAACACTGATTCCAACGGGTAACAGTGTAAATTTTACCGATCAGTCAACAGGTACCATTATCAAAAGAATATGGTCGTTTAACGGCGGAACGCCAGCTACTTACACCGGACTGATTCCTCCACCGGTTTATTACAGCGCAGCAGGTTCGTATGATGTAACCTTGACCATTACTGACGGTGTTGATACGGTTGCGACAACCAAACCAGCCTACATCACCGTTATGAACTATCCGGCAGGCTGGGAATTTACCCGGACTGCCACCTCCCACCTCATATCGGTTGCAACCACAATAACATTTTCCACTGCATTACAAGCCGGAGATTTTATCGGCGTTTTTTATCTTGATGCCAGCAATGTTGAGAAATGCGGTGGAGCCAGTATCTGGGACGGAACACATAACAAAGTTGTTGTTGCTTTTGGCGACGATGCTACCACCACAACCTTAAAAGAAGGATTTGCTTCTGCCGAAAATTTTGTCTGGAAGGTTTACTTTAACGCTACTTCAAACGTTAAAAATGCGTCTGTTTCCTACAATACCTCTTTGCCAAATTTTGATGGGAAATTTTATGACAACGGACTTTCGGCATTGACTGCGATGAACACAAACCCACTTGAAATTAATGCTACCGCAAACCCGGATTCGATTTGTGGAGCAACACTTGTTCAATTGGATGTTACAGTATTTGGAGGCACGGGCACCTACACCTATGCCTGGACCTCAAATCCGGCCGGATTTACCTCAACAATAAAAAATCCGGTACACACGCCTTCAGTAACCACAACGTATTCGGTTACGGTGATGGATGGCTCAGCTTCGGTTACTGATAATGTTCTTGTACTTTATGCAGGACAGCCAACAGCAGGTGCCGGTGCCGATGCAACAATCTGTGAAACGGGCAGTAAAATGGTCCCGGGAGCAGCTACAAATTACGCATCAACACTTTGGACCAGCGGTGGAGATGGCACTTTTAATAATCCAGCCGTACTTTATTCGACCTATACTCCCGGATCAAATGATAAAATTAACGGCACTGCAACGCTTACATTAACAGCCAGCCCAATAAATCCCTGCACTTTAAGTGCCAGTGATTTTATGATACTTACACTCCGAAAAAGCCCGGTTTGTAATGCCGGCACTGATGCTACAGTTTGTCAGACAAGCACACACACCTTGTCAGGAACTGCTCAAAACCAAACGGCTATCGTCTGGTCAACTTCCGGAAACGGAACTTTTAGTTCGACAAGCTCACTTACCCCGATATACACACCAGGAACCACCGATATCAACGCCGGAACCGTAACAATAACCCTCACTGCCACTGCAGTTTCGCCATGTACGGTTGCATCAACAGACACAAAAATCCTGATTATCCAAAAATCACCAACGGCCAACGCAGGAACTGATGCCACTACTTGTGAAACTTCCACTCATCAACTATCGGGAACTGCGCAGTTTTATACCAGCCTTACATGGTCAACTTTAGGAGATGGAACGTTTAGTGATCCATCCATCATAAATCCGGTTTATACCCCGGGAATTACCGACATTACCAACGGTACGGTGACTTTAACGCTCACCTCAACGGCAATTTCGCCATGCGTAAATTCAACATCTGACAGTAAAATACTGGTTATTCGTAAATTACCAGTTGCAAACGCCGGAAATGATGCCACCATTTGCCAGACCATTTCTCACTCGTTAACGGGTAGCAGCGCGCAAAACCAATCCAGCGTGTTGTGGTCGACATCCGGAAACGGAACTTTTAGCAACACAGCAATTTTAGCACCGGTTTACACACCTGGAACTACAGATATTTCAAACGGAACAGTTACTTTAACACTTACGGCAAATGCGCTTTCACCCTGCACAGGTTCCGTTAGCGACAGCAAGATTCTTATTATCCAAAAATCTCCTGCTGCAAATGCCGGAGCAGATGCTACGATCTGTCAGGGCAGCACCCATAGTTTGGCAGGGACTGCTTCAAATCAGGGAAGTGTAGTCTGGACAACTTCAGGAACAGGAACATTTAGTTCGGCAAGTTCACTAACCCCGGTTTACACACCCGGCGCTGCTGATATTACCGCAGGAACCGTAAGCTTAACTTTAACAGCTTCGGCAGTTTCTCCCTGTACTATCTCAGCTAGTGATGCCACCACATTGGTAATACGAAAATTACCTGTGGCAAATGCCGGAAATGATGTCACCATCTGTCAATCACAAACGATTCAATTATCAGGAAGCGCCCAAAATTATTTAAGCGTATTATGGACAACTTTGGGAGATGGTAGTTTTAGTGCCACAAATAGTCTAAGTCCGGTTTATACCCCGGGAACTGCTGACATCTCGAATGGTTCCGTAACTTTAACTCTCGCCGCAAATGCACTTTCACCATGCACTGGCTCAACATCCGATAACATTATAGTGACGATTCAAAAATCACCACAAGTTTCTGCCGGTGATGATGCAAATATCTGCCAGGGTAATACAGTTCTGTTAGCCGGATCAGCACAAAATAACGGAACCGTTTCGTGGTCAACTTCCGGAAATGGAACTTTTAGTTCGACAAGCTCACTAACCCCGGTTTATACTCCCGGATCTGCTGATATCGCAGCAGGCACAGCTACTTTAACACTTACCGCAGCAGCAGTTTCGCCTTGTACAATTTCTGTACCTGATAATATGACCCTGACTATCCAGCAAGCACCTTCAGTTTTTGCCGGCCTGGATGCATCGGTTTGTATTAATAATTCATATGTATTAGCTGATGCCACCGTAACAGGATCCGGTTCTGTTTTGTGGTCAACAACCGGTGATGGCGCTTTTGATGATGTTACTTTACTGCATGCTACCTACACCCCCGGAGCCGGCGATCTTACCCTTGGTTCGGCAGAACTTTGCCTGACGGCTCAACCCGCTGAGCCTTGTATTTTGCCAGCTACTGATTGTATGATGTTATTTATCCAGCCCGAGCCAACGGCTTTTGCGGGAATTGATGCTACGATTTGTGAAGATGAGACATTTTTACTCGCCGGGGCAACGGCTTCAAATTATAAATCGATACTGTGGAGTGGAAATGTTGATAATCCAGAGGCATTAAATGCAATTTATACTCCAACAGCCGCAGATATTCTTGCCGGTTTTGCGGAGCTTTGCCTTACCGCCCAGCCGAATGAACCATGCGTTCTTGCTGCATCAGATTGTTTGTTCATTTCTATTCACCTTGCACCAATTGCTGATGCAGGCGAAGATCAAACCATTTGTAAAGATCAGACGGCTCAGCTTTTTGGAATTGCTGCCAATTTTGATGCGGTTTCCTGGTCAGGTAATGTTGATGATCCAACACTTTTAAACCCGGTTTATACGCCAACACCGGAGGATATTGCCGCAGGATTTGCTGAAATTTGTCTTACCGCACAACCAACAGACCCATGCGCGAATGCAGCAACCGATTGTTTAATCATTACGATCAACGATTTACCGGAAGTTAATGCAGGTGATGATGCTCTAATTTGCGAAGAAGCATCTTTTACAACAAATCCAACAGTTACTAATTCAACCCAGGTTTACTGGACAACAAATGGTGATGGCTATTTTGATGATGAAAACTCAGAAATTGCTGTTTACTATCCCGGCGAATTTGACTATACAAGTGGCTCAGTTGACCTTTGTTTGATTGCTTTAGGAGCACCACCCTGCGAGTCGTTTGTTGAAGATTGCCTGGTTCTGTCTTTCCAGCCACTACCTGTTGTTGATGCTGGTTTTGATGCAACAATCTGCGAAAACGAAACCATCATTTTAAATGCTTCAGCTACATTTTACACTGCAGTTTTATGGACAGGCAATGTGGATGATGCAACAATCTTTAATCCGGTTTACACACCAACACCTTCGGATATTGCAGCAGGTTTTGCTGAACTTTGTGTTACTGCACAACCAATAAATCCATGCACAGCATCAATCACCGATTGTGTATTGATCACTATTCAGGCACTGCCAACTGTTAATGCAGGCGCTGATGCAACCATCGGCGAAGGAAATACTTATACTGTTGCAGATGCTTCTGCAACAGCTTACAGTTCTTTACTCTGGACTTCACAGGGTGATGGAGTTTTTGATGACGCTACGAGCCTTCATCCGACCTACACACCCGGAAATGCTGATCTTACTGCTGCTTCTGCAACTTTATGTATAGTTTCTCAACCGCTTTTTCCATGCAGTTTATCTTCAGAAGATTGCATGACCATATTCATCTCATTATTGCCTGTGGCAAATGCTGGTCCTGATGCAGCAGTTTGTAAAACCGAAACTTTTACACTAACTGGAGCCAGTGCTTTAAATTACAGTTCACTTTCCTGGACTTCTTCAGGCGACGGCGTTTTTGATGATGCTTCGCTACTTCATCCAACCTACACCCCGGGAGCGGCTGATATTTTGGCCGGTTTCGCCGATCTTTGTCTTACCGCTCAGCCTCTTGCCCGCACTGTAGGTGTGGCGCAGGATTGCATGGTTTTAACTTTCCAGGCAACGCCAACGGCTTTTGCTGGTAATGATATT
>CAJATL010000320.1 GCA_903944895.1 uncultured Bacteroidota bacterium
AATTGGTTTGCATATGCTAATAAGTTGTCTGGTACCAAAGCTACAATTAAGCTATGGTTTTTTGCAATCCTGGCATCATCACAAGCGTACGAGCTTTTCTGGCAATTTAAAGAAAATGCTGTTAATATTAGAACTTAGCTAAAAAATCCAATCCAGAGGCGTTTTATTATTGGTATAAAATTTATGAACTGACAACACTATATATTTAATCTTACTGAAATTTGCAAGATCATAAAATACCTTTGCATGAATTAATAACCACTCTACAGACCTGAGTAGAGGAGGCATTTTCATTCTTTAAAATCACTTTAAAAGAAGAGAATATGACACAAAAAAAACCCGTTTCCGGGTTCTTTTTTTTAAGATTTCAGTTAAAATGGAAGTACCGGTTGTGCTGTTGTGGTGATTGCATGAATCAAATCGTGCCTCAATTCCTTGTTTGATTCGATGTTCTTGCGAACCAGGGCGCTTCCGTGTCCGATTTTGCGATCCTTAAAAGAGTACCAGGAGCCGGAATTTGTAATGATGTTTTTCTTAACTGCTTCAGTAAAAATCTCGTCAGTTGACCATTTTTTTTCCTGAGGTTCGAATTTTGTTTCAATGTTTTCCGGTACAACAACATAAGCTGTGTGGGTGCGACCAAACTGATCAGCTTCTCTCATCTTCGCAACTTCGAAAGTCAGGTATTTTACGCCTTCTTTTTCAAAGATTAAGTTTTGAAAATCATCAACCTTCAAGGTCATTTTTACGATGTCAAAGTTTGGGTTTTGTTTCCCTTTTCCGATGAAAGTTTTTTTAAAAGTTTTCATAAAAAATAAATTTTAAAGTTAAATTAATGCTCTTCAGAAGCCATCTGAGGGTATGAAAGCTGGAAAGGCTAATGGTCTGAAATATTTTAGTGCAGCGTTAAGAAATATTTCTGACAGTACCCAGCGGGTGGCCGGGCAATGCTTAGATGAAAAGATAAGCAATTGTATTGCCCGGACAGCCTTGTAAGCCGAATACTCAGATTGCATTTTTGCATTTGATTTAACACGAAATTTATGTGAAGACTTTCAAAGGCTTAAACATCGGGGAAGCCCGAAACAAAACTATTTTTCTGACATCAAAATGAGCTAGGTCGATTTCAAGACTTAATCAAAAGATGGCTTGTAAAATTTAACCTTCGAGTTGCAGAGAAGCTGACAGGATTTGCACTTACACGCTTTATTTTACCGTGAAAACTTGAATTAACACTTAGGAAAACGGCAACTGACAGAAAAAGCAGTTAAGAACCATCAATTCAGGATCATGTACCTTAATATTTCGCAAAATTGGCCGGAAGTTACCCGTGAAGAACATTAAACAAGTGAATTGAGGCAAATTATGCAATTACTGCCAGCCAGGTACTTCCATTAATTGGAATCTTTAAAGAATCCGGAAATGGAAATTTTAGGGAATATTTTACAAACATCCTGGCTTTCTTAGCGTAAACAAAAAAAGAGGCTGCACCCGGAGTCGGATGCAGCCTCTTTTGAAAAGCACCGAAAAAATCAATTTTCGTAAACATTCCGGATTTGCGAATCACATTCGACAATCTGGCTTAGT
>CAJATL010000321.1 GCA_903944895.1 uncultured Bacteroidota bacterium
CTACACGACGCTCTTCCGATCTCTGTGACGGGTTGACTGGGAGGGGAAAAGCGGACGCTTCGCGTCCGCTTTTCCCCTCTCCAATCCCTGACCAAACATTGTTGTCATTTCGACCGTAGGGAGAAATCTAATTTCGATTTGCTTTTTGAGAAGCAAAAACTGGAACGAAAATGCCTGTTTTTCCAAAAATTTGTAAGTTGTTGATAAATAGTAGTATGCGTTTTGTAAAAAAAATGAATATTTAACACCCCATCTGTGAGGTTTTACTGACAAAAGAATGCGTTAAATAGCAAACCCCCGACCGCGTTTTGAGCACTGTCGGGGGTGTTTTAAAAAATCTTCCTAAACTCAGACTTCCTGATTCCACTTCTTGTACAAATTCATTTAAAAATATTTAGAAAGGAAGGTATCGCAAATTTCAGGATGACCTTATGAAAATTTCCGTAGTTTTCGAGGGAAGTCTCACCGAGAGGGCCTTTTAAAGCGATACAGAAGCCAGGGTCGGCCTATGCGATGGCGCGGCTTGTATCGCGTGGCTGAGACAAACCGTAGAAAACAGGAAATTTTCATGAAGTCTTGACCTTTTCTTTGTTACTTTCTTTTGCGTCAAGGCAAAAGAAAGTAAATCAAATGGTTTAAAAGATTAGGCAAATAAAAAGAATACAAATGCGACAATGTATGCTGAGAGAGGTCAGGATGTCGGAATCTTAGTAACTACAAATGTATCACCTCCCCATAAGCGGCGGCGGTAGCTTCCATCACAGCTTCCGACATGGTTGGATGCGGATGCACCGCTTTGATGATTTCTTCGCCGGTGGTTTCGAGTTTGCGGGCAACAACAACTTCGGCAATCATTTCGGTAACATTGTCGCCGATCATCTGGGCGCCAAGCCATTCGCCATATTTAGCATCAAAAACCACCTTTATAAATCCGTCCTTATTCCCGGCGGCGCTGGCTTTGCCTGATGCCGAGAACGGAAATTTTCCAACCTTAACTTCATAACCCGCTTCAACGGCCTGTTTTTCGGTCATCCCAACCGAGGCAATCTCAGGATTGGTATATGTGCAGGCGGGAATATTGCCATAATCGATAGGTTCGACATGTTTTCCGGCAATTTTCTCGACACAGCAGATGCCTTCGTGCGAAGCAACGTGAGCAAGCGCCGGACCACGGACGATATCGCCAATGGCATAATAGCCTTCGACGCTGGTCTTATAAAAATCGTCAACAACAACTTTTCCTTTTTCTGTTTTTATCCCGACCTCTTCCAGCCCAATGCCTTCGAGATTAGTGGCAATTCCTACGGCCGAAAGTACAACATCGCATTCAACGGTTTCTTCGCCCTTTTTTGTCCTGATCAGAACTTTGCATTGCTCGCCTGATAAATCAACCGATTCCACCGAAGAACCTGTATAAATTTTCATGCCCGCCTTTTTAAAGGAACGTTCGAGTTGTTTCGAGACTTCCTCATCTTCGAGCGGCACAATGTTTGGCAGAAATTCGACAAGTGTAACTTTTGTTCCCACCGAATTATAAAAATAGGCGAACTCCGACCCGATTGCTCCGGAACCAACCACAACCATCGAAGTGGGCTGTTTGTCAAGTGTCATCGCTTCGCGGTAGCCGATAATCCTTTTGCCGTCCTGCTTTAAATTATCAAGCTGGCGCGAACGTGCACCGGTGGCGATAATGATGTGGTTTGCTGTGTATTCGGTGGGTTTGCCATCTTCGGCAGTAACTTCGACTACTTTGCCCGGTTTTACTTTGCCGGTGCCGGCAAGGACTTCTATTTTATTTTTCTTAAACAGGAAATTTACGCCGTTGCTCATGCCTTTGGCTACGTCGCGGCTGCGTTTTACCATGGCTTCAAAATCGGGGGTTGCTTCGCCCGTAAGCTTAATGCCGTAATCGCCGGCATGTTTGAGATAATTGAAAACCTGCGCACTTTTGAGCAGCGCTTTTGTTGGGATGCAGCCCCAGTTGAGGCAGACGCCGCCAACGGATTCTTTTTCGACAACGGCTACTTTCATCCCGAGTTGCGATGCCCTGATGGCCGCCACGTAACCTCCGGGTCCGCTGCCTATTACTATCAAATCATAATTCATAAGATGGAATTTTATGTTTTTGCAAAAATATTAAAATTAACGTTGGGGGTGCAGGAGAGCCAAATCTAAAAATTATTGAGCATTTTCATCATTGACACCTTTTCCCAATGCAGAAATCAGGGAATTGAAACATACAAAGTCCTAACTCTTTTATAAATAAATGTCTTTCCTGTGACCAACTTTTAGGATTAATATCACAAGGACTTTGTCCCTAATCTCATAAATAAAACGGTAATTCCCAGCTCTGACCCGAAATCCTACTCTTCCCTTCAGCTTTTTGCAATCAGTTGGCCGGGGATCATCCTCCAGTAAAAGCATTTTTTGCTCAAGTTAGTCTGCAATGTCATTCGGAAGATTTTTGAGTTGTTTTTGGACGGTTGTTGTGATAAATACTTCGTATTTAGCCATTTTTTTGCTTTCTGAGTTTCACTGCTTCCTTCAATGGGATAAATTCCTCATTTTTAACTTTGGCAGCATCAAAATCCCGGATATCCTCAAGTTCCTCTAACTGGTCCATTATTTTTTCATAATCTTCATAGGGCATAAAAACGCCAATATTATTCCCGTTGTTATCTCTTAATATCTGTTGATGAAAAGCCATGATTTATTAAAAATTAATTTCTAAAACGGATTACATTTTTGCAAAAATATTAAAATTAGTGATGAGGCTTTTGAGTGGCGGTTAAATTATGTTAAGCGACGGTGAGGCTGGTTTTAAAGGCAAAACCAGGCAGGTGTGGGATTCTCACAATGAACGATCAAATAATTGATCAACTTTACGCATTACCTCGTCATGAGGAATGCGTCCTCCGTTGTCTAACTGACTAATTCCATTATTAATCAAACTTATTTCTGTTTCGGAAAGGGCATCCCACCAATCATTTTGAGAATTTCTTAAAGTATCGAAAAATGCCTGAACCTTACTCAAAACAGATTCATCATCAGTTTCTAAAATAAGCTTGTGAAGATTATTTTTCAAAATCGCAGTATTTTTATTCATCACTTTTGATGTTTTGGTTATTTGCAAAATTAGCTCAAATTTAAAGTAATCGGGTATTCCTTTCCAGACTTAACAATGTACAGGTTTATTCCTTAACCAGCTTTTGATAATAGACTCCTGAAGAAGTTTTTATCTGAACAAAATAAATCCCACACTCAAGTTTCCGGATGTTAAGTTCGGCATGCGCTGAAAATTCGATTAGCTTTAAACCTCTCACCGAAAATACCGAAACCTTCGTAACCGGCTCCTCAACCAGGATTTTGAATGGGCCTGAAGTGGGGTTTGGGCAAAGTGAAAAAACATTCTGAAGCTGATCATTTAAAGCTGTAGCTTCATCAAAAACCGCGTTGATGGTGTCCATCAATGGCGTGCCGGCAATGATTCCCGAGCCTGGCGAAGTTTCGATGTAATCGGCTGTAATTTCCCAGACAATTAAACCTTTTGCGTTTTTGGCGTTTACATAACGGGCTTTGTAACCCACCGATTCGCCATCGTCGTAAGTTACAAAAGTGTTGATGGAATTTCCAAGCAGATAAGGACATTTTACCTGGTCGTCCCAAAATCGGGTGAACTGGCCCATTCTTTTGGCAATATTGAAATAAGTTGGCTGGCCTTCGTCTTCCCAGAATGTGGAACCATCGTAACCGCTGTGCGGCCCGTAAAGTTGGGTGCAGTTTGCCAGCGCTTTTCCACAAAAGGAAACGCCAAGATTTATTTTTTCAGCAGGAACGTTGTAAGTTTCGGTTAAGAGGTTGAATGCACCATCGAAGCACCAGTCAGGATCACCAACAGCCGGCGGATAAAGTGGGGTGTGGTGGTTGCTTTCGGGGTCCCAGGAGCCATGAAAATCATATGTCATCAGATTTATCATATCCAAGAGCGGCAAAACATTGGCCCATTCGATATTTTCCATTTTTTCCTGTGCGGCGCCAAAGCAGGAAGTGAGCAGGTATTCCTGTCCATTCTGGATTTCGAGTTCATCAAGGGCAGTTCTTAAATCCTGCAACAGCAAGGTAAAGTTTTGTTTATCGGCAGGAGTTCCGCCATTGGGCGCATAGCCGGGATATTCCCAATCCAGATCAATGCCATCAAAATGGTAAAATTCGATGAGTTCCACACAGCTTTGGGCAAAGGTCTGTCGTTTGACGGGATCAGCAGCAATTCCCGGAAAATTGTACGACAATGTCCAGCCACCAATCGAAGGCAGCACCTTTACACCTGCCTGATGGGCGAGAAAAGGAAGGCTTTTTGTTGAGTCGTGGGTTTGCACCGGCCACCAGATCGTTGGGCCAAGCAGCAGGTTTTCGTCGGCCCATGAATCGGTCGAAACGATGGTTCCATTGGCAGTCGGGTTAAAAAAAGCGTAATTGATGACGGTGTATTTTTCGTAAAAAATAGCTTCCGGGTCAATAAGCCCGCTGCGGTCGTACCATTGCCAGTTGGGATAATAACCAACAATTTCCTTTGGAGTTTGGGCAAAAACGGTAAGTGAAAACAGGCCGGAAAGCCCACAAAAAATGAGGTTACGTAAAGTTTGTTTCATGGTTTTTATCAAATTGAAGTTTGGAAATCCAAATAAAAACAAGGTATTTTGAAAATCACGAAATTAGGAAATTTTCGTGGAGGAAGTTTATCCGTGAAAATAAGGTTTCCATTTCTCATCGAATCTCACTGGAAAACCTTCCGTGTACAAATCTCAAAACCCCGGATTTTTAAAAAACCTTAAAGGCCGCGGTTTATAATTTGCCGTAATACTGCGATTTCAAATTATAGCTATAATCCGTCAGGACAGATTCCAACTTTTGCCGGTTGTTACTGCTTTCGACGGTTTTTTGTCCGAGTTGGTCAACATAATCTTTGATGGCTGTTGTGATTCGGTATTTGTCGCCCTCCACAACTTCGTCTTTTTCCTTTTGCTGTTTCTTCCTTTCCAGACTATCTTTTGCGATGGTTAAAACATCGTTGTCATGGTCGAACTGACCGAAAAGGTTGTCGATCAAAAGCTCGGGGATAATTTTTTCGGATGCAAGTTCGGCCGATAAAAGCCCGCGGATACAGTAAAATGTTTTTTTGTAGGTGAAATTTCTACCGGTCTCCATCAAATGGAAACTTCCTTTGGCAAGCGAAATATAATGATGAAAAAGTGCTTTAAAATCAATATTCCCGATTATGTTTTTTTGTAAGGCAGGCCATTCGGGAAGTTGGTTCAGATAAATGATGTTTGCCCTGATCCACTCAAAAACAGTGGGATTGCTTTTTGCCAGAAGACCAAACATCTTATCAATATCGTACGAAACAAAATCAAAATCGCCATCCATGATTTCGATGATGTCACGATGTTTCTTAAAGTCGAAATATTGTTTTTTGGTTTGGAGATGGAAACCACGAACATCAAAATCGCTGTCGGGGCTAGCGATTCCCCAGAGCCGGCTGCCACTTTCGACATAAAAAAGCGGGATTTCTTCGCTTTCGCTAAAAACCCGATCTATTTGTTTTCTCATTTCTTTTGGGGCATTTAGTGTAAAAATCAAAGCTATTTCTTCTCTTGATTGACCATAAATTCAGCATCTTCACGAATCATTTGGTCGAGAGATTTCCCCTGATCGGCAGCTTTTTTGGTAACCAGTTCAAGCCATGCCGGGTCTTGCCGGATTTGTTTTTCGAGTGCCTGAATTTTGAGTTCATCCGCAGATAATTTCCCAAGCTCCTGATTAGCCATATATTCGGCATCAATTTGAACCATTTCGAGTGTATCCATGAAATAAATACTGGCTTTTTCACCTACCACTTTCAGCCATTCGCGGTCTGATTTTATCGCATTAATATTTTTCTGAAGGAGGTGGTACTTTTGGTTGGCAGCCGGATGGTCGTTTTTAAAAGTATAATCGGCGTCGATGGTCAGCATTTCATCAAATGATATTCCTTGTTCGGCAGCTTTTTTATTCACCGCTTCTTTCCATTCGGTGGCGTTAAGAATGATTTTTTTGTAATGATCGAGGCCATACCATGAGAGGTAAGTCTCAAAATCTTCGGTGATGGCTCGGAAAGTGGCTTCATCAATAAGGGCATCTTCAAGCGGAATGCCTTGTTTTTGGGCTTTTTTCTGAATTTTCGAAAACCACGAGGCATCTGCTTTTATCCCGTTGGCAAAATCATAAATCAAATCGCCGGAACAGGATGGCGCATATAATTTAAAAACATCATCCACAAAACCCCAGTCGAATTTGTAAAGAAACCGCTCCGTTACCGAAAGCATGATGATGTCCTGCTTTTCGACTTCCTGGCGCAAATCAACATCCCTAACCCATTTTGTCCCGAAATACGAATCAGGGTAAACCTTGGCATTAAAATACCAGAAAGCCTCGTTGGCAAAGAGGTTTTTAGGCAGGCGGGTATTGAAGATGTTCCAGTAATAGCTGTCGGCGATGGTTAAAACCATCGGGCGGGTTTTGTTGCCACCGCCATCAAAACTATATTGCGGATAGGCAACCTCGGAATGAGGCAGCCGCCAGAGGAGGTTCATGGTTTTTCCAACGTCGTAATCGCTGTCTTCGAGGTGAGTGGTCACTTTCAGATTATCAAGTTTCATTTCGGGCAAATCGATCCCGCGAAGGTTTTCGAGATATTTAACCAGCGAATCAGCCACGAACGACATCCCATATTCGCTCCAGTGTATGCCCCATTTGGGATAAAGCGGGTAAGGTTTTGTGCCTTTGAGCTGATTGTAGTATTTGTTGTAATCGATAAACCTGACGCCGAGATTTTTGGCTTCCTGTGTAAAATATTCGTAGTTCGAAAGGCCCACCCCATCTGCAAGATAGTGGTCGGGGATTAATTCGGGATAGAACCTGGCTTTGCTGGGTTCGAAAATTATAACGAAATCAATATCAAAATTTTCCTTCAGATATTTTTGAAGGAATTTTACGCGGTTCAGTTTTTTCCGGATGGTATTCTTTCCAATAAAATCCTTGCCGGTGTATGCCTGGATGTAGTCGTACTCAAAAAGCATCCTGTCCTTGCCAACAACCACCCCATCGGCATTGGCTTTACGGAACAGGCTGAAATCGGTTTGGTTATTAAGCCTTACAAAAAAACTACGGAAACCGATGTGGTCTTCGATGTAGTTGTC
Source organism: uncultured Bacteroidota bacterium (assembly GCA_903944895.1). Classification (GTDB taxonomy): domain Bacteria; phylum Bacteroidota; class Bacteroidia; order Bacteroidales; family 4484-276; genus CAJATL01. Next base: position 7,236 of record CAJATL010000321.1, read on the forward strand.
GAATTGTGTCTGGAAATCTCCCGAAAGCCAACCTTTCCAGGTAATTGGAGGCCGTGGCGCTATTACAAAATCGCCATCGAGCGGTTTAACGCTTACGAGTTTTGTAATATGCTGAAATGCCGGCAAAGCCAGTAAAATCAGGAGAACGACAAAGGCAATATTTTTGGATTTCTTAAACATTTACAAGCTGGAAGAAGAATTTGTGATTTATGATTTGTGAAAGCTGCTTAGCGCTTAGCGCAGAGCGCTCTGCCATTTGTGATTTATGATTTATGATTTATGAAATTCGCTTAGCGCTTAGCGCAGAGCGCTCTGCCATTTGTGATTTATGATTTATGATTTGTATTTTGTGAAAGCTGCTTAGCGCTTAGCGCTCTGCCCTATGTGATTTGTGATTTATGATTTGTGATTTGTAAAAGTCGCTTAGCGCTAAGCGCAGTGCGCTCTGCCCTTTGTGATTTGTGATTTGTTATTTGAATTTTGTGATTTATGATTTTAGAATCTGAAATAAATAAACGGGTTAAACCCGGATGAAGTGATGGATGCAACGCAAAGTACGGTTAACAAAACCCCAACGGCGGTCATCGAAAGTAAAACCCCGGTTTTTTTATCGTTGCTTAAAAAATCCAACCACCATTTTTCGATATTTCCAAAAGCTGCAATCAACCCGAAAATTGCACCCAACACCAGCATCGTCCTCACCTCAAGATCAAAATACAGTTGCTCACCCACGCCATCAAATGCAAACATGCGTCCCATAAAATCGAAGGCAAAACCCAATGTTTCCGACCTGAACAAAACCCATCCTATCAATGTAATAAAATAGGTGATGGCGATATTTGGGAATTTGCCCAACTTCGTTGTAAGCCTGATTAAAAACATGCGGTCGGCAACGAGGAAAAGCCCGTGAAAGGCGCCCCAGACAACAAAATTCCAGGCGGCTCCGTGCCACAAACCCGAGATGAGAAAAACCACCCAGAGGTTAAAATAAAGCCGGCCTTTGGTAACGCGGCTTCCGCCAAGCGGAATGTAGAGATAATCGCGCATCCAGCGGCCTAAAGTCATGTGCCAGCGACGCCAGAATTCGGTGATATTTTGTGAAATGTACGGATTGTTGAAATTCTCGGGAAACTTAAAACCAATCATCCCGCCAAGGCCGATGGCCATGTCGGAGTATCCTGAAAAGTCGTAATAAATCTGAAACGAATAAGCCACAATTCCAATCCAGGCAAGCGGTGTCGAAATATCACCGGCCTGCATGGCAAAAATTTTATCAACCTGCTCGCCAAGAACATTGGCAATAAAAACCTTTTTAGAAAGGCCAATCACAAACCTGAAAAAACCGAGCAACCTTGCTTCCACAGTTTCGTTTGCCCGCCGGTCTTCGATCTGATCGGCAACTTCGTTGAAGCGCACAATAGGCCCCGCGATAAGCTGAGGGAACATCAACAGGTAAAGCGCGTAATCCCAGACTCTTTTGAGCGGAGCATGTACCTTGCGGTAAACATCCACCGAATAGGTTAGTTTTTGAAACGAAAAAAATGAAATGCCAATCGGCAAAGCAACACCCGGCCATTTCAGATCATTAAATCCAAATCCGGCCAAAACAAAGTTGAGGTTTTCGATAAAGAAATTTGCGTATTTAAAATACGCCAGCATCCCGATATTCAAAACCACCGAAATCGCAATCAAAGCCCGTCGCGCCGACCTCGAGGTGGAATTATTCATGACCTCCACCAGGTAAAAATCGATAATAATGGAGCCAAGAACAATGAAAATAAAATCGGGAGCGCCCCAGCCATAAAAGAAAATACTGGCCAACAAGGCAAAAATATTCTTCAGCTTTACAGGAAGGAGGTAATAAACGATCAAAAAGACCGGTAAAAAATAAAGAAGAAACAAGCTGCTGCTGAATACCATAATTTATTTTTGGAAAAACAGGGGCAAAAGTAAATATTCTTAGCTATCCAGCTTTATCATTTTTCCGGTTGTGATCGTTTCACCAATCCTGAGCTGATAAAAATAAATCCCGGCTGGTATTAGTTTTTGTTGGTCATCTTTTGAAAACCATTGCACAGCATAATCACCTTTTTCGAAATGCTGGCTATTTAAAGGTTTTGAGATGGTTTTTCCAAAAATATCAAAAATCGTAATTTCTACATCCGAACCTTTGATGACCGAAAATCTGATTTCTGTCTGATTTGAAAATGGGTTTGGAAAATTGCCTGCTTTTACTTCTCCTTTGGGTGTTCCAGCAACTTCCGGAATACTGGTGATGTAATCGGCAAGGCCGAAAAATTCGAGGTAATTTTTCATGAGTAATTCCCTGTCATCATTTGTGGCGCTGCTTTCGAGGCTTCCAAACTCAGTAAATGAGCCGATGGTTTTATAAACTTCATTTTCGTAGGCTACCGCCGAATTTCGAAAACTGGAAGTATCTAACCTGAAAATCGAAAATGCAGGTTCTACGGGCTGAAAATAATAGTTGATGATTTTGTTCTGAGCATTTGAATTAAATAGTTTATCCTGGCAAAAAGTACCCTCAACACCCCGAATTTGCAGGTAATTTGTCCAGCTTGAAGCGGTAATATTTATATAAAATTTTGGATGTACCTGAGTTTGCGGATCCTGTTTCCAGGTGATGGCTCCTTCCATGTAAAGTTTTCCACCATTATCGAGGTATGCAGCCAGGTCGCTGCCTTCGTCTGCAGAAAGCGGGGTATTTTGATAAAAGGTTCCGAGGCAGAGGAAAACTGAGCGGTACAATTCGAGTTTTGTTGGAACCGAATCGGCAGTTCGAAACTCGATACCCACGCCCTGAAGTGCTGCAATCATGGCTGCGGAGGAAGTGGTGTTTTGCGCCATGTTGATTACAAGCACCGGAATTTGACCGATAACTAAGCTAAAGGTTTCTTCCTGCTCAATTTCGGGGTCTGCTGAAATCACGAAGCTAAAATCGGCAACATGCGAAATCGGAGTGCCAGCATCTGCGCTTATCGTAAAGCCAAGCTCACGGCTTTGCCCGGGGGCCAGGTTCCCAAAAGGCAGCGATCCGGTGGAAGAAATGGTTATAAAAGGATCCGTAGTTGTCAAAAGCCCGCTTACATCGCCAGCTGCAGCCGAGCCATCGTTGGTGATGGTTATGTAAAGATCAACAGTTTCTCCGGGATCGAGCTTGTGGTTGTTGTTATCAATAATCTTGCGATTGGAGAGGTACAAACCGGGCACCGCTGTTTCAAACATCAGTTTTCCGGTCCAGGTTTTTTCGGTGGTGTACAAAGTCAGGTTCAGGATAAACGAATATTTATCGGGGCACGAATCGGCAACACACATGGTTAGCGCGTTGCTCATGGTAATTGTTTGCCCGGGGTTGATTGTGCCGATTGTTGCGCTGCCATCGATAATTTCGAGATAAGGATAATTGCCTGAAATGCTTATCTGGAGGTTATGAAAAGTATAAATCGAAATGTTTTTGATTTTCAGATCAGTTTTTATCGTGTCACCGATCTGAATTAACGAATCTCCACCGGCGTCGATCTGGTACGAAAATACCAGTCCATCGGATAACTGGAAGGTTTTGGTTGCCGAAATATTCTTATCATCAGTAACTTTTACAGGGATATTTTTGATTTCGTTGTTCATGACCGGATTTCCGCTAAGCAGGCCATCGGTGCTGAGATAAATCTGTTGTGGCGGCAAATCGGGAATCAGGGCATATCCTCCCTTCCGGGGAAGGGTTTTTGTGTTCGACCAACCCAACATTTTGTATTCCTCCTTGTTGCCTTTTGAAACGCCTGCATACCAGAGCAAATCTTCATCGGCTTCGATATCGTTGTAAAAATAACGTATCGTGCCATCGGGGTATAAAATTACTGCAAATTCGGCGTGGCCAATCACATCTTCAAAAGCCATGATGGGAATGCTCCATCTGAAAGCTGCCTGGTTTTCGTCACCTTCGTACCACATTCCGTCGCTATCGGTTAGCGGCGGGTAATATTTGAGCGGCTCATTTAAGAAAACAGCGATATTCATTATGCTCTTAAAAAGCAGGAAAGCATCGTTGTAATAAGGCCAGGGATAAAGGTCGCCTTCGAACATGATAAATCCATTTTGATGGATAAAGAGCTTGTTAAAGTTTTCGCCGTAACACGGAAAACTGAACTCAATTTCCTGCTCGGCATATTGAACATCGCCGGATGCAGGGACTAAAGGCACTTCCCCGATGACTGGAAAGTCGGCCGGATAACTCTGCTGGTAATATTTTCCGGCAAGCTCCCATTTACCGGGCAGCGTGCCGCCTTCGGCAGTCAACTGGACATCGTAAGGCTGACCTTCGATAACGGCAGGAAGTTCGTCGTTTACGATTTCAATCTTATCAAAATCAAGCGTATGATTTACTGCAAGACGGGTTGTGGCACTTTCGGCAATCGGGACATGCTCGTCGGGACAATGGATTTCGGTTACACCATTGGAATAATCCATAATCGAATAGCTCACAATTTCGCCGGTTCCCTCGTTTTTAGGATCATTTTCATCAATCACCACAAAAAACCTGGCGGGTTTTCCGGGAGTCACGTAACTTAACAGTGGTGTAAGGTCAAGCCCGGCTTCGATTGTTTTTTTTGCTTCTTCATCGCGGTGCCCCTGCATGTACTGGTGGCCGCCAGCGTAATTAAAAAACGGAAAGCTAAGCAGGTGTTCCGGCAGCAGTGAGGCCGTATCGTTTGAAACGCCTGCCGTGATATTGATTTTCTCCCGCGAATCGTGTTTCACAGTTAATTTCATAGTCAATTCAGGGGCATATTCAGGTTTTACATCCAAAAGATGAACCGAATGATTCCAGATGCCTCCTTCGTGAAGCTCGTCGGCAATCACTTTGTACATCATGTAGCAAAAGCCCAGATCGCCCCAGGTATCGCCGTAGCTGTTGGCAAATTTTACACCGCCGATTTCCCAGTCTTTCATATCAACAACACCATCAAAATTGATATCGAGATGATTGGTAAACTGGCCATCAGCATTAAAATCGTACCTGATGCTGTCGTTGTAACCAACGATTGTCATGGCATGGGTTGCAACGGTTCCCTGGAAATTGGTCATCACAATTTTGCCTGCTTCCGGACTTTCGGGAGGCAAAAAATTATAACCCCACGGGCTTGCTGCATAAAATCCGGCAACACCGCCCGTCTCAGAGACATCCAGATGATCGTTGAGCCAGTTTTTCAGTGTCAGCAGGCCGTCGGGTGTGTTTGCTTTAATCTGACTAACACCGGTTGTCCGGTTCTTCATGGCCTCGTAATACTTGTCGTAGCCTGTAATCCAGATAACCCCTTCGTCAATATACATCCCGCCGTAATCAAAAACATTCGGGGTTCCTAGAGTCCGCAGGATTTCGAAACTATGAAAATAACTTACGCCGTACCAGCCATAGCCGCTATTGCCAAAATTCCATGCAAAATGTGTGGGATACTGGTTGATGGAGGTGTCGGCTGGAAGGTTACGGGCACGGTTAATTTCGTAAGTAAAAATATAGCCAATTCCGGCTGACTGGCCGCAGGAGGCGCTTTCCTGTGAAAATATCGGCCTGAACCAGGGCAGCGTGGAGTTATCCAACGAAGCAGGTAAATTGCGGTGACGGTAATTTTCGGGAAGCTTTATTTCGGGAAGATTGCTCATCCATACCGAATCGGCCTGATTGATAATATTTTCGGTGGAAAAAAATCTTACATCGATTTCCTGTGAAAAAAGACTGAATTGAAGGAAGAAGAAAATGATTGCAAAATGTACTTTATTTTTCATATCCTGCTAATTTGGAAAAATCCTTATTAAAACGGTGAAATTAAATCGGTTATCAAAAAATTAAAAGCACCAAAAAGATAGCGGCAAAGGTAAATCAGTAAACGGAAGCAAAGCGATAAAAACCAGAAATTATCAAAACATTCCCAAAAATTTAACCGCTAAATTTGCTATCATTGCAATCTTTTTTTTGAGGGGATTGTTTCAATGGGGCAATTAATTCTAAAGAACATAAAATGGAAGAAATGGAATTTTCTTATCAGCAAAAACCGACAGAAAAATTGAAGGCAGATTTTTCTCCGTGAAAGCAAAAAGGGAACAATTCTTTTGCTGACTACGAAGAATTTGAAATGTGGTATCGAAACCAAGATAAAAACTGTCATTATTGTGGTTTGACAGAAGTAGAGTGTCAAAAAATTGTTAAAACTGGGTTATTAACATCTAAGAGATTCCCTAAAGATGGAATTTTAGGAAGGGGTCAAAGTCGCGGATTTTGGTTAGAGATTGACCGAGTAAATCCAAAAGAGAACTATTCTGTTCAAAACTGTGTACTCAGTTGTTATTTTTGTAATAATGACAAGAGTGATGTTTTTGACGGTGAAAATTATAAAGACTTTATGAAAAATAGAGTTGGTTTTTTACGAAAAATATTATCAAAATGATTACAGACCGCCAAACAAACTTTGTATTCCTTGCGGATACGCTCAGATTACAATTTCCAGATTTTGCAAGAAAACTGATTACAATTCTTAACGAAAACAATGTTCAGCATGATTTTTTACCTTTAACAAGAGATATTTGGGCAAGAGACTTTATGCCAATTCAAGTCTCAAAGGATAAATTCATTGAATACCGGTATGATCCTGACTACCTGCAAGCAAAAAAATATCGAAAGCAAAAAACTTACCCGGACATTGTCTGTGATAAATTAGGGTTAAGAACAATCAAAACTGACCTGATTATTGATGGCGGAAACGTTATCAAATCATCCAATTGTGTTATCATGACTGATAAGGTTTTGGTTGAGAACAAGGATTTTTATAATCGGGATGGAGTAGTTGCTAAGTTAAAATTGATTTTTGAGGTTGATAAAATAGCCTTAATACCTTGGGATAAGGCGAACGAAGAGTATGGCCATGCAGATGGTATGGTTAGATTTATTGACGACAACACAGTTTTGCTTCAAGGATATTTTGATGAATATGATGAAATTTTTAAGCAAAAACTCTATAGTTCTCTAGAACAAAACGGACTCCATTGGAAAAAATTAAATTATAATGTCATGAAACCAGATGAAGAAAATAACTGGGCGTACATGAATTTTCTGCAAACGAAAGATTTGATATTAATACCGGGTTTGGGCATTGATGAAGATGAACAAGCATTGAAACAAATTAAGGAATACTTTCCGGAATATGCTAAAAATGATCGCGTTAAACAGATTGATGTGTCAGAAATTATTGGAGATGGTGGTGCTTTAAATTGCATTTCATGGACAATTTTCAAGGATGAATCCATAAAATGAACAAAGTAATAAAATTCAAATCCGACTTTAAGTCAACTCCGGAATATAAAGAAGAGATCGAATTGATTCTTCGAAAAATTGCCGAATTTGAAGTTGAATTATCAACCATAATTGTTAATCTCGCTACAACCGGAAAATGGAAAGAATGGTCTGACAGCATTCAGGCAGGGGAATCGTTTGCATTTACCGAAGAAATGTTAAAAGACACCGGCGACGAAAACGTTGATGACCTGACTTTTTTGATGGATGAACTTATCCGGGTAAAGACGAAAATTGAAACACGATTTGTAGGCAAAATTAGTTTTTAAAAACAAAAACTTAAAAGAAAGTAAAAGAACTTAAAAGAAATATTTCTCTAATTCATTGAAATACAAATTAATAACTGTGATAAGATTAAAAGAACTTCGGTTTTCGTTTACCCAATATTTTTAACGCTGATGAACGGAAAATAAGGTAACAAATTTTTTAGGTTCTTTTTTAATGAGACAAGTCTAAAAAGGCATCTAAAGTTAAAAATATTTGGCTAAAGCCCTGGATATCGCGGACATCAATTGCCCCGACCTTAAGGTCGGGGCAATTGAAAACCTGACAGTATCCGGGCTTTAGCCCAAAATCAACCATTTTTTAGACTTGATACAATAGCAGAAGGAAAAATTAAAACTTTCGGTTTTGGAACATGGATTCGGGTTTAAGAGAGTTTTTAAGAGAGTTCTAAGAGAGTTTAAGAGAGATTTGTATCTAAATAATTGATATTTAGCAGAATAAATAGTGGTTTTTTAAATGCGTTTAAAGCAATTTCTCGAGAAAGATAATCGCGTAAAAATCATGTTTGAAAAAATGGCTCTATCGAATTTAGACGAACTTAGACGAACTCAGACGAACTCAGACGAACTTTTCTAATTAAAATACTGATAATTAATATAATAAGTCAAAACAGCTTTAGACGAACTTAATTCTCCCGGGGCACAACGCATCCTTGAATGTAAAACAAAAATAAAGTGTCAGTTTTTATGTTTCATAACCACTGAATGAAAAATTGATGGTGCTGGGCTAATTAAAAATTTGTAGCCTGGTACATTTTAAAGTTTTGATGAAGGCAAAAAGTAATGAACGAAAAAATAAATCATATTACCGATCTTTTAGAAGAGGATGAGATCGAAACCGGCATGCTCGAAGTTTATGGCGCCAGGGTTCATAATCTTAAAAATATCGACCTGAAAATCCCACGAAACAAACTCGTGGTAATTACCGGATTGAGCGGCAGCGGCAAGTCCTCGCTTGCTTTCGATACAATTTATGCCGAAGGTCAGCGCCGCTACATGGAAACATTTTCGGCCTACGCCCGGCAGTTCATCGGCAACCTCGAGCGCCCGGATGTGGATAAAATTGACGGCCTCAGCCCTGTAATTTCGATCGAACAAAAAACCGTCAACAAAAACCCGCGCTCCACCGTCGGCACCATCACCGAAGTTTACGATTTTCTCAGACTACTCTATGCCCGCGTTGGTGACGCATATTCCTACAATACCGGCGAAAAAATGGTCAGGTACAACGAGCAGCAGATTATCACGCTCATCCTCGAAAATTATCCCGGCGAAAACATCACCGTCCTTGCCCCTGTTGTGAAAGCCCGCAAAGGACACTACCGCGAATTGTTTGAACAGGTGCGCAAGCAGGGATTTTTAAAAGTGAGGATCGACAGCAAAATCGAAGACCTCACCTTTGGGATGAAACTCGACCGATACAAAACCCACGACATCGAAATTGTGATCGACCGCATCAAAATTGATGACCAATCCAGGGAAAGGCTCACCAAATCGGTGCAAACAGCACTCAAATACGGCAAAGGCATTTTGATGGTCCTCGATCAGAAAGAAAATAAACTCAGGCATTACAGCAAGCTGCTCATGTGCCCAACAACAGGCCTTTCGTATGATGAACCCGAACCCAACACGTTTTCGTTCAACTCGCCGTATGGCGCCTGCCACCACTGCAACGGTCTGGGCGAAGTTTCCGAAATTGATTTTAAAAAAGTTATCCCCGACGATAATGTCAGCATCAAAAATGGTGGTTTGGCGCCGTTGGGCGATTTTAAAAACAACTGGATTTTCAAGCAAATCGAGGCTATCGGCCATAAATACGGGTTCACCCTCGACACACCCATCAACGAAATTCCAGAAGACGGCCTCACAACCATCCTTTACGGTTCAGATGAAATCATTCATGTTAAAAACGACTACCTCGGAGTAACATCTTCGTACTCATTAAATTTTGAAGGCATCATCAGCTTCATCCAAAATCAGGATCAGGAAAGCGTTTCGAAAAACATCCAGAAATGGGTGGGCAGCTTTATGAATCATGTTACATGCCCCGAATGTGGCGGGACCAGACTTAAAAAGGAATCACTACATTTTAAAATTTTGGAGAAAAACATCTCCGAACTTGCCAATATGGATCTTATCCTTTTGAGGGAATGGATCGACACATTAACCGAAAAACTTGATGAACGCACTGCCAGAATTGCTAAAGAAATTTTACGGGAGATCAGCACCAGGATTGGCTTTTTACTCGAAGTTGGTTTGGATTATATCACGCTAAACCGTCCCGCCAGAAGTCTTTCGGGAGGAGAATCGCAACGCATCAGGCTGGCCACTCAGATTGGATCGCAACTTACCGGCGTGCTTTACATCCTCGACGAGCCAAGTATCGGGCTTCATCAGCGCGACAACCTCCGCCTTATCGAAGCTTTGAAAGAACTGCGCGATGTCGGGAATTCGGTTATCGTGGTGGAACACGACAAAGACATGATTTTATCAGCCGACTATATTGTGGATATCGGCCCCGGAGCAGGCCTTCGCGGAGGCTACATTGTCGGCCAGGGAACGCCTGCCGACATGGTGAACTGCAGATCGATCACCTGCCAGTATCTTACCGGCGAAATGCAAATTGAGGTGCCACAAACCCGTCGGAGCGGAAATGGTGATTCCATTGTTTTGAAAGGTGCAACCGGCAACAACCTCAAAAATGTTGACCTCGTGATCCCACTCGGAAAATTCGTGTGTATCACCGGCGTTTCGGGCAGCGGCAAATCCAGCCTGATCAACGAAACGCTCTACCCTATCCTGAGCAATTACTTTTATCGTTCCGAAAAAAAACCATTGCCTTACAAAGAATTTTCGGGGCTCGAATTTATCGATAAAGTTATCGAAATCGACCAGTCGCCTATTGGCCGTACCCCACGCTCAAATCCGGCAACTTACACCAAAGTTTTTGATGATATCCGCAAACTTTTTGGCGAAATCCCCGAATCAAAAATCAGGGGTTACCTGCCGGGAAGATTTTCGTTCAATGTCAAGGGCGGCCGCTGCGAAACCTGCCGGGGAGCCGGAGTTCGCATTATCGAGATGAACTTTTTGCCCGATGTACAGGTTCCATGCGAAGATTGCAACGGCAAACGCTATAACCGCGAAACCCTCGAGGTGCGCTTCAAGGGAAAATCCATCAACGATGTCCTCGACATGACGATAAACCAGGCTGTCGAATATTTTGAAAGCATCCCTTCAATCATTCAAAAAATTAGGACATTAAAAGAAGTCGGGCTGGGTTATATCACGCTGGGGCAGCAATCGACAACACTTTCGGGAGGCGAAGCACAACGTGTAAAACTGGCCACCGAACTATCCAAACGCGACACCGGAAAAACGCTGTACATCCTTGATGAGCCAACAACCGGCCTTCATTTTGAAGATGTAAAAGTGCTGCTCGATGTTTTGCAGCGGTTGGTTGCCCGGGGAAATACCGTTTTGGTAATCGAACATAACATGGACGTCATCAAAGTTGCCGATCACCTCATCGATCTTGGCCCTGAAGGCGGTTTCCGCGGTGGCCGGATTATCGCCGAAGGAACCCCCGAAGAAGTTTGTAAAAGCACCGAAAGCTACACGGCGGAGTTCCTTAAGAAGGAGTTAGGCATGAGGCGTGAGTAAAGATGAAAATATGATGAAGTGCCTAAAAATTGGAGTGCCTAAAATGCCTAAAGTTCGTAAAATCAAAACGTTTTATGCCCCTTCCTCCCCTACACCTATCGCCTTAAGCCTGTATTATTAATCAAAAACCCAAATAAAAATGACAGCAGAAGAAAAAGATTTTTTAGCCGAACTACCCGATGAGCTGGTAAAAGAGGCAATTACACCAAAGAGTTGGAACGAAATTAAAACCAACGATTCATGGTCGGTTTTCAAAGTGATGTCAGAACTGGTGGATGGATTTGAGAAACTTGCACGGATTGGCCCCTGTGTTTCGGTTTTCGGTTCGGCAAGATTAAAAGAGAACGATCCAAATTACCGGCTGGCAGAAGAGATTGCCTATCTTTTAACTAAAAAAGGATTTGGTATCATCACCGGCGGTGGCCCCGGAATTATGGAGGCAGCCAACAAAGGAGCGCACTTTGCAGGAGGAAAATCTGTGGGACTCAACATTGATTTGCCAAATGAACAAAGGGCCAACCCATTTATCGACAACGATAAATTGTTGAGTTTCGACCATTTTTATGTTCGCAAAGTCATGTTTATGAAGTATTCGCAGGGTTACATTGTTTTACCGGGTGGTTTTGGAACTCTCGACGAAATGTTCGAGGCCATCACGCTTATCCAGACCCACAAAATGGTCAGATTCCCGGTAGTTCTGGTAAAAACAGATTACTGGAAAGGCCTCATCGACTGGATTAATGATAAGTTGCTTGGCCATGAGATGATAAAATCCGAAGATATGAAACTCTTCAGATTGGTGGATACTGCCGAAGAAGCCGTTGGTCACATCGAAAAATTTTACGCTAAATATCAAATCAAACCAAATTTCTGATATTGATGATCAAATTACCTCTAAAACCTCATATCATTGATAGTGATGGTGTTCATCTTCATCTGGATGCCATTTTAAATGGAAACCCCATAAACCTGTTGCTCGACACTGGTGCATCACGTTCGGCAATCAGTCGAAAAATTGCGTTGATTCTCGATTCCGGTTATGCCAATCCTGTTTCAAATATCGAATCGTTTGGTTTTGGCGATAATTTCGACAGCTTTGTAGCTGAAGTCGCCTCTTTTGAGTTTTATGGAAAGCTTCTGGAAAACTACCAGATGGCCATTTTTGATTTTGCGCCTTTAAACGAAATGATGGGCCGGATGGGATTTCCCGAAATTGATGGCATGCTTGGCGGCGATTTATTAAAAGCTGTTGATGCAAAACTTGACTACGGTGCCGGAAAAATCTTTTCAGGAACCATCGAACTTCCTGTCGAACTGGTGATTCCCGATGGTGTTGGAGTGGAGCTGATGGCAGAAATAGACATTAACGGCCATGCTTTGATCGTTTTTATCGACACCGGCGCCAGTAAAAGTGTTTTCGGGATGGAAACCGCAAAACGCGTTTTTAACCTCCACGAGGATGACCTTCACGAAAATGAAAGAGCTGCTATCGGAATCGATCATCTTGGAATTGGAAATGAGTTGATTATGCTCGAAGAACTTAACCTTGGCGGGATTATCTTAGAAAAAAACGGCGCAATAACCTTCGATTTCCAAAATATCAACGAAACCTATTCCATGTTCAACATTCCGGCTGTTGATGGAATTCTTGGCGGCGACATTTTAAAAAAGCTTAATGCAGTTATTGATTATGAGACCTTTGAGCTGAGATTATCTGAGATACAAGAATAAATTTTGGATGAAATTCAAAAAAAATGAAAAAAAATTTTGGTAGAATCAAATTTGATTTTACTTTTGCCAACCTAATCGACTAACAAATGCGGAAGTAGCTCAGTTGGTAGAGCACGACCTTGCCAAGGTCGGGGTCGCGGGTCCGAGTCCCGTTTTCCGCTCCAAATCCCGAAACGCGGGATTTTTTTTTAGACACTCGTTCTTTAAAGCGTTTTTTGCCCAGGTGGTGGAATTGGTAGACACGAAGGACTTAAAATCCTTTGACCATTGCGGTCGTGCGGGTTCAAGTCCCGCCCCGGGTACTTTTTAAGCCTTGTAAATGATCGGTTTACAGGGCTTTTTTGTTGTCACAAAGTATTGAATTCTGACAAAATTTACTGCTGCTACCAGCCTCACAAACCGGCACAGCAGCTGATATTTGTTAGTTGATGTTGATCAGAAAATTTTAAATATGTTTGTCCAAAATTAATTTTCCATTGGAAAATCAGGAAATAAAGGTTTGCGAAAGTATCCGGAATGGCGACAAACATGCCTTTGAATCCGTGTTTAAAACCTATTATAAGATTTTATGTTCGTACGCAAATCAGATTATTGCCGATTCAGATAATTCCGAAGAAATTGTTCAGGAGATGTTTTTCCAGTTGTGGCAGAAAAAGGAATTTCTTTTTATCGAAACATCCTTAAAATCATACCTCTTCAGGGCTGTTCACAACAGTTGTCTCAACTTTATCAAGCACAACAAAATAAAATTGGCCTATTCCAGCAGTTACCTTCATCAAAATGAAACCTCAGGTTCTCAATATTTGCTTGACGAATCAGAGGAATTGCGGGTTCTGATTGGAAAAGCTGTTGAGAAATTGCCACCTGAACGGAAAAAAGTATTTATGATGATTCGTTACGAAGAGCGAAAATACCAGGAAGTTGCCGATATTCTTGGCATTTCGGTAAAAACCGTCGAAAATCAGATGGGCAAAGCCATGCAGTTTCTCAGAGAAGCCCTTAAAGGGTATATTCCTGTTTTTATCATGCTGATTTTTGTTGTCCTTCAAATTATTTTCAAATTCAAATAGGTGAAACATGCGTTTAAATTGTCATAAAACAGAATGAGAACATTTCCCGAAAATATGGACCCCGATCTTTTGGTGGCGTTTCTGAGCAAAGAGACAAGCCCGGAAGAAACAATCCTGGTAAAGGAATGGATTGCCTCATCTGAAGAAAACAATGCCCGTTTTGAAGCTTTAGAAAAAGTCTGGAATGCATCAGAAACTACTTTTCCGCAGGCAGCAGAAGTTGATACCGAAAAAGCCTGGCAACAATTGGCCGGCAAAATCGAAAAATATGAAACCGGAAAACCTCAAATCGGCAAAGTAAAGGCCTCACCTACCCTTTTCCTGAAATATGCACTCAGGGCTGCGGCAGTTTTTATCCCACTTCTGGTAGCTGGCTATCTGATTTTTTCGCATTATTCCAAACCTGAATTGTTGTCAATTGTAACCACAGATTCGATTTCAGAGAAGACGCTCACCGATGGTTCCATGATTACATTAAATCAAAATTCAGAACTAAAATACCCCGAAAAGTTTGAAAATGAATCCCGTGAAGTTTCATTAACCGGTGAGGCATTTTTTAAGGTATCCTCAAATCCGGAAAAACCTTTCATCATTCATTCGGGCGTTGTTGATGTAAAAGTCGTCGGAACCTCCTTCAACGTAAGTAATTATAACGAAATCAGTACAATTGAGGTTTTTGTAAAAGAGGGAAAAGTTATTGTTTTTGCGGTAAATCAAAATGGCGAAAAAACCGATTCCATTTTTCTGGAAGCCGGTAGCAAGGGAATTTTCGATAAGAAAACATCGCTTTTAAGAAAAGCTGTTCAGGCCGATGGCAGTGAACTTTTCTGGATAAACCAAACACTGATTTTTAATAAAACCCCGCTTGAAACCGTTTTTGATTTGGTTGCCGAAATATACAATGTCGAAATTATCATGAAAAACAGCGAAATCGGAAACCTCCGCCTCACCACAAGTTTTGTAGGCCAACCCATTGATAGCGTGATGAATGTTATTGCTGAGTCGTTTAAACTGAAAATATCCCGAAACGGGTCAACTTTTGAAATTGATGCAACCGAAAATTAGACTTTTCAAATACTTACTTTTTTTTACCATAATCCTTTGGTTGCCTTGCCTGGCTTATGGACAAAACCGCTTGCTTGATAAAAAAATCACTATTCAGGTTGCCGGTGAAAAAATTGAAAAGGTTCTAAATCGCATCGAAAAACTTTCCGGTGTTAGTTTTTCATACAACTCCGACATTATTCCCGGCGACTCTTTGGTTTCATTTTCTTGTGTTAACAAATCCATCGAAAAAACACTTCCAATTTTTTTGGGTAAAGATTTTTCCTTTAAAAGCACCGGCAAGTACATCATCATTTTACAAAAGAATAACCGGCAGGAAATTAATCCGACCAAAAGTAAATTCAAAGTATCAGGTATTGTTTTAGATGCGCGAACCAACATCCCATTGCCTTTGGTGACGATTTACGATATGGGCAGCATGGTTTCAGCACAAAGCGACTTTTTTTTAGGCAATTTTGATTTAACCTTAGTACCCAAAACCAACTATCTCGCCATTCGTTGCAGCAAATCAGGTTACCATGATTCGGTAGTAATTATTAATCCCGCACTAAACCAACCACTTTGGTTCAGGCTTTTACCCATCGAAGAAACGCTGCAAAAGCTTAACGCTCTTTCTGTAAGTGAGGTTCCTCTCTCGGATTCTGCCGGCATCCGTATCATCGGAAAATTTGTGAATAAAGAATTGTTGGTGAACAGCCGGAATGTGGTCATGTACGATAAACGTATTGCGCAACTATCCTTATTTCCAAAGGTCGGGACCAATCTGCACATGAGTGGCGCCGTGACAAATCATTTTTCGATAAACCTGCTTGGAGGTTATTCTTATGGCGTAGCTGGTTTTGAAGCCGGTGGAATCGTAAATATCAACAAAAGCAATGTTGACGGTTTTCAGGTTTCCTGTTTGGTGAATTTATCCGGCAGGGATGTAAATGGTTTTCAGGCTTCGGGCTTGTTAAACCTCACCACAGGTAATGTAAAAGGTTGCCAACTGAGCGTTATCAGCAATTTTGGCGCTGATACCGTCAAAGGAGTTCAGGTAGCTGGAATCGTAAATGTTTGCGATAAAAAGCTAAGCGGACTTCAGTTATCACCCGTAGCTAATATTTCGCGGGGCGATGAAACCGGAGCACAGGTTGCCGGTTTAGTAAATTACGCAGCTAATCCCCGATTCCAGCTTGGTTTGATAAATATTGCCGATACTTCGGATGGCGCACCTTTGGGAGTAATAAATATCATCAGGCATGGATATTACGCCATTTCATTTAATGTTGATGAGTTACAAACAGGGTATTTCAATTTCAGCATGGGAACCCGAAAATTGTATAGTATTTTAGGAGTTTCAGGAAGCACGGCAAATGACCAGAATAGTTGGGGTTTCAACTACGGTTTAGGTTCACATTTCATGGATAAACGCCGGCTTGGAATAAATGTGGAGCTTCTCAATTCATTTATCAATGCTTTTGGAAGTTTCGATTCGACAACGATTAGTCGCGTAAGCCTTTCAACCCAGTTTTCGCTGCGCATGGGTAAGCATTTTTACCTGAGTGCCGGCCCATCAGTGAATACATTTATCGCTGATGCAGATAATGCTGATGTTGATGAATTTATTTCGACATCCCTTCCCAAAAATAACTGGCATTATTCCTCTGCTAACACCCGTTATGATGCCTGGATTGGCGTTTATGCCGGGTTAAAGTACAGGTTTTGATTCTGGTTTGGGATGCAAGCCCTGAAAGGGATGGCAGCCCTAAATTCAGTCCAACCAAAGTTTTTAAAGCACTTCTTCAAAGTGAGTTGAAGCATCCTGGCCATACTTTTCAAATAATTGCTTCAATTTTTCGAGCGTTGGAAGGGGTAATTCTGTTAATTTTAATAAATCATCAACAGAAATTTGTAATGCAAATCCAGTTATCGCTGTTTTGTATGCCTTTAATAATTCCCCCTCTACTATGCCCTCTGTCAAACCTTTATCGTAAGATTCCGATTGTAAGGTCAATTCCACCCGAATGTTATCCCAGTATTTGTCATAAGCATCCAGTTCGGCTTGCGTAAATGCAGAGGTTTTAAGATTTTCGAGGGCTTCGGTAATCTCGGTGTTTTCCAGTAGATCTCCAGGTGTCTCTATTGTACTTTCATCAATTTCGGTTAAAAAACGCAGCCACAACACCTGAAGTTTTTTTTCGGTTAGATTACGGGCTTTGAATTTGGGCAATTCCACAAAAACAAACTCCAAACCTTCGATCTGCTGGTCTGTGTCTTCGATATTCACAATTTGATAATGATGATAGTACTCCGGCTTGTCAGGCTGAAAATTTTCATTAAGCAGGCTCAAGGCATAAACCGGTTGCAGGGATTTAAACTTGAACGACTTATCAAGTTGCCTCACATAAGCCTTAGAGGCATTGAATAAAACCCGCTGCATAAAACCTGTAGTCCAATGCATCTGCATTTCGACAATAAACTGTCTGCCGCGGTTATCCTTACAGCGTACATCCACGATGGAATATTTCTGCAAAGGATTTTCGGGAGCCATATCAGCAGGCAAATACTCAAGGCTTTCGATAAATGAGCCTTCAGGTAATGGCAGGATTGCATTAAGGAAACTTTTGAGCAGATGCGGATGTTGCCCGAATACTTTCTTGAATGTCAAATCATTCTTTGGATCCAGATAATTCATAACAAATTTGTTTTGTGCAAAAATACTCAATTTTTTATCGCCAAATTTATAGGATGTTTTGGAAAATCTCAAGGGTTTCCATCCTCTGCGGGGATTTAAGCCCTTACCTTCCAGGTGTTTTCCAATTTCATTCCATACGATTCAAAAAAAAACTTTTCCCCGATAGGGGTAAATCCAGTTTCGGTTGCCTTTGAATTATAAACTTAAAAAATAATTCTATGGACGCATCTGATTTTAGAAATGTAAGTACAAGCTTGTTGGTGTTTGCATTGGTTTTTGCCGGTCATTTGATGGCCACCGAAAACTGGAAAAAAATTGAAACCAAAGATGGTGTTGACCTTTACGAGAGATGGGTGAACGTAAACAGCCATTTGACCGTGAAGGAACGTAAAGCAGAAATGGTTATTAATGGCGACATGCACTCCATTTTAAAAACATTGGGCGATCCTTCGCAAACCAGGCTGTGGATGGAAAACGTGAGCGATTCGTACCTTATCAAAAAAGAATCAGACAAAGTCTGGTCGTCGTACACCTATTTTTCGTTGCCCTGGCCTTTCGAAAATCGTGATCTGGTCTGTGTTTCCAACCTGAAGTGCTACGATTCCGGAAATGCAACCATCGAAATGGCAAGCATCGAAAACCTGTTGCCAGTAAAGCAAAAGGTCGAAAGGTTAACCAACTACAAGGCTACCTGGAAAATTGCTGATCTGGGAAACGGTCAGGTTTTTATTTCCTTTTCTGCCATGACGGCCACTCCAACACAGTATCCAAGGTTTGTAGTTGACCCGGTCGTTCGCGGCGCCTTCCTGCGTAACCTGATAAAGCTAAGATTAGTATTGTCGAATAATTAAAACCGAAAAAGCATGAATAAGTTAAAAAAGCAATTGACAGAAAAAATTCAAAAACTCACCGGTGAACCAAAAACCGTTGCACGGAGTTTTGCCATGGGTTCATTTATTGGCGTTTCGCCTTTGATTGGGATGCAAATTATGTTGAGCATCCTGTTGGCAGGGATTTTTCGGCTCAGCAAAACGGCTGCTGTTGTGGGTGTTGTAAATACAAACTGGACAAAAGGGTTGTTTTTATACCCGTTCAATTACAAACTCGGAGCCTGGCTTCTTGGCATCAACCAAAGTATAAATATCGCCGGTTTATTTACGGGAAATGTTTTCAAAAACCTTTCAAATGCTGGATCAGAGGTTTTCATTTCGCTACTGATTGGCGGATGTATCACCGGATCAATCATTGCAAGCATCTATTATTTCCTTATTCTTAAAATCCTGAAACAAAAAAAATCTTTAACCATTAAAACAGAAAAGACAATGAATAATTCAGAAAAAAAATATGCCCTATTAACCGGAGCCAGCCAGGGTATCGGAAAAGCTATGGCACACGAGCTTGCATCAAGAAAAATAAACTTGCTACTCGTTTCCTTAAAAGGAGAATGTTTAGCAGACTTTTGCCAGGAAATTCAGGAAAAATACGGTGTCGATGCCCGGTATTTTGAAACTGATTTCTCACAGTACAATTCTGTTTATGATGTTGCCAACTGGGCTATTCCGGATTATCCGGTTTACATTCTCATCAATAATGCCGGCATTGGCGGAACCAAGGCGTTCGACAGTGTTTCGCCTGAATATATCGATAACATTATCCAGGTAAATGTGAGGGCCACCTCGCTGCTCACACGATTGTTGCTGCCTGAACTGAAAAAACAGGAAAGTGCATATATCCTGAATGTGGCCAGTATGGCTTCGTTTTCTCCTTTCGCATTTAAAACGGTTTACCCTGCATCGAAAGCATTTATTTACTCCTTTTCGCGTGGATTGCACGAAGAGCTTAAAGGCACCAATGTTTTCGTAAGCGTGATTCATCCCGGCCCTGTGAAAACAAATGCAGAAGTAACAGCAAGAATCCTGAAACAAGGTGTTTTCGGGCGCATGGGTCAGGTTAGTCCTGAAAAATTGGCACGTATTGCAATCAGACAGTTGATGGTGAGAGATTCGCTGATTTTACCCGGAGTTTTAAATAAAATCAACTGGCTTTTAATGGCAATCTTACCAAATGCCTGGAAACTGCCAATATTGTCGAGGGTTGTCAGAAAGGAAATTAATGCCTGCCAGCCGGCTGGTCTCAAGTTAAGCATCATAAAAAATTAAATTTAATGAAAGTTTTAGTAACCGGAGCCAATGGCTTTTTATCAGGCCATATTATTAATGAACTCCTCAAATGTGGATACTCAGTTCGTGCTATGATGAGAACCGGAGCAAAAGCTCCGGCTCTTACTGGCCTGGATGTTGAGGTGGTTTATGGAAATATCACCGACAAATCAGCTATTGAAAAAGCCGTTGCAGGTTGTGAAATTGTAATTCACGCTGCGGCTGATACCAATCAATCGTACCGAAAAATCGAGGATTATTACCCGGCGAACATCCATGCAACTGCAAACATCATCGAAGCCATGTCGGGTTCTGAAGGCAAAAAGCTGATATTTGTCAGTACCGCCAACACCATGGGATTTGGAACACTGGCAAATCCGGGAAATGAAGATAAACCGGCTTCTCCCCTATTTTTAAAATCAGGTTATGCAAAAAGTAAATTTATAGCGCAGATTCTGGTTATCGAAGCCGTAAAAAACCAAAAAATTGATGCGGTGGTTGTAAATCCAACTTTTATGATCGGGCCATTTGACTACAATCCAAAATCGGGTAAAATCTTTACGATGATTTTGGGTAAGAAAATTGTTTTCTACCCTCCGGGAGGTAAAAACTTTGTTGATGTAAGAGATGCCGCCAAAGGGATCGTAAATGCAATAAACTTCGGAAAATCAGGCGAATGTTATTTGATTGCCGGTGAAAACCTTTCCTTCCTTGATTTCTTTCTTAAAACAAAACTCCTTGCAAAGCAGAAAACCAGACTTGTTCCCATCCCTGGTAAAATTTTAGAATTAGCCGGCATTTTCGGAAGCATGCTCCGGTATTTTGGAATAACCACAGATTTAAACTTCACCAACGCAAGAATCCTTGCGACAAACAACTATTTCGACAACAGCAAAGCCGTCAACCAGCTTGGACTCCCGTGTTCAGGAACCGACAAGACTATCAATGATTACCTCGAATGGAAAAATGCTGAAACTGAATAGTTCACAGTTGGGTTTGCCCGATTTCGGAATTCTTTACATACTCAATTCAAAACCGCTGCAAACATGCTTCATTTTATCAGTGTTAAGCATGTAAAATGAAGACGGAAAATGATTGTAATAATTTTAAACTTTAGCTTTTTGTTTTCTGGTATGTGAAGGTGTTTCGATATTGTTTCTTCTTTTTCCAAAACTGAAAAATTCCAAAATAGTTAATCTGGTTAATCCTTCAAACAACGAACACTGTTCCCTTGCGCTGTGCTCCACCAGTTACGATCAACCAAACCATCGTTATAACTCACGCCCCGATACCATGCCTGATATTGAACACCTGAAATAAGCGTGGATGTCCACCAGTGGCCACGGGAACCTTTGTGGTAGTATGGTCCTTCGCTATAATAGCCACCCGCCGGACCAGAAAACCCTGTTAAATTGTTTGCCGATGGATTATTACCAATTGCACACAGATTCGTTGAGGAATTCCAGAGGGTTGTTGTTGCCATCGATTTGGATATCCATGAGGTATTTGCATTGCATAAAAAATCAGCCTGGTTTTTTACGTAATTGGTTAAATTCTGCCACTCGGTATCGGTGGGAATGTGCCAACCAGGTGGACAAATTCCCCTGGCTCCCTGAATGTTTGTGTATTGCATCATTTCATCCCACCGGTAAAGGCCACCATACAGTGTACAATTCGATGGATCATTATCATAACAGTATTTATCGATAATTCCATTGTTGGAAGGGCCTTGCATTGTGCCGACATTAAGATTTTCTTTAAACCAGCATTGATCTCCTATCAAAATCGTATTGTAAGTTTGCCCCTCATAATCAACGGTCTCAAATCCCGGACAGGGAAGACCAAACTCCAAAAGTTCTGCATTTAGCTGCACGTTTGAATTTCCCATGTAAATCGATAATTCAATCAGACCAAAACCTTCTTTATAAAACCGGATTATTCTTGGCCCCTGCGGCACCCCCGAAATCTGATAATATCCTGATAAATCGGATGTAACCATTAAATTTCCCGGAGTTCCGTTGGGATTTAAAACAACAACATTCACATCAGGAACTGCATTACCGAACTGGTTGGTAATTATACCCGAAACCATGTGGGTGTAATTTCCTGTTGTCATTTCAATATCAAAAACAACTCCGCCTGTTATCACTTCGATGGTTTGGCTAAAAGGATCATAATTCGTTTTCGTAGCAATGATTGTCCGCATTCCAACCGGAACTCCGATTAGCTCATATAATCCATTGGATTGAGAGGTACCGGCAATATCAGAAATCTGAACATTTACCCCTGAAATTGGAATTGTGGTTCCGGCGTAATAAATATGGCCGTTAACATTGGCAACATCCAGCGCAGTAAATTCAAACTGATTTCCATAAGAAGTTCCAACGCCATTGACTGCATAGGCTCTTACAAAATAGGACGTGTTACTGTTTAATCCAGTCAGAAGGCTTATGAAAACACCAGTTCCAAATCCATCTTCTGTATGATCATCATCAGTTGTCGGATTTTGTGCGATGCTCCAGCAAACACCTCTGAAGGTAACAGAGGTTCCACCATCATTTGTAACTTCACCACCGCAG
Source organism: uncultured Bacteroidota bacterium (assembly GCA_903944895.1). Lineage (GTDB taxonomy): Bacteria > Bacteroidota > Bacteroidia > Bacteroidales > 4484-276 > CAJATL01. The sequence goes on from CAJATL010000321.1 coordinate 29,824, forward strand.
GTAGCCGTGTTTTGCGTAATATCAGTTACCGGATTTGTTACTACTGTTGGGATTGTTAAAGTAGTAAATGATAACTGGTTCCCGTAAGATGTTCCAACTTCATTTGTAGCAAAGGCTCTTAAATAATAGGTTACATTCTCAGATAATCCGGTTAAATAACTGACGAAATCACCCGTTCCACTGCCATCAACTGTGTGAAAATCACTAATGTCAGGTTCCTGCGTTGTACTCCAGCAAATACCTTTTATTGTAACTGATGCCCCACCATCGCTAATTACATTACCACCACAGGTAGCTGTGTTCTGGGTAATATCTGTTATTAGATTTGTAATCACAGTTGGGATTGTTAAAGTAGTAAATGATTGCTGGTTCCCGTATGATGTCCCAACTTCATTTGTAGCATAAGCTCTTAAATAATAGGTTGTATTCTCAGTTAATCCCGTTAAATAACTGACGAAATCACCCGTTCCACTGCCATCAACTGTGTGAAAATCACTAATGTCAGGTTCCTGCGTTGTACTCCAGCAAACACCTTTTATAGTAACGGTTGCACCTCCATCATGAGTTACATTACCACCACAGGTAGCTGTGTTTTGGGTAATTTCCGTTATCTGATTTGTAGTAACCGTCGGAATCGTTAAAGTACCAAACGACAACTGGTTTCCATAAGCAGTCCCAGCTTGGTTTGTAGCATAGGCTCTTAGATAATAGGTTGTATTCTCAATCAATCCGGTTAAATTACTGGTGAAGTTACCCATTCCGCTGCCATCAACGGTTTGATAATCATTAATAGTTGGATCAAGTGTGGTACTCCAGCAAACACCCCTGGCATTAACAGTTCCGTTACCATTGTTGGTGACATTGCCTCCGCTTGTGGCAGTATTTTGCCCAATTTCGGAAAGAGCCAAAGTTGTAACCGTTGGTAAGGTCACAATAATGTCGGCTTGCAGCTCAAACGTGTAGCTTGTATTTCCATCGGGATTATCATAAATGGTTTTTTCGGAATAGCCCGCTGCAATTGCTTTCAGCGCTAATTGATCCCCTGGAACAAAGCTAAAGAAATCGTTTAGTCCGGTAGTTTTGAAATCCGCCTGAAGATCTGATCCGATCTGCCAGATTTCATTTCTCCTGATAATTCCGGAATTCTGGCAAACGAGTTTCATTGTTTTTGAAAGTTCGCCATTACTTACCGTCAGAAAATAAAAACCACTGTTACCGGTAAAAACTTCAAAAGAATGAATCCCACCCGACAACTCAGTATTAAATTCTGATACAACCGAGCCAAACACATTACTGATAATAATTTGTATGTTTTCGTGATTCCATAGCACCAAATTAAATTTAGTGTTGAATATATACGGGTTAGGAAAATTTGGCTTTAATATTATTCTGTCATTATTAACCCCAAATTCATCAATTGCCGAGGGCCATGATAAAAATAAATATGGTGCATCACCATAAATGGTGGTATCGCACGACTTTGAAATATTTTGAATCAGCACACTTTCCAAAAGTACCGGAGTACCAGAATTCGCATCTTTAGCTTCAAAATTCAGAACCATATCGCCCTTTTGTGCGAAAATATTAAGTGCAAAAAGAAACGATAAAAACAAGAAAGGGAGCATCATTTTTTTCATGGCCGCAAATTATTTAGATTATTGTTTTTCAGATAAAAAGGTTCTCTTCCAGTATTTTAAACGGATAAATGAACATTAAAAATTTTCGGTGGAATAAAATTTGTATTTTCTTTCAAAATTGAATTAATTAGAAATATTCCTGGAGATGGTTTATTTTTGAATACTTTCTGTCTTTTCGTGATGCTTAAATACCCGCTTAATCCAGTTTGGAAGGACAATTGCACCAATAAAAATGTAAGGATAATAGCTCACGATGCGCCAAAGCAAAGCCAGCGCGGCGGTAAGGCCAACCGGGATAAAATCGCCAAGGAAATCCGAAAAGACAAATTCGGCAATACCGGCGCCTCCGGGGGTTGGACTAATGAGCAAAATCACCCACATGATCAATTGGCGGGCATAAATCAGGAAATGATCTCCAACCGGCGTAATCGATAAAATCAGGAAATTGACTACCAGAAAACGAGCCGTCCATGAAGTAAATGTTGCAGCAATAGCTTTGAACCAGAAATTGGCAGGCTTCCCACGTAATTCGCGGGAAGTTGTGATAATGTCGTCACCGGCCTGCCCTGCCTGTATCCGCCATTTGCGCAGAAAAGGAATCTTAAATACCTTAAGTAAAATCCATTTAAAACCGCGAGGCTTGAAAAAAACGCCATAGCTGATAATGGAGGTCAAAACAACTATAAATACGTACCCGATGATGAAAATTCCCTGTATCCCGAGCTGGGTATTCATGAACAGGTAACTTGTCTGACTCCTGAAAAGCAGGTAAGTTCCGGCAAGTAAAATAACAATAGGAACCATGACGATGTAGAAAAATTCATCCAGCAGGGCCGTAATGAGAACAATGGCCGTGGCCCGGCCTGGACTGATGCCCTCTTTGGTGATAATATAGAGCGCGGGGGCGGCTCCTCCGACAACACTTGGGGTTACTGCTGATGAAAACTCCCAAAGCATGATAACATCAAATGCATGCCGCCAGCTTATTTGCTTTTCGGTTAACAGCCTGATGCGATACATGTAAGCGACATCACGGGTTACCATGAGTAAAATGGCAACGAAAATCCAGATCCACGAATAAAATGTCCAGCGAATTTTATAGAAAGGCTCCGGATCAAAATTCCTGAAGACCAAAAAAGCAACAACACCTAACCCCAGAATTACCGGGATAATTACCCTTTTAAACTTAAAGATGTTCAGGATTTTTAGCTGATGCTCGCTCATATTTTTAAAATAATAACCGAAATGTTAAGGTACAAAAGTGTGAATAATTTTCCTATCACTCCAATTACTTTAAGAATTTATAATAAAAAGGATTGGACAGGCATTGATCGTTTGCTTTTCATCATTGTTTTTAGTTAGCACAAGAAATCTCTGTATTTTTGGAAATATTTAATATTCTAATCAACGATGAAAACCAATCATAA
>CAJATL010000322.1 GCA_903944895.1 uncultured Bacteroidota bacterium
CGACTAAATTCTTTGTTGTATCTTTGCCCATGTTGAAGTTATTTTTTGCAAAACAAACTTACAACATTGGGGCGAAACCTAATGGCTATAGCCCCTTTTTTTGTTGAAATTTTAACCGGTCAGTACTGTGATGTAAACTAAATTTTATGACTATTGAATTTTGAAAAGCATAAAATATGAAAACATGAAAGCAATTGAACTCAAAAACCAGCAGGACTGGTTTTTAATAGACGATAATGAAAACGAAAAAACCCAGTACGTTTTTACGGATGAGATTTATTCAGAGCTTGAAACAATTATTGTTGCAGCAGATTTTGCTTTGGATTATCCGCTTTTGCTCGGACCTCACCTGTATGCCCCAAACCTGAAGATTTTAGGGTTTCGGGGACAGGGGTGCAAAATATGCATCCACAGATTAAACATACATGGTTTTTCAGCCCCAAATATCGAAACCATTGGGTTCGAAGACATCGGAATTACACAAATTCCGGAATTCATTCTAAAATTCAAAACCATCAGAGACATCCACTTCCGGCACGAAAAAGTACAGGAAATGCCAGCCGCTTTGTTCGGTCTGATTTGTCTGCAGACTTTACGGTTTCAATATGGTTCACAAATCCCGGTAATTCCTGATGCAATAAAAAGCCTTGTTAATCTGGAATACTTCGATTTTTGGGGTGCCACAATTCATTATCTCTCTCCGGATCTTTTTCGGCTCCCCCGGATAAAATACATCAACTTCACCGATACCAGTTATAATCCTTCAAGAGAAGTCGAGGAGGCTGTGGGAGAATTTAAAATGAATAATTCGAACGATTTTCACGGTTGGCAGGATTACCAAACCCGTTAAACAAATATTACCGGTTAAAGAAGTAGAAAATAGAAATCAGTCAATAACTTAATAAAATAAAACTATGATAAACAATTCAATTTCAGGAACATCATTAGCCTTTGTAGTGCTAATGTTCCTTTCGTCATTTAGTGGTTGCGCCAAATTAATCAGCAAATGCAACAATTGCGCCGATACGGCCGGTGATATCGCTAAAAGCAGCAACAAGCTTCATAATCTGAAAGATTTGGAAACCTATAACCACAATATGAAAACGCTTGTGAATTTGTATGAAAAATACAAAGAAGTTAATATTGGTCATGGTCTTAAACTGGTCTTACCTGATATCACCAGAAGAATTGACGATACACGCGGTTATGATAACCTTTTTGAGATTCAGGATGAGACAAGTCATTTTTATATCCAAACAAAAAACCATATTAAAACCGAAAATAGTTTAGTTGAAGACTGGCTTACATTCCGCCAGAAAATAAGCTTAACCCGTACTTTGTTAAGAATACCAACATTGGTCGATAGCCTGGACTTAAAGGTTGATAGAAATGGTTTTTTAACAAAAGCCTATCAATATCAGCTTTACAACGAAACCGTTCAGGGTTTGGTAAAGCTTGTCAAAACGGAAAATGGCTTTACCTTTATCGAAGTGGAAACACCGGTGGCCAAAGAGAATTTTTATGAAATAGCTGACATGTTGCTCCAGGCTGCGATTTTGCCTGAATCAGTAAATTTTGCCGACGATTCGACAAACCAGTCTGGTAGAAGATCAAATTGAGTGGTTTATATCAAAATTGCTTCAAAAAAAGGAATATTAAATGGCTTTTCGAAAGCTAAGTATAATGGAGCCTGTCAATTATAATGAACAAAAAAACAAATTGCCACTCAAAGTAAATTACTAATTCCCAAACTATGAACAGCACAGAGAAACTATCCATTTGCGATATTCAAAACACCACCAAACCTATCTTTCAAGAAATAATTGTTGATGAACAAATTACGCTTGCACAGCTAAAAGAAAAGGTTGCCAAAGGTGGAAGGTTTGTAATGTTTAAGTACCAGATTTCGGTAATATTTGCTGTGACCTATTGGCGATTTTCACCGGCGATTTTTGTCGAAAAGGCTGATCAAATCAAAAAATATAGCAAAAAGTACAACCTTCTTTCATGGCTTTTTGGCTGGTGGTTC
>CAJATL010000323.1 GCA_903944895.1 uncultured Bacteroidota bacterium
GACGTGCTCATAATACCCTTTTGTATGAAGAAATACGGACTTCTTCATCCCACGAATCTCAGGGCTATCTTTAAAGACAACCAGGGCTTCTTCACCAATATTTTCCTGGATATAATAGCGGGAATCATTTTCGGTGAGGCCGTTGGTCACATCAATTCCGGCTTCAGTTGTTGCAGAGGTTGGCTTCACATAATCAACTGTAAACGGCGTGTCGGTGGTAAAATCCATAGCAGCATAATCGAGATCCCAGAATTTAAACCCCGATTCGAGTTTAATCCTGATTTGCCTTTCATGACCAGCAGAACTTGCGATAAGCGCCTGGCTAAGATCAACAGGCATGATCAATTCCCTGGCGCCAAGCGGGCCGATGAGGTCGAAATAATCAACAAACTGCCAGCCTGTTTTTGTTTCGAGGTAAACCATCAACGCAAAACGCTGATCCAGCTTCCAGCGGTTGTTCTTTTCGGGCGGTTCTTTGCGTTGTTTTTTAATCCATGCGCCATATTTATTGCCAAATAATTTTGTGAATTCACCATAAGCATAATCCCCCCAAAGCGAATTTCCTGCTTTAATGATCAATTTTCCGGCACCGACCTGATCAGGTGCCCGAAAAGTAAGAAACGCCGTATTAAATGCACAGGTGTCGCCGGTTACTGAAGGTTCTTCATCAAACTGAAAACATTGCTGATTCTTAGTATTTACAAGTGAAAGAATATCTGAATTACTTGTCGTTAAAGCTTCTTCCGGTTCTTCAGGCTGATTTATCGTATGAACTTCACCTTGTCGATCAGTTAATACTGAAGCATTCATTGGATGATTAACGATGATTAATTCGGCCAGGTTGATGTATTGAATTTCCGGAAGTTCATTAGAAATAATCAGTTCATACCTTCCTTTTGATGGCTTAAAGCCAGGTAATGGCAGGTAATCATGCCGTTCGAGGGAGGAATAGACCGCACCTCCAAAGATTTCGCCGGCAAACTCGACTTTGTTGTCATTTTTGATGTAAACCAATGGGCAGGATGATTTGGTTAATAGTACAATTGTACCTGCAACTGCAGCTACTGCGATAGGAACCGTTATCATTGGAATAACCCACGATACAGTGGTTCTGCCTTTTGCTCTCTGATATATTTCTGCTTTTTTAATCGCTGAAAGATCAATTTGAATATTGTCGCCTGTATGAAATTTAGGAAGCAAACTATCCTGAAGGTACAAATGCACTTCATCGAGTATATAAAATTCGGTGCTTTTCTTGTATCTGTAGGCCTTTTTCGTTTTCACAGTCTGATATTTCAGATGGTTTGATTCTAATTCAGATAAACGTCCGCTGATCAGATTGTCTTTAATGGAGACTTCGGATAAATGCCATGCTGATAGTCTCTGGTGTAGAATAAGATATTTATTCAGAGAGTCATACTTTACAATTTCCTTTGGAGTAACCTGGTTTACCGTTTGTATTTTATAAAAATATTTACAGCCCTGAGAAAAACCCAGCAAAACCAGCAACAGAAAAACGAAATCCACTTTTTTCGATCCGGATAAAAAATAACTTTTCATAATTATTCCTTTCGTTTAATAACAGATTGTCAAATCTTAAAAATTACACAAGAGTGAAATCTCATAAAATCGATAAGTCATTATCTTTTAGCTATTAAAAAAACTTACTCGTAAAAACAAATCTTTCAATTAACAATTTTCAAAATCTTAACCAGACCATAATCCGAAAATCAATTCGTGTGGATGTTGGGTGTAATTTGTTTCCATAGTTTTTTTATGGTATTATTGGATCTTCTGCAAACACACTATTATTTTTCATGAATTCGGTATAATTGTCAAAGGAGAATTTGCTAAACCTTCCCGGGATCAGGAACGTTTCGAGTTGCTTTTTGTCCGGTGGATTCGGGTAATTACGGACGTGCTCATAATACCCTTTTGTATGAAGAAATACGGACTTCTTCATCCCACGAATCTCAGGGCTATCTTTAAAGACAACCAGGGCTTCTTCACCAATATTTTCCTGGATATAATAGCGGGAATCATTTTCGGTGAGGCC
>CAJATL010000324.1 GCA_903944895.1 uncultured Bacteroidota bacterium
CAATGCAAAGCATCTGTTGATTCCCATGTTCCGGTAAATCCTACAACTTCATAGCCAGGCATAGCGGCCTGATAAGCAGCAATGGCGGCTGCATCATTGGCTGAATTCATGATGGGAACAATAACTTTTTTATTTAAAATCAGCGAGTTGGTGTAAGGCTGATTATTTGGCGTATTTACCCTGAAAACCTGGTATGGCGTGCCGTACGATGAGGTTTGTGCTGCATAATAAGCTGCTGTGGCTTCGATGGCTGCATATTGCGGATGGCTTGTTGGCACCGAACGGATTAAAACTTTGTCAACATCCAGAAATTTTCCCCAGCAATCGATGTGGTCGATGTAAGTGTTGTTGGGATCGGCAACGACATGATAATTACTAATTCCAAGATAATCCTGAAATTTCTGAGCAATCTGAACATGAGTCTGTCCTGGGTTTTCCACCCAAACCAGGTCGGTTGACGAAGAAATTCCCATCCCATCGGTCATGTAATTGCCGCCGGTGTGCTCAACGTTCATCCCGAAAAGGTTAATTCCCAAACTTGCGGCAACTTTTACAGGAACATTATCGTCGTTGGGGCGTGGGCGGTTGTATGGAAAATCGACAATTCCAAATTCGTTGTTTCCGTCAAAAACAAACCAGGGGCCGTAATCCCTGGTCCAGTATGAATCCGTTGAGGCATATAAAAAACTACAGTTTTCGATAACCACGCCATTCTGAATGTATTTGTTACGAACATAGGTCTCTTCGGTTGCATTGGCAACAAGGGTTGTGACCTTACAATCCTGCGACATTTCAGCGATAACCTGGTACGAAATCCCAAATTCATAAGCTATCAAAACCGACTGCATCCTGTTGAACTCGGCGATATTTGTAACAGGGCCTTGTGGCGGGTCGGTGGGAATAAAATCTCGGCCAATCAGGTGTTTCAGTTTAGCCTCTTCGGGCGTCATCCAATGCTTGAGCTGAATTTTCTTTTCAGCCCTTGGAGTGACTTGTTGAGCGGGCAGGTTGGAGATAGTAAAAACAATTGCGATAAAGATTAACAACAAGCGTCTGAGTGAAGATTTTTTCATGTAAGATAAATTTTATTTGGGAGCAAAATTATACAATAATTCTCTTGAGACTTCTTAAAAGTCAAATTGGCGTCTGAGGGCTTCAACAAAAAAAAATCGCTTCCTGGTTGTTTGCAAATATTTCAAAGAAAAAAAACCAAATTTTTAGCGCATAAAAAACGACCTGAAATTCCATCATCGAATTTCGAAAATTTAGAAATTCAGGATACCAGAAATTTTTCATTAAAAATTTCTATTATCAATAAATTATCTACTTTCGTGGCACCAAATATAGAAAGGTGACACGAATTGGTAATTTTCGTAATCCTCCGAAGTTTATTAATATAATAATTATGAGGGAAATAGATTACCAGAATGGTGAAATTGGACATAAATTTTTATAATATTAACTCATAAATTTATTACAATCGATGAAGTACAGGCATTTGTTTTTTAAAAGAGTTTTTAAGCTGGCAATTACAATTATGGTAGTGTTTAACTTGCCAGGTGTCAGCTTTTCGCAAATCGTAAACGATACTGCTTTTTTAACTGAAGTTGTTATCACAGCTTCAAAATCAGTACAATCGATGGGAAATATAACCCAAAAAATTGACATTTTATCGGCCAGGGAAATCGAAAATGCCGTTACCGGAAACCGCAATATTTCCGAAGTTTTGCAAAATCAGGCCGGATTGTCAGTAACGACCTTATCACGTAACGATGCAAACTGGGGGACTTACAGCGGAATTGGGCCTAAATACAGCACCTTTATGTTACAAGGCTTGCCCATCGATGCTTTTATGGATCCCATGGCGCTGGATCTGGCAGCAATTGAGCGCATTGAAGTGCAGCGCGGACCTGCATCAGTAATTTATCCGGGCTATTTATCCCAGGATTTTGCCGGTAATCAAAGTCCGCTTGCTGGCACTGTAAATTTAATTCCAAAAGAAAGGTTCGAAAAACCGCTCTCGCGTTTCATCACCTCTTTTGGCTCGTACAACACGCTGAATGGTCAGTTTTACCATCAGGACATTTCTAAAAACACGCATTACTACGCTGGCATCAGTTATGAAATGTCGGATTACACCAATTATGGTACACCTGATTCATGGCTTAACATGCAGAAAAATCCCGAATACCGGAAAACGAAAGCTTTTGGAGGTGCAACCTGGTTTTCGGATGATAACAAACAAAAGCTCAGCATTTTTGTAAACAAGACTTTTCATGCTGGCGATGCCGGCAGGTTGTACCGCGGCTTTGATCATAATTATGGACTCATCAATGCAGGTTATTCTGTAAAGATTGATGAAAATGTAAATCTGCAGGCGCATTTTGGATACAGGACTTATGACCGCACATGGCAGGAAAGCCGGTTTAATGTTATTGATAGTTTGTTGTCCAACAACGGGGCTGTTCAACACATTGTTCCAGCCGATGTCACAATTACAATCAATCATGGCAAAGCGCATGTTTTAACCACTGGGATTGATTACCAGGGTGCAGATTATCTGACTTTTTCTGATCCTCTTTTGGGTTATGATACTTATGGAAACAAGTCGAAAGCGATGCAAGCGGGGATATTTATTCAGGAGGAACTGCATTTTGGAAAATTGATCGCAAGAGGCGGGTTACGTGGTAATTACATTAATAACAATATCGAATTTTTAAATGGTGGTGCTCCGGGTGAAGAATCAAAAGATTGGATGAAACTGTTGTACAGTACGGGTTTGCGCTATAATGTTATGAAAAATGTATCTATTTTTGCCAATATCGGAAACAGTTTTATTACCCCAGGTTTAAAATCGGTTGGAGGAACAATTCAGTTAAACGACACCGTAAATAATGGTCAGCTTCCTAATCCAGACCTTAAACCCGAAGCAGGGCTTGGTGTTGATGCCGGTGCAGATATTTTGCTGCCTTTGGATTTACTTGTTTCGGTGAGGGTTTTTGATATTACCGTTGACGAAGCCATTGTCGAAAATGTAGTTAGCCAGAATCCATCGCAGACGCAATCGATAAATGCAGGTAAAACAAAATCAACAGGTATCGAATTTGAGGTGAGCCAAAAGTATGGCGAACAATTTAACTGGTTTGCCAATGCCACTTTTATGAAAACCAGTGTCGAAAATCCTGCCGACGAAGATCAGGATGGAGCTACAGTTCCTTTTTCACCAGAAATCGTTGCAAATGCTGGTTTTTCGTACAAAGCGCCTTTTGGTTTGCAAATAACGCCATCCTTAAATTATAATGCTGGCTTTTATGACAGCAGTTCAAAAACCGGCCGCAAAAAATTCGTGCCCGGGGCGCTCGTCAATGCCTACATTTCGCAGAGTATCATTAACAATGATCAAACTAAAATTTCAGGTTTTTTACAGCTTTACAATCTCCTAAATAACGAATACGAAATGCCCTGGCAATTTAAAAACACCGGATTTTCTTTTATGGCGGGACTTTCGGCAACTTTCTGATTTAATCAGCTAATAGAAATATTTTGAAGAGCTATTTTACAATTCGAATACCGTATTTTTTCCTCAACCTGCTGACAATAATTGTTTTGGTTGCCCTTGGCAGTTGTAGCACAAATTCAAACGAGTCGCGGGGTGAAAGCAAGGCAGGGATCATGGTAACAGATTTCGGTGGCAGGCAACTGAATTTTGACAAACCTGCCGAACGCATTGTTTGCCTGATCGAAAGTGCACTTTCAGGTTTTTTTATGCTTGGCGCAGAAGGCAGTATTGTCGGGGTTTCCAGCAATGTTTACGATGACAATATTTTTCAGTATTATGCTGGTCTGGATGACCGGATTAAAAATAAAACGCTGCCTGCTCCCGGAAACTGGGATTTCGTCAGCATCGAAAATGTTGTTTCTTTAAGGCCGGATTTGGTAATAATCTGGGCTTCACAGACCGAATCCATCAAATCCATCGAGTTGAAAGGCATTCCAGTTTATGCCGTGATGCTGAAAAGTACCGATGATATCTATAAAGAAATTTCTGATTTTGGAATGTTGACCGGGCGTGAGCCTCGAGCCGATTCCCTGATCAGATACACAAAAGCGGAGTTAAGGAAAATTATAGATTTGCAGGACTCTTCCCTTGCAAAAAAACAAAAGGTGTATTTTATGTGGGCCCAGGGGCCGCTCGAAACCAGTGGAACAAACAGCACAGTAAACGAACTCATCAATTTTGCAGGTGCTGCAAATGCCTGCAATTTTCCTGATGAACATCTGATTGTAAATTTCGAAAGGGTTATCGATTGGAATCCTGACGTAATCGTGATGTGGTACGATGCCAATAAAAATCCTGAAGATGTTAAAAACTTTCCGGGATGGAGCAACCTCAAAGCTGTAAAAGAGAACAGCGTTTATGAATTTCCCTCGGTTTTTCTGGCTGATCTGTGGACCCTGAAATTTCAGTATGCCGTTAAGTTACTTGCAAAATGGGCTTATCCTGAAGTTTTTTTGAATGTTGATCTCGTCAAAGAGAGGGAGTTAATGCTTCAAAATCTTTATGGCAAAACAGAAGGATCAAAACAGTGAGGAAAAAGAAGCTATTTTATTTTATTTTGTACGCCCTGCCTTTGCTGGTATTGCCTGCTTCGTTATTGATCGGCCCTTCGGAATCGGCATCTTTTTCAAAAATCCTTGAATATCTGGGATACTTAACAAATCCTGATAAAACGGGATATTCCATCGATTTTTCAACCCTCCAAACCATCCTTTTTGAGGTGAGGCTTCCGCGAATTCTGCTTGCATTTCTGGTGGGTGGTGCATTATCGGTTTCGGGAGCAGGTTTGCAGGCAATTTTCAGGAATCCGCTGGTTTCACCATATATTCTGGGACTTTCGTCGGGAGCGGCTTTTGGCGCTGCACTCTCGCTGGCCTGGGCATTCTTGCCGGTACAACTTTCGGCATTTTTGTTTGGACTTTTAGCTGTGGCGATAAGTTATGCCGTTGCATTAAACCGTAAAAATCTGTCGATTGTCTCGCTGATTCTTTCGGGGATAATCGTGACCGGGATTTTTTCGGCACTGTTGACCATTGTTCAGTTCTTAACCGATCCTTTTAAACTGCAATCCATCATTCACTGGACCATGGGCAATCTGCACAATACAGGCTGGCAGTCGCTGCAATCATCGTATATTCCAATTTTGTCGGGGGTTTTTATTCTTTTTCTGATGCGTTGGAGGCTCAATGTTTTGGCGCTGGGCGACGAAGAAGCGCAAACATCGGGCATTAACCCTGTAAGAGGAAAACTAATAGTTCTTGTTGCGGCAACGCTGGCAACCTCGGCTGCTGTAGCTGTTGCTGGTATTATCGGACTTTACGGTTTAATCGTTCCTCATTTTGTCCGCATGCTGGCCGGCCCAGACAACAGGCAAGCCATGACATTAAATTTTGTTTTGGGCGGCACCTTTCTACTGATTATTGATGATTTTTCGCGTACCATCGCTGGTTTCGAAATACCCATTGGCGTAATAACCATGCTGATTGGTGCACCAATTTTCCTTTATTTAATGAAAAAATCAAACATCGGATGGGAGGATTAATCGCTGCTGTTTCGATAGAAAATCTCTCATTTTCGTACAATGAAAATGTTGTTCTGCACCAACTTAATGCGGAGATCGAACCGTTTTGTCTGACTGTTATTCTGGGTAAAAATGGCTGTGGAAAATCTACCCTGCTAAAATTAATCGCAGGTTTGCTGCCCTATCGGCAAGGAGAAATATCTTTTAGCGGAAGCAAACTCAAAAAGCTTAATCTGTCGGCCAGAGCGAAAAAAATTGGATTTCTTGGCCAAAAACATAAGGCCGTTTTTCCGTTTACTGTCGGGCAGGTAGTTTTAACAGGCAGATCCGGATATGTAAGAATTGTACCAAAAAAACAAGATATTTTAATTGCCGGGCATGCGTTGGAAAAAGTGAATATTTCGCATTTAAAAAACCGGTATTATACCGAGCTTTCGGGTGGTGAACAGCAATTGGTGATGATTGCACGATTGCTGGCACAGGAGCCTGAAATTTTACTGCTCGACGAACCAACCACACATCTTGATTTTTGTAACCAGATAAATTTATTATCCCTGCTCAAAACACTTACTAAAAACCGCCTTACGGTAGTTGCTGTGCTTCACGACCCGAATATGGCATTCCTGTATGGTGATGATTTCATTTTTATGAAAAACGGGAAGCTTTTAAAACCGGAGCATCCGGCAAAACCCTGGGATGAAGAATTCCTCCAATCAGTTTTTGATCACGAACTCCATTCAATTCCTTATTCAGAAAGAGCTTTGATTGTGCCAAAAAAAATCGAAAGGTAAAAAAATGACCGAACGCGACATCATTACTGCAGCTTACAATGCTGGTGTTGATGAAGAATACAATCGCCTGATTTCAAGTCCTTTGTTTGAAGCAGAGTTTGATTTAATCACCAGGTGTATCGAAAAATATTTATCCACTGGCGCTGTGGTTATTGATATTGGCGCCGGGCCAGGCAGGTATGCTGAATTTCTGCTTCAGAAAAAGTGCCACGTTGGGCTGGTTGATTTATCAGAAAAGTCGCTCGAAGCGTTTAATTTGCGAATTGATGAAACGCTGAGCGAAAAGGTTTTGTTTACCCAAACTGCGTGTGCAACCGACCTGGGCTTTATTGGAAATGAGGTGGCTGATGCGGTTTTACTAATGGGCCCGTTGTATCATTTAACCCAAAATATCGACAGGCAAAAGGCTTTATCGGAAGCCTGCCGGATTTTGAAGAATGGTGGCTATTTATTCGCAATTTTCATGAGTACCTTCGATCATCACACTCACCATCATTGTACGAAATGTAACGGCTTTTCGGATTCTTTTGAAGGCTTGTTGAAAGATGCTGTAACTGTAGTAAATTTTCAGGGTTACGATGTTCCACAATACCGGTGTTTGCCCGAAGTTGCGGTACATACAACCGAACCGCTTGGTTTTGGTACCATCAAAATGTTTAATATCGAAGGTTTGGGCATTCATTATTCCGAAAAAGATTTGTTAAAATTTACCGGCGAGGAAGCCAAACAGGCTCTTTTTCAAACCCTTCGGAAGAATTGTGAATCGCCTGAAATGACAGGAATTGCAAACCAGTTTTTGTATGTTGGTAAAAAAAGCAAACCACAATAGGCACCCCGATAGCTATCGGGGTTCACAATAGAAATAATGCTTACAACATAGCTATTGCGTTTCAAATCTTGAAAATTATGACAGGCATTAATCTATTAAGCAATAAAACTACCAGTAGGTATTTTTTCATCTGTTCTATGTGCCCTATTGTGCCTATTGTGGTTCAAAATATTTGCTATGTTTATTTTGGTAAAGTAGAACTTACAATAATTATTTCACAAGCTTTGATGGCAAATGCATCGAAACAATTTCCTTAGATTTTTGTTCCTCCAAATAAAATATCATTTATGAAACTTTTCCCGATTCACGCAGGCAATTTTAAACTTGACGGAGGCGCCATGTTTGGCGTCGTTCCAAAATCATTATGGCAAAAGCAATATCCTGCCGACGAAAACAACCTTTGTAACTGGGCGTTGCGATGCCTTCTGGTGGTGGATGGAGACCGGAAAATATTGATTGATGCCGGAATTGGCGAAAAACAGGATTCGAAATACCTCGGACATTTTCACATCAACGGGCCACACTCTTTACAAAAGTCGCTGAATGATGCAGGATTTGGCTTTGAAGATATCACGGATGTTCTGCTTACCCATCTTCATTTTGATCATTGCGGAGGTGCCGTAAAATGGAATGATGCCCGGACCGGCTTCGAACCAGCCTTTCCAAATGCCTGTTATTGGGTAAGCCGCTCCCAGTTCGATTGGGCCATGAATTCTAACGATCGCGAAAAACCTTCTTATCCGAAAGAAAACATCTTACCTTTATCCGAAAGCGGAAGACTGAAATTTATCGAAAAAGAAGGCGAATTATTTCCTGGTCTCCAAATCAGGATTTATGATGGACACACACGTGGGCAGATTATTCCTCACATTAATTATCGTGGCAAAACTGTTGTTTTTATGGGTGATCTGCTTCCTTCGGCAGCCCATGTTCCACTTCCTTACATCATGGCTTATGATGTTGATCCGATGAAAACCCTTGAAGAGAAAAAGATTTTTTTAAAGGAAGCCGTCGAAAATGACGCTATCCTGTTTTTTGAACACGATGCTTTTCACGAGTGTGCTACACTTATCCAAACCGAAAAAGGAATCCGGATTAAGGAAACCTTTGATTTGACCACTATAGGTTAGCCAGGTTTGTTAATTGACGGGCAGGTTTAATGGTCTTTGCCTTTTTTAGATAATCCGGAATAATTGTCTTCTGATTTTTTACCTCAGCGTTCATCTGACGATTCATCGTGTTGTGCCTCTGGTCTGCTAAAACCATAAAGCATTCCGAAACCTTCATGCCTAAAGCCGTTTAGGTGGTTTTGTTTATGTCAGGATATTTATGCCATTTCCCTTTGATTTTTAAGAAAATGTGCTTATATTTGACAACGTTACAAAAACAATTATTATTCACTTTTTTAATTTGAAGTAACGATGAAAAGGTTAGTGCTTATTAAATCCCAGGTTCCAAAGCAGATTTTCTTCGCCATTCATTGGAGAACCATCATTCTAAAGCCAGGTTCCGGTCATGAGAAAAAGGCAATTCGATAGAATCATAAAAATCAAATTATGAGAAATCTCATCGGAAATTTGAGCACTTATCTGGCAGCAGGAATACTGATGGCGTTTGGAATGATTTATTTGTTGAGGAGTAGTTTTATGCCTTATCACAGCGAAGCAATCTCATTAAAATGGGAAGAGGTTGAGCCTTCAACTCAGATTTTGCTCCTGGCTCTGATGAGGGCGACTTCCGGAGGATTTATTGGTTTAGCCTTTGCGATCGCTTTCCTTCAATTCAAATTTACAGCAACTAAAATATCCTGGATACCAGGTTTGATACTGGTTTTAGGAACAATTTCAATGCTCTGTTCAGCCTGTGCAACCATCCTGATCATCCTTAAAACTCCTGGAAATCCTCCGTTAAATGCTGTTATCACCGGCGAAATATTTATCATTATTGGATTTGTTTTTAACAGGAAATTTCGGTTTAAAGCAGATTAAAAGTGAAAAGTGTTTTTTGTAAAATTTAAAAATAATGCAGGTTTTGAATTTTGAATAGCAGACAAATCAATACTAAAAATTATGAAAAGCCATTTTTTAAATTCGCAAAATATGGGGATTATCCTCTTTTTGGCGCTGTTTTTCGTTTGTTTACTTCCGGGATGCAGGTATTTTTATAGAATTAATACCTTAAAAAAGGTTACTCCGACCGAAGTTACTAAGTATAATTTCCAGAACAAATACCTGATTCTACACCAGGGGTTTTCAGCCTGGCATATTTCAGAACTCGCAATCAGCGACAATATTATTAAAGGACAACTGACCCAATTACCCGAAAACAGGGTTAGATATCAATCCTCAAAGCCAAAAAGGATACACAGATACAAGAAAAAAACAGAATATTATGTACTCGATGAAGTGCATTTGTACCTGGACGATACATTTGTCCCCAAACTACACCAGGGCGACACCATCGGGATTGCAGTTTCATCAATTTCAAAAGCAGAAGTTTATCAAAAAGCGGTCGGCAGGACAACCATATCCTGGGTTGTTCCCATTATTGCTGCTACTTATTTAGTTGCTGTAGTTGTGGCAGCATCTGCGGCAGTTGTGATAGTAGCTACTACGGCAACCAAATCATCCTGTCCGCTGGTGTATGCCAAAAGCGATAATGGCTTCACATTTGCCGGCGAAATTTTTGGAGGTGCAGTCTATTCCTCGCTCGAGCGGCATGATTACCTGCCGTTACCTGGTTTTAATCCATCCAAAGGCAGGTATGAACTGCTAATTTCTAACGGACTACCGGAAATTCAATACATCAACCTGGCTGAATTAATGATTGTAAATCATCCAAAAAACGCTTCAGTATTAACCGACAGGCAGGGCAAAATTCACACGATAAATCAGCCAGAGTCACCCCAAGAAGCTTTAACGACAAGTACATCGGATATTCTTTCACTTGTAAATATGAAGGATCAGCAATGTTTTCTGTTTGATGAAGAACCTTCTGTAACCGGCGACACCTGTGCATTTAATACTGCGTTTCTAACTTTTCGGGCACCAGATTTGGCAGAAACCGGAAAATTGATTATTAAAGCAGGAAATTCGCTTTGGGGGGATTATACCTATGGAGAATTCACAAAATTATTTGGGTACAATTATGGCGCATGGATTAAAAAGCAAGGCAAAGAACCCACCGAAAAATACAGCCGATGGAAGCTTGATCAGCGTTTTGCGTTGATGGTTTATCTCGAAACAAAAACAGGCTGGCAGTTTGTTGATTATTTCGACCTCATCGGCCCGCTTGGCGCCAGGGAAATGATCATGCCAGTTGACCTAAGTCAGGCGCTTATCACAAGTTCCACTGGTCATGAAAGGCAAATCAGGATTAAGCTTGAATCGGGTTTTAAATTCTGGGATCTCGATTATGCTGCCATGGATTTTACCACCGACACGCAGTTTACATTCGATTACGTGAAACCATCCTCAGCAACAACCGAAACCGGAATTGATGTAACCAATGGCCTCACCGAAAATGATTCCCGCTATTATATCCAGGAAAATATTGGTGAAGAAGCCCTGGTTGTCTTTAAAGATAGCCCTGAGATTCGTGGGATGAAGAAGTCCGTATTTCTTCATACAAAAGGGTATTATGAGCACGTC
>CAJATL010000325.1 GCA_903944895.1 uncultured Bacteroidota bacterium
CCGGTCAAGCCTGGCGGTCAGAAATTTCCTCAAAAATTTCTGAAGCCACCCAACGGGCGGGCAGCCATTGTCAGAACAGAAAGAAGCAAGCAATGGCTGTCCGGGCTTGACAAAGGATATTTGGCTGGCTGTACCTTTGCATGAATTAATAACCACCCCTACAGAATTGAGACTGCAACGAGATTGCATCATAAACAACAGGCAAATTCGAGAATGACAGTTTAGAGGAGATGGTTTTCTGAGCGGCGGCCAGAAAAGGCAGAATTTGAGCGCCGGATTTTCTTTTTTGCCTCGCTTTTTCTTTTAAAAAGAAAAAAAGAGCGGAAAATTTCCACTAAACGGTAAATGTCAGGCGATTAACTACAATAAATTTCCAGAATAATTTTAATCGTCTGATATTTACCGTCTTGGGCGCTTTTTTGGCATCAAAATTCAGTTTCAAAAATATTTTTATGCCATAAAAGCGCAAAAAAGTGGTTAGATTCGCTCTAAATAACGCCTCCTATGGTTGATTATCAGCGTTTAAACCTATGTTTGGAAACTTTTTTAAAGTTTTACAAGGTAATTCTGGACGACCCGCCCAGCGGACGGGGTGCAATGACAGCCCTTCATATAGCGATATATGACGCGCCACAGTACGAACTATTGAGCGTTGTATTGCGATGTATTGAGCGTGGTGTATTGCCATCAATTGAGCGGTGAATTGTGCTGTATTGAGTGCCCTGTTGCCATCAATTGAGCGGTGTATTGCGCTGTATTGCGTGCCCTGTTGCCGACTATTGAGCGTGGTATTGGCCGTAATTGATTGTAATAGGGCTTGTTATGGTGCAGAATAGCACGCTCCAACCAGTGGTTAACAAAGGCAACCACTGTTAGAATTGATTTAGCATCGCCTAGCATTGAATCTCTTAGTTTGGTAGAGCATAGAAGCCTTTTCAAGGTAGGAATTTTGTTTGGCTGTTAACTTGGCTATGAAATTTGAATAGCAGCAGGAAGGTTGGTTTTATTTTTTAGCCTGGTTTTTTCTTTTGCTGGTACATGCAAAGAAGAAAAAATATGGTGCGCACCGATCATGACAAAACAATGGCGTGCACCGAAATTAACGTAAAAAAAAGATTTTTTGAATTACAAAAGAGGTTAATCCGTTGTATTTCAGAACATATCTCCAAGATCAATTTGAAAATCACATCTTAAGTCGGCGTTTTTGTGGGTGTCAAAGGTATTTTATGCTTGAAATGTTTGTACTTTTGATTCAAACAAAGAAATTATCCCAAATTTAAAAAACTGTGCGTTGTGGTGTGCGTTTCAAAATAATAAAGCCTTGCATATTATTCATTTACAAGGCTATACAATTTATTATAGTAATCCCTACGGGACTTTGTAACTGAAGGGGGTCAACTTTCTTTCTACCAACATTTAGTCCCTAACGGGACTACCCCGTAGGGGTAAAATGTTGGTAGAAAGTAGGATACGAAAAAGTTTAAAGTCCCGTAGGGACGAAATGTTTTTTAACCGGTCAACAGTGAAAACTTTACTAAAATCCCTCAGTTTTTCGGTTTGATCCATTAAATGCTCATCAGGAAATAAACCAATAATACCCCTTATTTAATAAAACATGCAGCATTGCTTAATCATTTGTTAATCTTTAGGTAATCTTTAGTTAATATTTATCTGGTAAAATTGTGGATAATTATTTAATTTTTTAATTAATAAAGATTGTCTTATGAGAATATTTAACTTATTGAAAATGATGATAATAGTTGTTTTATTCCAACTTTTATCAATTGATCTGGTCGCGCAAAACCAGAAAGTTTTTGTGGCATCCGACCTCCACTACTTCGATCCTGACCTTATTATTAATGATGGACCGGCACTTGAAACCTATCTGATGATGGACCGTAAAATGATCCGCGAAAGCGCTGCCATTTTTGAAGCGATGGTTGATACCATTTTGTCAATCCATCCTGACCTGGTTTTTTTTACCGGCGACCTTACCAAAGATGGCGAACTCACCAGCCACCAAAAATTTGCAGGCTACTGTCAGATTTTGGAAGATGCAGGCATCGAAGTTTTGGTGATTCCCGGAAACCACGACATCAACAACCCTCATGCTTTTGCGTATGATGGCGCAAACGTGATTCCTGTTCCCGGAGTTAGCCCGGAAGAATTTGCCAGCATTTATGAAAATTTCGGATTTGGCCAGGCCATCGCCAAAGACCCGAATTCGTTGACTTACATTGTTGAACCAGCTCCTGGATTGCAAATTTTTGCCATGGATGTTTGCAGATACGACGACAACTACACACTTGGGCATCCAGTTACCGCCGGAAGCATCCCTGCCGATTCGTATTCATGGATTGCCGGAAAACTCCACGAAGCCAAACAAAACAACAAACAAGTTCTTGGCTTGATGCATCACGGTTTGATGGAACATTACCTCGGACAAAAAACACTTTTTTCGGAATATGTGATTGATGGTTACGACACCCTTTCGGTAAACTTTGCCAACATGGGCATGAAGGCCGTTTTTACCGGACACTATCACGCTCAGGACATTGTTGAATCTACAAATACCGGGAGCAATAAAATTTACGACATCGAAACCGGATCTTCGGTTACCTATCCTTGTCCTTTCAGAGTAATTGATATCGAAAACAATGATCTGGTAAACATTACAAGTGGCGTAATCGATCATATTAATTATGATTTGGGTGGTGTTGATTTTCAAACTTACGCCTATAATTATATCGCTGCCGGATTACCACTTTTGGTAAACTATATTCTTACCAGCCCTCCATACAGCCTCGATCCGATGAGTGCCGGAATGATTACGCCCGTTGTTACCGAAGCTTTTATTGCGCACTACCACGGTAACGAAGGTAACCCTTCGCCACAATCGCAGGCTGTGATTAACTATTTGCTTTCGCAACCAGCATATCAGATGTTTGGAATGATGATTATGTCCATTTGGAATGATCCAATGCCGGATGACTGGACATTTGGATTTGAAATGTTCCATGAATTTGCCGTACAAACCAGCCCAAGAATGATTTATTCAAGTGCCTCCGGCGACATTTTTAAAGGTGGGTTTGGTTCGGGAATGTTTGCTGCACCCGGCCAGGATGATACTTTTTATATGATAACCGACCGTGGCCCCAATGCCGACGGACCAACAATTGATGTTAAAATATTCCCGGTACCTGATTTTACTCCACAGGTTGGAATATTTAAAATGGTAGGAAATGACCTTATTCTTCAGGATTCGATCTTGTTAAAACGCCATGATGGTACTTTACTCACTGGTTTACCAAATCCTGTTGGGATGGGTTCGACAGGCGAAACAGCCCTGGATCTTAATGGAAATGTTTTGGGTACCGATCCTGATGGACTCGACAGTGAAAGTATTGCTGTTTGTGCTGACGGTTCATTCTGGGTTAGTGATGAATACGGTCCACATATCGTTCATTTCGATGCCAATGGAAATACAATCGAGCGAATTAACCCGTTTGGAACCGGAACCGGCGGAAGAAAACTTCCGGCAGTTCTTGCAAAAAGACGCGTCAACCGCGGTATGGAAGGTTTGGCAATAACTCCCGACGGCAAAACCCTGGTTGGTATCATGCAGTCAACCATGTACAACCCAACCAGCACCATTGCTGGTAAAAACGTAACCCGAATTTTATCTTTTAACATCGAAACCGGCGCTACCAAACAGTTTATCTATTTGCAGGAAGCGAACGCACTTTCAAACAGTGAAATTTCAGCTATTGATAATAACACCTTCCTGGTAATCGAACGCGATGGTTTATTCCCGGGTGATGCAACTCCTGCTGTTTACAAACGCGTTTATAAAATCTACACCGATGGCGCTACCGATGTCTCGGATCCTGAAAATGGTGAATTCGGACTGATGTTCCAGAATGGCACAAAAACCATCGAACAACTCACTGCCGCTCAATTATTGGCCGAAGGTGTTGTTCCGGTTCGCAAAGTACTGGTTGCCGACCTGCTGGTTGATGTTCCAGGCTATCCTCACGATAAACTCGAAGGTGTTGGAATTATCAACGACCAATTGATTGCTGTGAGCAATGATGACGATTTTGCCATTGTGCCTGACGGAAACAACGGTTATGCCCAAAAGATTCTTCCGGCAACCGGAGAAATTGACCGCACCACAAATTATTTGCTCAGCCTGCCTCAATCACTTTCGTCGGGTTACAAAAGTGGAAATACAGCACCGGTTGCCAGCCTCGATATTCCTGACCAGTCGCTTAGCACCGGTGAAGTTGTTGTTTTAAATCTTAACGACTACTTTACCGATGCAGAAGGAAACATGCTCACTTATTCGGCAAAATTGCCTAACGGAACAATGGTTCCTGAATGGATAAAATACGATCAGTTTGCAAAAACACTTACGTTATGCCCGGCTTACCCGGCAACCCTCACCGTTGAAGTTACAGCAACCGACCTGATTGATAAAACATCGCAGGAGTTCGATATTAATGTAGTAGTTGCCAATCCGATGCTTACCTACCTTAGCGGGATAAAACTGGGTTCGTGGGGCAAAGGCGCCGCCGAAATATCAGCTTATGATGCCGGAACCAAAAAACTGTTCGTAACCAATGCCGAGTTTACCACCCTTGATATTATTGATCTTACCGATCCATCAAATCCTGCAAAGGTTGATGATGTTGATATAACAACTTACGGCGCCGGATTGCAAAGTGTGGCTGTTTACAACGGTGTAGTTGCTGTTGCTGTGCAACCAGAAACTTCAACCGATCCGGGATTTGTTGTTTTCTTCGATACCGACGGAAATTTCCTGAGCCAGGTAACGGCAGGTTCATTGCCGGATATGCTCGCATTTACCCATGACGGAACAAAATTGCTTGTTGCCAACGAAGGCGAACCAAACACCGCTTACACCGTTGATCCCGAAGGTTCAATCTCGATTATTGACATGACTGTTGGAGCGGCTAACTTAACCAATGCAAATGTTGCGACTGCAGGTTTTACCGCTTTCAATGGTGCAACCCTTGATGCAGGTATCCGTATTTTCGGCCCGAACGCCACCGTTGCTCAGGACATCGAACCCGAATATATCGCCATTTCGGCGGATAATACCAAGGCTTTTGTTACCTGTCAGGAAAACAATGCTTTTGCTGTTGTTGATATTGCTACAGCCACTGTTACCAACTTGTTGGGAATGGGATTCAAAAACCACAGCCTTCCCGGAAACGGAATGGATGCAAGCGATAGATCATCTGCTGTTCAAATCAAGTCGTGGCCAGTGTTTGGAATGTACCTGCCCGATGCTGTTGACAGCTATAGCGTAAATGGAAAAACTTACTATGTTACCGTAAACGAAGGCGATGCAAGAGCTTATGCTGGATACAGCGAAGAAGCTCGCGTAAAAGACCTCACACTCGATCCGGTTGCATTCCCTAATGCAAGTTGGTTAAAGAAAAACGAAAATCTCGGCCGACTTAAAACTACCAAAGCAAATGGCGACATTGATAATGATGGCGATTTTGATGAGATTTATTGCTTCGGTGGCCGTTCGTTTACTATTTGGGACGAAAACGGGAATGTAGTTTTCGATAGCCAGGATGACATCGAACAAATTACATCAGGTTATCTTGCCAACAATTTCAATGCTTCGCACGAAGGAAATAATTCGTTTAAAGATCGTAGCGACGACAAAGGCCCGGAACCGGAAGCGCTGAAAATTGCTCAGATTGACGGACGCTATTACGCTTTCATCGGGCTTGAGCGCGTGGGCGGAATCATGGTTTACGATGTTACAAATCCAAATTTCCCCGATTTTGTTGAATATCGCAACGACAGAAATTTTGCTGTTGATGCCAAAGATGATCTTACCGGTCATTATGGCCCCGAAGGCATTATTTTTATCGAAGCCTCCGAAAGTGGAAACGGACAACCACTCGTTGTAGTTTCACACGAAATCAGCGGAAGCGTTGCCATTTATCAGGTAAATGCTACAAATGCCGTGTTGCCTCAGATGCTTACCGTACTTCATAACAACGATGGCGAATCGCAATTGATCGAATCAAGTTATGGCGCGGCTTATGGCGGAGTTGCCAATTTCAAATTCAAAGCCGATTCGTTACGAAGCGAAGCTTTCAGCAAAATGAGCCCGGCAATTATGCTTTCGTCAGGCGATAATTTCCTTGCCGGCCCTGAATTTTCGGCAAGCCTCAATCTTCCTGCCGGTCAGCCATACTACGATGCTGTTGCCATGGATCATATCGGTTATGATGCAGTTGCCATGGGAAATCATGATTTCGACTTTGGACCTGATATTCTCGAAAAATTCATCCGCGATTATTCTCTCACGCAGCCTCCATACCTGGGCGCAAACCTCGACTTCTCGAATGAACCTGGCATGTTGGATCTTGTTAACACTGGAAGAATTAAGAAATCAACCGTGGTTAACCTGAATGGAACCTACGTTGGTGTGGTTGGGTTAACAACCCCAATGCTTGATTACATTTCAAGCCCGCGCAATGTTATTGTTAACGATGACCTTGTAAATATTGCCCAGGCAGAAATTGATTCGCTCATCAATCTGGGATTGAACAAAATCATACTCATCAGTCATCTTCAGAGTATAAAAGAAGACTCAGCCCTCATTTCACAACTTCGTCATGTTGATATCGCCATTGCTGGCGGCGGCAGCGAACTGCTTACCAACGATCCTTCGATTGCACTTCCGGGTATGGAAGTTTATGGTAATTATCCGCTCGAATACAACGATGCCGACGGTGAAACTGTTTACGTGGTTACCACACCCGGCGAATACACCTACGTTGGCCACCTGATGGCTGAATTTGATATTGATGGAAACGTTGTAAGTATTGACCCGGCAAGTAATCCGGTTTTG
Organism: uncultured Bacteroidota bacterium; assembly: GCA_903944895.1. Lineage (GTDB taxonomy): Bacteria > Bacteroidota > Bacteroidia > Bacteroidales > 4484-276 > CAJATL01. The sequence continues at coordinate 6,905 of CAJATL010000325.1, forward strand.
GTTACAAAAACTACCCCCGATGCTGAGCTTAAAGAACTGGTTGAAGAACCTGTTTCGGAATATGTGGCAAACCTTGCCCAAAATATTATTGCAACAACTCAGGTAACTTTAGATGGTATTAGAAATAATGTGAGGACATTAGAAACCAACGAAGGCGACCTGGTGGCTGATGCGATGTTTTGGCAGGCCACACAACTTGCACCTGCTTTTGGTGTAAACCTTCCGGATGTAGCCTTCCAGAATGGCGGAGGAATCCGTAACAATACATTAATTAACGCTGGTTCAAACATAACCGAGCTTACTACTTTCGATATTCTTCCTTTTGCCAATTTTGTTGCAATTATCGAAAATGTATCACCTTCACAGTTTAAAGAAGTGCTCGAAAACGCTGTATCACGGGTTGAATTTGTTGACGGACGTTTTGCTCAGATTGCTGGTTTTGAATTTACCTGGGATCCGGCCGGAACACGTCAGATAATTACCAATGGACTGGTTACAACTCCCGGTACAAGAGTTATCGAAGCTAAACTTGCCAACGGAACCATGATTATTGCCAATGGAAGTGTTGTTCCGGGCGCTCCGGCCATTAACATCGCAACCATCGATTTTCTTGCAAAAGGTGGCGACCAGTATCCTCTGACCAATCTCGGTTTTACCACACTCGGTGTAACTTATCAGCAGGCGCTCTACAATTATATTACAAGCTCCAAAGCTGCTGTAATTACTGCTGCCGGTTATCCCGAAGGTGGAAATGCCCGCATCCTGAACCTGAACCAGCAAAACATAAATACACCAAAAGGCTGGAGCATCATTTCAGGATACATCGAGCCTGATAATAATGACATAAAAGAGGTTCTTAAAAAAGTTACAACCTCTGGCAATCTTGAAATTATGATTTCGAGGAATGGTTTTTACTGGCCTTCGCAAAACATAAACACCTTTACAAGTGGATGGAGCAGCCAATTTGGGTATAAAATAAAAATGAATGTTGGCGATAACTTTATCTTAAAAGGCATAAGAACCGAAAACAAAGTTGTTGATCTGGTAAAAGGTGTGAATTATTTACCGGTGCCATCAACACACCCTGTAGCTGCTGATGCTGTTTTTTCTCAAATTGCAAATCAGTTGATTTTTGCTTTTGATATCGAAAATGGTGCAATTTATTGGCCTGACGGTGGATTATTTACCCTCGGCCAACTTGTTCCGGGCAATGGCTATATCGTAAGTTTGAGTGCTCCTGCAAGTGTTGATTTCTCAGGATTCAAATCATCACCACTCCAAAAAAATGTGAATTTGTACCAACAGATTTCAACTTCACCATTTAAAACCGAGCTCACCGGAAACTATCATCTTATCGCAATTTTAAACGAAACGATGAATGATTTCGAACAAGGGGATGTTATCACAATTTTTAAAGATAACAACACTTTTGCCGGACAGGTTTTGGTTGAGAAAAATGGTAAAAATACCTGCATCATGGCTGTTGGCGACGATGTAACCACCGAAACAACCGAAGGATTCCTGAATGGTGAAACCATGAACTTTAAGTTGTACCGCCCTTCGACCGAAGAAATTTTCGACCTTAATCCTGAATTTAGCAACAACCTGCCAAATGCTGGTTTATTTGCCGAAAATGGCGCTTCGATGATTGTTAAATTCCAGGCAACTTCGGTTAATACGATTACTGCTGTCGGAAGCTTTAGTGTTTATCCAAACCCAAATACCGGAACATTTAATGTTATGGTTAAAGGTTTTGACGAAATAATCAAGCTTGAAGTATTTAATGCCCAGGGCCAACTCATTCGGCAAAATTCGATGAACTCCGAAATTCAGGGAATCGAATTTAAGATTGATCTCAGCACATCACCCAAAGGAATCTATTTTGTAAAGGCTAACAGCCGTTCCAATAACTGGTCGCAAAAGGTGATTGTAAAATAAGTTAGTGTTAAGGTTTAAATTAAGTTTAAAAGGCTGTCCGGAAACGGATGGCCTTTTTTTATTAATCTTTTATTAACATTGAATTAACCTCATCTTAATTTTAGACGGATAGGTTTGTCAATCAAATTAAATGTTTATGAAGTTAATTTACTCAATTTGGCTGATAATACTGGCCTGCGGATTTTTTCAACCAATTCAGGCACAAACTGGTTCTATCATTGGTACAGTAACTGATGCCAAAACCAACGAAACCATCATTGGGGCAAACGTGGTCTTAGCTGGAACAATTATCGGATCTTCAACCGATCTGGATGGTTATTACGAAATTAAAAACCTGAAACCGGGAACTGTTGATGTTGTTGTGTCGTTCATTTCGTACAAAACCGACACAATAACCAACGTTAGTCTCAAGGCCGATGGGATTACCAAACTTAACATCAAACTCGAAGAGCAGTCCTTGTTGCTTTCAGGTGTAACCATTGTCGAACGTCGCACTACGAACAGTGAAATTTCGATGATAAGTGCCATCAAGAACAGCAGCGTAACTGTTTCCGGAATTTCACGCCAGCAGATTTCAAAGTCGCAGGACAAAAACGCATCCGAAGTTTTGCGGCGAATACCGGGCGTTACCATTGTTGACGACCGTTTTGTGGTGGTGCGCGGATTGATAGAACGCTACAACACAGTCTGGCTGAATAATTCGGTGGCACCTTCGGTGGAATCCGACCAGCGGGCTTTTTCTTTCGACATCATCCCAAGTTCAATGATTGACAGGATTTTGGTTTACAAAACCCCAGCACCCGAACTTCCGGCTGATTTTGCGGGAGCAGCAATCCAGGTTTTCACCAAAAACTATCCCGAAACCAATAGCTTAGCTGTTGGTGCATCAACAAGATACACAGATGGAACTACCTTCCAGGATTTTTACAAATACAAAGGCGGTAAACTCGACTGGCTTGGTTTTGATGATGGCACACGCGCTGTTCCGGATATTGTACCCGGTATCGAAGATTACAGGGATGTTCAGGGGATGGTTAACAACGGCGACCTTAGCGAAGAAGAGCGTAACCAGGCACGGCAAATGCAAACCGACTGGGGAAAGTCATTTAATAAAATCTCAACTGCCGATAAAAAAACTGCCTCTCCCGATTACAAATTTAACATCGAATATGCAGGCAAGTTTACATCAAAAAATAATAAACTAACTGTTGGTAACATCACTACACTTCATTATGAAAATTCCAACGATTTCGACCGTATTTACCGCGCAAGCTACGAGGTTTACGATACCGTAGTTGATACTAGCGTTTACGTTTATCAATACTACGACAATCAATACGCCAGCAAAGTTCATCTTGGAGCTTTGTGCAACTGGTCATTTTCGTTTGGCAAAAACAGCATCGAATTCCGGAATGTCTTTAACCAATACGGCAAAACCCAGACAACTAACCGCACAGGGATCGACTATTACCGAAATCATAATAAAATCGAATGGGATGAGCTTGCATATGAAAGCCGCACCGTTTACTCGGGGCAATTGGGCGGGAAACACACCATCGGCAACGATTTTTCTAAATTGGACTGGACTATAGGCTATGCTTTTGCTAATAAAGAACAACCCGACATAAGGCGAATTTACAGATATGCCGGCTACATCAACGATTCAACCTACGCACCTTTTCAGCTCGATTATACTTCATCGGCAAACACGGAATCCAATGGCCGGTTGTTTTTTAATTTGGATGAAAACATTGCTACTGTTGGTGCAAACTACACCACTAAATTATTTCTGGGAAATTTCCAACCCGACCTTAAAACAGGATTTTATTACGAAAACAAAAACAGGGATTTCAAAATCCGCACTTTCGGTATGTTGCGTGCAGGCACAACAAGCCAGTTCGATCAAACCATTTTATATCAACCGGTTGATAGTGTTTATAATGATGTTAATTTCAGGTTTTATAATTCAAGCGATTCTTTACCTTCAGCCGGCGTAAAAGTACAGGAAGAGTCAAATCCAAAATATCTTTACACCGCCCAAAATAACATCCTTGCTGCTTATGCCGGACTTAACCTTCCTGTAACCGGAAAACTCTCAGTTTACGCCGGGTTGAGGCTTGAAAAAATGAAACAAGAACTTGAGTGGCTCACTGAGTTTGCCACCGACACTGTTCCCGAAAAAAGGGCAAACACGGTAAGAGACACACTTAACATTTTCCCTTCAGTAAATATCACCTACAATTTTAATGATAAAAACCTCCTGCGCCTTGCCTATGGCGGGAGCATCAACCGCACCGAATTCCGTGAAATTGCACCTTATGGGTTTTATGATTTCCAACTTTCGGCAACTGTTTATGGAAACGACTCATTAAAAAACGCTTACATTGATAACTTCGACCTTAGATACGAATGGTATCCCACACCAACCGAAATGATAACCCTCGGCGGTTTTTATAAGAAATTTAAAAACCCCATCGAAATGAACCTTTTCCCAGCAAGCAATGGATGGGACTTTGTGTATTCAAATGCTGTTGAGGCCTATAGTCTTGGCGCCGAAATGGACATCAGAAAATCTTTCAATAAATGGCAGGACAAAGCCAATTTTCTAAGGTATTTTAAAGATTTAACCGTATTACTCAATGTGGCTGTAATTAAAAGCCAGGTAACTTCTGATGACGACTATCTGCGCGATAAAAACAGGCCAATGTTCGGCCAATCACCTTTCATTGTTAATGCCGGATTGTATTACCAAAACGAAAAATCAAACCTCGGGGTAAGCATTTTGTACAATGTTATTGGCGAACGAATCGCCATCGTTGGTACGCCAACAATCCCGAATATATATGAAAGCCCGCGTAACCTGCTGGATCTGACTTTTTCGAAAGGATTAGGCGAACATTTGGAAATTAAGGGTGGCATCAAAGATATTTTGAACCAACCTGTCCAATTCAGACAAACCGTGGAGTTTGAACAGCCCGATGGAAATGTTGCCCAACGCGAACAAATTATCAAGGAATTTAGGAGCGGCACATCATACATGCTGGGCATAAACTACAAATTTTAGTAAATATCAAAGGATTTTATCAGCATGAAAATTAACTTCTATTTAACTTCCAGTTAAAGGTAAGTTAATATTCGGGCGATAGATTTGACCATATTTTAAATGTGCTTTTAATGAAATAATTAATTAATAATTTAAAACAAACAAATTTTACAATGAAAAAGATCGTATTACTTTTTGTTGCGATTGTTGCCTTAAATTTTTATGGCAAAACGCAAAATTCAATTACTGATCCCTTTTTTGATAAGGTATCGTACAGTGGAGCTTTTGGAACCACCGACTGGACAAACGGCTGGGCAAATTTTGACCCGCAAAGCACTGTTTATCCGGCAACAACAGTTACTATTGCCGCTGGCAACATTACAACTGATGCCCATTGGAAACCATCCGGATCTCCGGTAATTGGTGCTGCAGCTTTTACTAACAGCAATCTGCAAAATTCATTTTTTGAACAGGTTAATTATGTAGGTGCTTTTGGAACCATTAACTGGACCGAAGGCTGGGCAAATTTTGACCCACAAACTACAGTTTACCCTTCAACTACTGTTACCATCAATGCAGGCAACATTTCTGCAAACACCACCTGGACGGCTGGCAATGTTTATTTGCTGAACGGTTGGGTTTATGTAAAATCAGGCGCCACCTTAACTATCGAAGCCGGTACTGTTATTCGCGGAAGCAAGAATAACCAGGGAGCGCTCATCATCGAAAAAGGCGCTCAACTTTTAGCAATTGGAACACAGGACGAACCCATCGTTTTTACATCAAACGAAGCTGCCGGTTCGCGCGATTATGGTGATTGGGGCGGCGTTATCATTCTTGGAAATGCAGTAATTAATGTAGCCGGTGGTAGTGCAGCCATCGAAGGTGGTGTAGGTTCAACTTATGGTGGAACAAATGATGCTGATAATTCAGGAACTATGAAATATGTTCGTATCGAATTCCCGGGTATTGCTTTTGCACCAAACAACGAAATCAATGGTTTAACAATGGGTGGGGTGGGAAGCGCTACCACGATTGACTACGTTCAGGTTTCATACAGCGGCGACGATTCTTTTGAATGGTTTGGCGGCGCAGTAAATGCAAAGCACTTAATCGCTTATCGCGGTTGGGACGATGATTTTGATACCGATTTTGGTTTCCGTGGAAAGATTCAGTTTGGCGTTTCTTTGCGCGATCCTGATGTCGCCGACGTTTCCGGTTCAAACTCTTTTGAATCTGATAATGATGGTGCCGGTTCGGCCAATACCCCGAAAACGCATCCTATTTTTTCAAACATGAGTATTTTCGGACCAAAGGTTACTTCAGGAACTGCGGTTAACTCCAATTACAAAAGGGGAATGCACCTTCGTAGAAACACCGAATGTTCGATTTACAATTCGGTTTTTACAGCATGGTTAACCGGGCTATTTATTGATGGGACTGCTGCTCAGGCTAATGCTACCGCTAACACCCTTCAAATTGAAAATACTTTTCTTGCCGGTATGTCACCTAACTTTGCAAGTACCTTCGAGGAATCCTATTTCAATGCTCCTTCCCGCCATAATCAACTTTTTACAAATAACACCGATCTTTCGTTTACCGATCCTTATAACCTCACCAATCCTGATTTTCTCCCTGCAAAATCAGTTTACAAATTGGATGGTTGGATTTATGTAAAATCAGGCGCAACACTTACCATTGACCCGGGAACAATAATCCGCGGCGACTTAAACAACAAAGGAGCACTCATCATCGAACAAGGTGCAAAACTCATAGCCATTGGCACTGCAAACGAGCCTATCGTTTTCACTTCAAATCAGGCTGCTGGTTCGCGTAGTTACGGCGATTGGGGAGGCGTAATAATTCTTGGTAAAGCTCAGATTAATGTTGCTGGCGGTACTTCTACTATCGAAGGGGGCGTTGGCTCAACTTATGGCGGCACTGATAATGCAGACATCTCAGGTAGTTTAAAATATGTAAGAATCGAATTTCCGGGTATCGCTTTTGCTCCAAATAATGAAATTAACGGTTTAACCATGGGCGGCGTAGGTAGTGGAACTTTAATTGATTATGTGCAGGTTTCATATAGCGGCGACGATTCTTTTGAATGGTTTGGCGGCCGTGTAAACGCAAAACACCTGATCGCTTTGCGCGGTTGGGACGATGATTTTGACACGGATTTTGGTTTCCAGGGAATGGTTCAATACGCAGTTTCTTTGCGTGACCCTGCCAGTGCCGATGTTTCTGGCTCTAACTCTTTTGAGTCGGACAATGATGGAGCAGGTTCAACAAATACACCAAAAACCCACCCGATATTTTCGAATGTCAGTGTTTTCGGACCACTTGCAACACCTTCTACCACCATTAACAGCAATTACAAACGCTCGATGCACCTTCGCAGAAATACCGAAACCTCTGTTTATAACTCAATCTTTGCAGGTTTCCCCACAGGTTTATTTATTGATGGTACTGCTGCTCAAACCAATGCCACCAACAATGTGCTTCAAATCGAAAACACCATCCTTGCTGGTATGACTGCAAATTTTGCCAGTACTTTCGAAGATACATATTTCATGAATGCAACCCGCGAAAACAAAGTTTTTGCCGCCAACGGCGACCTCATGATTACTGATCCTTTCAACCTTACCAATCCTAACTTCCTGCCAATGGCAAATTCACCTGTTCTTTTCAATTCTGGATGGACACAAGCTGTTTCGGGAGTTGTATCTTACAACAATACTGCTGGTACACCACTCTCGAATGTAAATGTAAAGCTTTACAGCCAAAGCGGTGAACTTGTAAATTCAGCCACAACAAATGCAACTGGTGCATACTCAATCAAAGTTATGGACGGAATTTATGTAGTTAAACCTGATGGTGGTTCAAATCTATGGGGTGGTGTTAATATTATTGATGGTTTAAAAATCCGTCAGTTCCTTGTTGGCCAGCTAACATTTACCGCACTTCAATCAAAAGCTGCCAATGTTGATGTTTCGGCCACTACCAACATTATTGATTATGTAACGCTTCGTCAGAAGATTGCTGGTTTAAATCCGGCAGCATGGATTATCACAAACTATGTTTTCGAAAATCCAACAGTAAACATTTCGGGAGCAAGTGTTACACAAAACGTAAAATCACTTTGCGGTGGCGACGTTGACGGCAGCTTTAATCCGGCACAGCCCGAGCCTTTCCAAATCGTTCCTTTGAGCGAAACTATTCAAATGAATGAATAACAGCAGCTTTTTAATGAAGATTAAATAAGTAAACGATATGAAAAAGATAATTTCGATATTAACCATAGTTTTGCTTTTTGCGGCAGGTACTTTTGCGCAAACTGCAACTTTATCCATCGGACAGGTTACAGCCAGTCCGGGTGAAACGGTAACCATTCCGGTAACTGTTTCTTCAGCTACGCCCATACTTGCCGCCGAATTTAACATCGGCTTCAACACCAATGTTCTCAATAGTGGTACAGTTTCTTTTGTAAACTTCCATACCAATTTTCCAGGTTACGAATGGATTACAAACACTGTTGATTCGGTGATGTATCTAAACTGGGTTTCATCAAGCCTGGTTCCTGTTACTGTAACTGGAAATACTGTTTTGTTCGAAATACAATGTACTTACCTCGAAGGTTCTACAAATCTCAACTGGTTGCTCAGTTTACTTGTGAATGGCAGTTCACAGGCCATTTCGGTAAATCCTGTCAACGGAAGTGTAACTCCTTATGTTGAGCCAGGAATTACTGTTAAAATTGCTGATGTAACTGCATCTGCAGGTAGTGTGGTAAATATTCCGGTTACAATTTCCGGAGCCAGTTCAGGAGTTTCGGGCACACCAATATTAGCCGCAGAGTTCAACATTGGTTTTGATGCTAATGTACTCGAGAACATAGCATTTGTAAACTTCAATACCGAGCTTCCGGAGTACGAATGGATTACTAACACAGCCGGTTCGGTGATTTACCTTAACTGGGTTGCCTCCGACCTTACCTCTGTTCCACTTCCTGATGGCACTGTAATGTTCGAAATTCAAGCTACCTATTCAGGCGATGTAACCGAACTCAACTGGTTGCTTTCGTTGCTTGTTGATGGCAGTTCGCAGGCTATTTCTACTATCGCTCTCAATGGAAGTGTTAACCCAAGTTCACCATCAGCCAGCGTTTTTAATGGCACTGGTAACTGGAGCCAGGCAAACCTTTGGAGTAATGGCGTTCCAGGCGAAACTACTGTTGCTACAATCGCAAGTGGTTTAGTTACTATTGATGCTGCTGCCTTTGCTTCAAAATTAACTGTAAATGCTGGTGCAGCCCTCACCGTTCAGAATTCTGGTAACCTTACTGTGGCAAGCGATCTTTCTTTACTTTCAACTGCTAATGATACACCTTCAGGTTCGATGATTAACAATGGTGTTGTTTCCGTTGCAGGCCAGACCTATATCCAAAGATGGCTTTCAGGCGGACAAAACCACTTTATCTCTACAGCCGTTTCGGGTGTTACACTCAATATGCTTTATAATCCTGCGAATGCCGGCTATTTTTACAAATATTACGAGCCAACAAAATCGTGGGAAAACCTCTATCAGCTTACTACACCTATCGAAGCTGCAAAAGGTTATGCACTTAATTATGAAGCTGACGAATTGGTTGAACTTCACGGATCATTTCACAACAACGCCAGCTATTCACCGGCAATCAGCTACACCGAAAATAAGGGTGGTGATGATGGCTGGAACCTGGTAGGTAATCCATATACATCGGCTCTTGATTGGGAAAACGCAGATTGGGCAAAAACCAACCTCGAAGGTGGAATTTACTTTTATGATGGAACAAATTATCAGACTTACAACGGGGGTTACGGTGTTCCAGCTACGGCAAGCCAATTTATACCTGCCATGCAGGGTTTCTTTGTAAAAGCCACTTTGGCAGGTGCAGCGCTTTCGATACCAAAAACTGCCCAGGTGCATAGCAGCCAGCAATATTATAAAGGAAACCGCGAAGTTGTAAATGCGCTCCGGCTAAAAATCAGCAACAATAGTTATTCCGACGAAACGCTGATTCGTTTCGATGCTGATGCAACAGCAGGTTTTGATGCCAATCTGGATGCCTATAAACTCTTTGGTTTTAATAATAATGTTCCACAATTATTTACTATAACTTCAACCTATCAAACCATTGATGCCTTAAAGGCACCAACCACCACAATCTGGGATGAGGTTTCGGTAAATCTGGGTTTTAAAACCGGAAATAGCGGCACCTTTACTATCGAAGCTTCCGAATTGGCAAGCTTTGCTACAGGCCAGGTTAACACCATCGAACTTTATGATAACCAAACCGGAGTATTTGTCAATCTGATCGAAAATCCGGTTTACAGCTTTCAAAGTGGGGAGGGTTTAAACACTTCCCGTTTTACAGTTTATTTTAATAGAAATATTACTGTTATTGGAGAAAATAACATGCAAACCCCCGAGATTTATTCAATGGAAAAAACCATCTTCATAAAAAATGCAAGCGGAACTGCTGTAATTTATAGTCTGGGAGGCCAGGAAGTAAAACGCGCATCCCTGCTGGGTAATACGATCAACACAATTCATCTTTCAAAAGGTGGAATGTACGTAGTAAAAGTGATGAATGGCAGCGATGGCTCTTTAGTAGAAAAGGTTTATTTAAGATAGGTTACATTTTGATTACAAGTTCATTATCATCTTATAGCAATTTTTGCTAAAAGTAGAATACCAGTTCATGTTTGTTATCTCAACAGGCATGAACTGGTTTATTTAAAATATTGAATTAAACAGCGAGTAAAAATGATGTCGGTATGAAACGAAAATACAATTACATATTCATTTTGATAGCCGTATTTGCCTTTGCCATCACCATAACTGTTCCTGCTAAAGCACAGGTGCACGACACCACTAATACGGGTGGAAATGCTGCCAGGTCGTTAGAAGGAGCAATAGTCCCTCCTCCACCCGGAGCAGGCGGCGGAGTTGGCGTTCAGCAAATCGGTGGCAACAGTACGGTACCTTCGCCCCCAAATCCGGGTGGTGGAAGTGGCTCTCAACAAATTGGCGGTTCGGGAAACCTTTTGCCTGAACCTCCAAATCCAGGTGGTGGAAATGGCTCACAGCAAATTGGTGGTGGCGACACTATTCCCGAACCTCCAAATCCGGGAGGCGGCGGTGGTTTTCCGATGGGAACCGAACTTCAAAGCATCACAATTCCTGCCGGTTGGAGTGGGATTTCGAGTATGGTTATTCCTCACATTGCAAATCCCGACAGCTTGTTTGCACAGGATCTGGCAACCAACAATCTGGTAATTTTGCAGCATTTCAGCCAGGTTTTCTGGCCCCAGTTCAACATTAACACCATCGGAAACTGGGAAACGCATGATGGCTACACCATCAAAGTTTTGCAGGAAACACAGTTGGATATTTACGGTTTTAAAGATTCCAACGACACCATCCAGTTTGCACAAGGCTGGAATTACCTTCCGGTTATCAGCAGTTGTGATGTAAACACCGAAGCACTTTTCAGTAATCTATTGGCTGATGGTAAATTGATTATTGTTTACGAAATTGCCGGTACGCATGTGTACGCCCCATCTTTTGAGATTAACACCCTGCCGGTTTTACAAAGAGGGAAAGCTTACATGGTAAAAGTTACCGAACCTTGTTCGCTTAATTTCCCTGATTGCATGTTTGGTCAAAAGAACACAGCAACAGTAAATAATTCAGCACCCATTACACCCTGGAATGTTGTTGCACCAACTTCAAAACAACAGTTTATTTTCTTCACCAAAAATTCGTTCCCTTCGCTACAACCGGGCGATGTATTGGGCGGATTTACCAGTGATGGAATTTGTTGTGGTATTACCGAATTTGAAAAATCAGGCAAAAATCATGTTTTAGTTGTGTTTGGCGATGACCCAACCACACCCCAAAAAGATGGCTTTTTGGCTAATGAACAAATCAAAATCAGAATTTACAGGCATTCAAATGCTGAGGCAGATGAACTTGAATTGGATTTTGATAACAGCCAGGGTACTTCTGCCGGCACCTTTATGGTGAATGGAATTACAGTTTTTAAAAATATTGAAACATTAATACAGGATTGATTTCATAAAATAACGATTAGTTGCATAATCAGATTTGTTTTCTATTCGATAAGAGGGTGGCCGCCAAAAACGGCCAAACTCTTTTGAATAGATATTTTAAGTTTAACTCTTACATAAATGAATAAAACGATTTTCATCATTATTGCGCTGATTTGGAGCGCGGTCCTTCAGTCCCAAAATATTACCGTTAATCTTGCAACGGTTTCGAGTGCCGATACTTTAACCCAGGTTACGGTTCCATTTTATGTTTCCGGACTTAATGCTGCTACTGGCGGCATACCAGTTACAGCACTGGAGTTTTATGTTTACTACAACAACACCCAGGTTGATTATGTAAATGCAACAAATTTTTATTCCGGCACCCCGGCATCACAATGGATTTTTGGATCGAACGGGACTAAGTTTGGCAGCAACTGGGTACATCCACAACTTTTGCCGATAAGTATTCCCGATGGCACCAAATTATTCGACATCGTTTTTTACTACAAAAAACCGGTAAACAGCATTTTAAACGTTTCGGAAACCGAATGTGTGCTGGTAAATGCCGCCTTCCAGCAAATTCCTAATTCGACAATAAATTTTGTTGACGGCGCCATCAATTATGCCGGATTTGTACCTCCATCGCCTGGCATGGTTGAGATAATTCCCGATAATTACATTTCTTTTCCCGACACGGCTTTTAACGTACCCGTTTTAGCTTCGGGTTTTGGGAGCGGCAACTCATCGCTTTCATCGGTAAACCTCAAAATGGATTTTAACAACGAGCTTATCAATTTTATATCAGCCGGTAATTTTAACAGCCTTTTGCCTGCTGATGAATGGACAATTACTTACCAGGCCGGCCAGAATAATTTGGTCTGCACCTGGAATAACCCGCTTAACGAAAACATTATTATTCCTGATAACAGCACCCTTTTTGAACTTGTGTTTGAAGGTGCTGATGCCGGAACAACCGTCCTCACCTTCGATTCGGCAGCCTGCAGTTTTGTACATCGCCACAACGGGCAACCCAAAGCTATTTTATCAGATTTTGGAAATGCAGAAATTGAAGTTTTCGCCATTCCCGATCCACCGCCCGGAAATATTGATTTTGTGCCCGGATTATTTGTTACCTACAACGACTCCGTAATTTCGGCGCCGGTTTTTATGTCGGGATTTGGAACCGATAATTCATCCCTTTCCAATTTTACAATCAATGTTGATTTTGATAACCTGATGCTTGAATATTTGGAGGTATCGGCATTTAACGACCTGGTACCTGCCGATGAATGGAACATCAGCTACAATGCGGCATTAAGCAGCCTCACCTTTGCCTGGAACGAGCTGGCAGGTCAAAACCTGGTGATTCCTGATGATACGAAACTCTTCGATATTTCATTTAAAGCCCTCGAAGTCGGGAACACAACCCTGGGTTTCGATTCGCTCGCATCATCTTATCAGCACCAGTTTATGGGTTATTCGATTCCTTTTGAGGCAAATTATAATGTGGCGCAGGTACAGATTTACGATTGGACGGTTCCCTTGCCGGGACTCGTTAATATTATCCCCGATTATTTTGTAACAAATCCCGATACTTTGATTTACGTGCCTGTTGTAGTTTCTGGCTTTGACCAGGAAAATTCGTCGTTGTCGGACATGCAGTTGGTTGTAGGATTTGATGAAAACATCCTGAACTTCGAGACAGCAACAGCTTTTGGAAATATTTTGCCTGCCGAACAATGGACGATAACTTACGTTCAGGGGCAAAACCAACTCATTTGCGATTGGCACGAACCTAATTCCGGAAATGTTGCCATTACCAGCAACACCACCATTTTTGAACTGGTTTTTAAGGCAACAGCTTTAGGTAATTGCGCCATCGAATTCGATTCGGCTGGATGCGTTTTTATGCATCAATTAATTGGTTCACAACAACAAATAGCCGCAAATTTTAATGGTGCAATGGTTGAAGTTATCGAAATCCCGCTTCCTCTACCTGGCTTTGTAAAGATTGTTCCCGAAACCTTTATCACCAACCCCGACTCTTTAATTGCTGTCCCTTTTGTAGTTTCAGGATTTGGACAGGAAAACAGCTCACTTTCGGATATGGAATTGGTGCTTGAGTTTGATAATACTGTTTTAAATTATCAAACGGCCATAAATTTCAATCCGCTTTTGCCTGTTGGCGAATGGGTAATTAATTATCAAAGCAATGAGAGCCGTATAGTTTGCACCTGGGACAAGCCAACCTCCCAAAACGTTTCGATTCCTGATAATACAACACTTTTTGAACTGGTTTTTAAATCTGCTGCCATCGGCGAAAGCTTGCTTCACTTCGACTCTTTATTGTGCGATTTTACGCATCAGATAAACGGGACCAGCCAACAAACAACTTCAAATTTTGCTGATGCGTTGGTTGTTGTTGAGCAACTGCCAGCTCCACCTCCCGGTCTTGTTGCCATTGTTCCGGATTATTTTACTTCGCATCCCGGTTTGTCTTTCAATGTTCCGTTGCAAATTTCAGGCTTTGGCGAAAACACCTCTTCACTTACAAAAATTGAACTTGCCCTTGATTTTGATGATGAGATTATTGGTTACCTGTCGGCCACAGCTTTTAGCCCTTTGCTGCCGCAGGAAGAATGGACGATAACTTTTCAGCCGGCTCAAAGTAGGATGCTGTGTGTTTGGGAAAGTCCATCGGGAAATAATCTTGCGATCCCCAATAATACTGCGCTTTTTGAACTGGTATTTGAAGGTTTGCAAAGCGGGATAAGTCCAATCGAATTTGATTCGGCCAGTTGTGTTTTTACCCATCAGCAAGGAACAGGGCAAACTCAGCTCACATCCAATTTTGCTAATGCAACCGCCGAAATCACCGAAATTATCATTCCGGCAAATTGCAAGGTAAAAATTATTCCTTCCACAATTTCGGAAGTATCAGGAAATATAATCAATGTTCCGGTGGTATTTTTTGGCTTTAACAACGACACCACAACAATTACCGCTGCCGAGTTTTATATTGATTTTGATAAAACCGTCCTCCAATACCAGGGTGTTACCAATTTTAATCCTTTAGTGCCCCAGGCCCAATGGATTTATAACGTGATGCTGCCCGATTCGAACCGTTTTGCCTGCAACTGGGTGGAGCCAACACTTCAAAATTTGTCCATCCCCGACAGTACAACCGTTTTTGAAATAAAATTTCTTTGCCTTGCAAACGAAACTGCCCTCGCTTTTGATTCGCCAGCCAATGTGTTTGTCCATCTCGACCAGGAAGCGAATTTAATCGAGTTACCTGTCGAATTCAGCGATGGTTACGTAATTGTACTTCCCGACAATATCGAAACTCCCGATGCCGGAAATGTAAGCGTCAGGGTTTTAAACCGCATAATTTACCTGGAAAATACTGGCGGCATAGCCCGTGTATTTAATATGGCCGGGCAGTTGGTGGCATTTAAGGAATTATCAGGCGGGATAAACGAAATCGGAATTTCGCAGCAGGGAATTTATCTCATCAACGTTACCGACAAAAACCAGCGGATATTCTCTGGCAAAATCTTCATTAAATAAACTTGTATTTACCTAAATAAAATATTTAAAATGAAAAAGTCACTTTTGATAATTGTTATTGCCCTCTTCGTTTTTAGCGCTATGGCGCAAAAAATCGAAATTTCACCGGAGATCATTCCGGGGTTAACGGGCCAGGAAATCACTGTTTCGGTGTTGGTTTCGGAATTCGACACCGAAGCCACTTCGTTAGGCGCCATCGAGTTTTATATTGATTTCGACAACAGCGTTTTATCTTACACCGGCGCAACTAATTTTTCGGCCCTCATGCCTGTTTCGCAATGGTTTTATTCAAACCCCGCTCCTTCACTAAACAGGTTTGCCTGTAACTGGGCCGAACCTACCCTTCAAAATGTAAACATCCCAACAGGGACCGTGCTTTTCGACCTTAAATTTTTATGTGCCAACGGCCAGACGACAATTGATTTTGATTCGGCTGCCAGCGTTTTTGTACATATTGATGGAGTAAATTTTGTTTCGCTTCCGGTTGATTTTGCCGATGGTTTTGTTCAGATTAATGTTGGCCTTGAAGAGCAAAAACAGGAAAATTACTTCCTGGCTACTGGCAACAAAATGCTCGTAATACGGAATATCGAAGGCATGCTCACTGTTACAAATTTAATGGGCCAAAACATTGTAAGCGCTGTGCTTGAAGGTACAGGCGAACATTATATTCCTGTAAATAAAACCGGGATTTTTATTGTCCGGGTTACCAATAAACATGAGGAAACTGTAAGGAAAGTTCTTATTTACTAATTCGACAAATATTTTAATTTACTTTTAAACATGAAATATCTGATAGTATTATTTTTTATGTTGGGCAGTATGCCGGCATTGTTAGCTCAAAAGAAGGTGGAGATTGTTCCTTCGGTCATCAACGCTGAAGTTGGTTCACAAATCAGTGTGCCTGTTTTGGTATCAGGTTTTAATACTGACACATCGACCGTTGTGGCCATCGAATTTTACATTGATTTTGATAACAGCGCACTCACTTTCGACAGTGTTATTAGCGTAAATAGTCTGATGCCAAAACAGGAATGGTTTTTTTCAAATCCAGGCGCGACACTTAACCGCTTTTCATGCAACTGGGCCGAACCCACTTTTGTCAACAATGTTTCGGTTCCTGATGGAGCAAAGCTTTTCGATATAGTTTTTACTTACAACGGAGGCGAAAGTACACTCGAATTTGACAAAACAACCAGCCTTTTTGTTCATCTCGACCCAACCTTTAATTTTATCACTTTGCAGGTTGATTATTTTGATGGGATGGTTATTCCGGCTCCAAACCAAAATACAACCAACTGGAATGGTAACGGCGACTGGAATACTTTAAACAACTGGTCAGCAGGAATTCCTACTATCGAATCGGTGGCAGTTATCCAATCAGGCACTGTAACGGTTCAAAATGCTGTGGCTACCTCACGAAAAATGGAAATTTTGGATGGTGCAACTGTTAAAATTATGCCGCTCAACTCGCTCACCGTTGCCGACACTTTAATAAATAATGGTCTGCTTCAGGTGGGTTCAAACGAAACCGGGAGCGGTTCTGTTATCGTTGATAAAGTTGTTTTGGGAGCAGGCAACTACGCCATCGAACAATTTATGTCGGCAGGCTCCCATTTAACCGGCGCTCCTCTTGCAAACGGAACCACCAATGTTTTTAATACAGCCCCGGTAAGTTCATGGGACGAAACTTCGGCCTCTTTTGGTCCCCTGGCCGCAGGTTCGCTGATGGAAAACGCCAAAGGTTATAAAGTTGACTTCGCCGGAAATACAATTGCCGTTTTTGAAGGAAACAATCTTCATCAGGGAAATATTACAGTTAGTCTTTCGAATGTAAACACCGGAAATATTGAAACATCCGGACTTAACCTGGTTTGTAATCCTTATCCTTCGGCTATGGAATGGTTGATGGGAGATTGGGAATTCCAAAACGTAGGTAAAGCTATTTATGTTTGGAATAAATCGCGCTATCAGGTCTGGAACGGTTTTTTGGGCGAACTCAGCGATGGGATTTTGCCAGCCATGCAGGGATTTTTTGTGAAAGCTACAGGTGAAAATCCTCAAATAACAATTCCCAATAATTCGCGCCTTCACAGCAATCAGCCTTTTTATAAAGAAACCCGCGATTTGGAAAACCTGCTTACCATCGAATTTGGAAAGCTTGAAGGCGGTATTCCAGGAGTTGTGGAGGATGTGATTTTTTATCATCTGAAACCGGAAGCTACCCATGGTTTTGATCCTGAATTTGATGCCTACAAATTGCCCGGCAACGACGGAACTACTTTGGCGTATTCGATGCCTGAAGGCGAAAACGCCGAAAAGATGTGCATTGATGTAAGGTCATTTTCAGGGGAAGCCATTCCTTCGGTGGCTATTGGTTTTGAGCCAGCTACCGATGGCATTTATTATCTACGTCTTAAGAATTCCGAAACTTTCGGCCCAAGTACTCCCTTCGTCCTTCAGGATTTAGGCGTGGAAGCCATCTTTCCGGATGATGAATTTGATATGCGGACAGATGTGCAGGACTTCACCTATTCATTTAGTGCAACCACCGGTGATGAGCCTTATCGTTTCAACCTGTTTTTTTCGCCTGTAGGAATTGATGAACTGCAAAAGCGCGATAACATCAATATGCAATTGTCCGGTAATGATTTAATCATCAATAATCTGCAACAACAAGCCCGGTTTTTTACATTGGAAATATTTGATGTAACGGGCAGAAAACTTCATCAGGGGTCATTCAACCTGTTGGATAAACAAATTGTTAATACCGGCAATCTGCGTGGTATAATTATCGTTCGCCTCACTTCAGATGGCGAGGTTGTTACTCAAAAATTCTATAAAAAGTAGTCAGGCTTAATACTATGTTTTACATTAAAAAAAGGCTGTTCCTCAATATTTGGAACAGCCTTTTTGATTTATTATCAACTGTATGTTATGATAAATATTTTGCTAAGCTTTGCTCGTGTGGTTTTTGGCGAAGTCTTTTAAGTCCGAGTTCTTTGAGTTGCCTGACCCTTTCTTCCGAAATTTTTAATATTTTACTTATCGACGAAACGGAGTAATCATTGCTATCGTTTAATCCGTAATACATCTCAAGTACCCTGGCTTCTTTGTGTGGAATATGCCGGAACGAACGTTTTATATCAACTTTGAGCGATTCATCGATCAATTCATGGTCAGGATGAGTTGCATTCTTGTCCTCGATTACATCAAATAAAATAGTTTCACCTCCAGAATGAAGTGGGGTTTCAAATGAGACGTTGTCGCCATTACTAAGGATAGCATCAGTAACATCGTATTCGTCGGCCGAAAGCTTGCAGGCAGTTTCGAAATGTGTGGGAAGCCGGTGGTGGTCCTGCTCAAATTTGGCGTTGATTTTATTAATTTTTGAGTTCATCCAAACTCTTGAAGAGGGTATCCGTATGATTCTGGACTTTTCGATGATAGACCTTAAAATTGATTGGCGTATCCACCACACAGCATACGTGATAAACCTGAATCCTCTGGTTTCATCAAACTTCTTTGATGCCTCAATTAAACCTAAATTTCCTTCGCTAATCAAATCATTTAAGCTAAAACCCCTGTTTTGATACTTTTTAGCTATCGAAACAACAAATCGAAGATTTGAGAAAATCAGCCGGGTTCGGGCCGTCTCGTCTCCTTGTCTGACTTTTATTATTAATTCAACTTCCTCGTCAGCATTTATTAGTTTGTAACGGGCAATTTCTTTAAGATAAAGCACAGTGGATACAGAATCTTTTCGAGTTATTTCATTAGAGATATAGATTTTTTCCATAACAGATGATTTGCATTTAATTTGATGCAAAGGACATCCATTAGGTTTAAGTGAATGTTAAGCACATATTAAGATACGGTTATCTTTTGGGATTAATGCGTAATTACCATTTTCAAAAAAAAATACTACTCAAAACAAAATCACTGTTCTTTATCCTACTGTATTATTAACTTAACAATTTATTAACATCGACTTAATGTTGACTTAATGCTGGTTAAAAATCAACAATCTACTTTTGCCGCACTAATTTAATTTTAAAAACATGAAAAGGAAACTATTACAAATCTTTAAATTTGCGTTTTTGTTTATGATGATTTATTCATATAAAACAGCATCCGCACAAAGTGAATCAGATTCTCTGGGATCTGAAGTCTCAATTTTAAAGGACAAATTCATTGGCCTCGAAGAAAGACTTGCAACATCTGATGGCGATCTTTCAAAGCTTACCAAAATCAAATTGTCTGGTTACATCCAGGCACAGTACCAGCATCTGGAAGCAACAAATGTTTATCCTTCCAGCGTTTTCAGCGTACGCAGGGCACGAATTAAATTTACTTATGAGCCTGTAAGTGGAATTACCTTTGTTTTACAGCCGGATTTAATTCCTGGAAATATTACTGTTAAAGATGCTTATGCCGTTGCAAACGACAAATGGTTAAAAACCTTCTCCTTGTGGGTAGGTAAATTCAACAGGCCAAACTATGAAGTCGAATATTCCTCCAGCAACCGCGAGGTTCCAGAAAGGTCGCGAATGATTCGTGCCATTTATCCCGACGAACGCGCCATTGGCGCCAAACTGGAAATTGCTCCTCCAAATATTCCGCTTAAAGTTCAATTGGCGTTGTTTAACGGAAACGACGGCGTTTCCCTCAACACACTCAGCTACAACTATGGAACAGGAAAATGGGACAATACGAGTACAGTTGGGCAAAATACTGATTTTGATAATTATAAAGATTTTATGGGTCGTGTAACCTATGGCTTTAAGTTTGGAAATCTTGGAGGAATGTCAGTTGGCGCACACGGCTATTATGGCCAGATCAAAGCCAACAGTAAAGATGCCTTAAAATCTGATTACACTTACGATCAGTCGTTTGATAAGATCGATAAAGGCGTTCCTAAACAATGGGTTGGTGTCGAATCGCAGATTTATCTTGATATCCTGGGTGGCATGGCCATCAAAGGCGAATACATTTTTGGGGTAAACTCAACACCGGGTTATTATGTAAGCTCCGGCAACATTACCCAACCAACAACTTCTGTTCTCAAAAACGATACCCTCACCATAACCACCACCACACTCAAGTCGAACAATTATGCACCTGCTATCAGTCGGAATTTCTCGGGATATTATGTTTATCTCAACAAAAATATCGGTAAGAAAAACCAGATTGCTATCCGTTACGATTACTATAACCCAAATACAAAGCTGGCTGCCGATGAAATCGGAACTGCAAAGTATGATGCAAAAGTTGCTGATGTAATTACAAGCGACAAAACCTACTCAGGTTCGGATCCTGTTATTTGTACCAATGTTGTAAGCAAAACAACAACTTCCAATAAACTTTCAAGCGGAACTGCCGATATTCCTTATGGTACCTTAACGATGGCCTATTCGTATTACTACAGCGATAACATTAAATTTATGCTTGGGTACGAAATGCCAATGAACGAAAAGGTAGGAGTTGTTGATGCAAACGGCTTGGGTAACGTAAAAACAGATTATACCGTTAACGGCGTACCAGGAACCATTTACTACAACGAAAAAGTAAACCAGAATACATTAACCCTGCGTGTGCAGGTGAAGTTTTAATCGAAAATTAATAATTCAAATTTTAAAAGAAATAACAATGAAAAAGTTCAAAAACATCAAAGTAACACTTGGCATACTTGTGATTGCCTTGCTTGGAATGGCATTTATGCCGGCACCAGCTAAAATTACAATAAAAGGTTCCGATACCATGGTAATTCTCTCCCAGAAATGGGCCGAAGTTTACATGAAAACCAATCCTGACGTTGCTATCCAGGTTACGGGAGGCGGTTCAGGAACTGGTATTTCAGCACTCATCAATGGCTCAACAGATATTTGTAATTCAAGCCGCCCATTGAAACAATCCGAAATGGATAAATTGAAAGAAAGATACAATACTTACGGTATCGAAATCCCATGTGCAAAAGACGGAATTACCGTGTTTTTGCATGAATCCAATACCTTAAAGGAACTTACTGTTGACCAGTTGGGTAAAATATTTGCAGGTAAGATTAAAAACTGGAAAGAAATTGGCGGACCGGATGCCAATATCAAACTCTACGGCCGTGAAAACAGTTCGGGAACGTATGTGTTTTTCAAAGATAACGTGGTAAAAGCCGATTATGCTGCAAATTGTCAGACACTGCCAGGCACTGCCGCCGTGGTAAATGCCGTAAAAAACGACAAATTCGGGATTGGTTATGGTGGCGCTGCCTATGCTGCCGGCGTTAAACACTGCCTGATAAAAAAGGACGACAAAAGTATCGCCTACGAACCGACTCCCGAAAACATAAAAGCAGGCACTTATCCTATTTCGCGTTATTTGTACATGTATCTTAGCAACCGTCCAACAGGTGATCTGAAGAAGTTTGTTGACTGGATCCTCGGCCCGGATGGTCAGAAACTTGTAGTCGAAGTGGGGTATTTCCCGGTAAAATAGTAGTTTTGTTAAATTAAACAATTTGTTTCTTCCAATGGCAGCGCCTACCGCGTTGCCTTTTGGATTTAATATCAGAATAAAAATAATGACAACATTTGAAAATCAGGAGGAAAACAAGGTAATTCCCATCGAAAACAATCCTCAAACCAAAGAAAAAGGATTTGTTTTTACCCAGGAAAGCCTGAAAAAGAAGTTCAGATTATCTGAATTTCTTTCAGAGAAGATCATTACCGGAGTTGCATTTCTTTCCATCGCCGTAATTATCCTGATCTTCCTGTTTGTTTTTAAGGAGGCTTTGCCGATTTTTTCTGAAAAGCCCGAAAGAAAAACTGAAATATCCGCACCTTCATCGCCTGAAAGATATGGAGAAGAAATTCAGGAAACTGAGCCATCAAAACCTGAAAGGTACGATGGTGGCAGCGAGGTGCAGCAACCCGAACGGTACGGTATTGAAGCAGAACCAGTCCAAACAGAGGAAGAGCGAGCGACAGCATTTTCACAGGACTCCATTTTATCAGGAAACAGGGGATCTTCAGTATTAGGAGAGGATAAAGCTACTTTTGAAAGCCTGACCGGAAAATCGTGGATGCCGGTGTCCGATCATCCCAGGTACGGCATGGTTCCGTTAATCGTTGGCACCATAAAAATTACTTTGCTGGCGCTTCTTTTTGCCGCACCTATTGCCATCCTTGCAGCCCTTTTTTCGGCAGCTTTTGCGCCTAAATGGTTGCGTGAAATCATCAAACCTGCCATCGAGTTATTGGCGGGCTTCCCGAGTGTTGTTATTGGATTCTTTGCTTTGATGGTAATGGCTTCTTTTTTTCAGGATGTTTTTGGATACGACACCCGCCTGAATGCCTTCGTAGGTGGAATTGCCATGGCATTGGCTGCAATCCCGATCATTTTTACAGTTACCGAAGATGCAATGACTGCCGTGCCTTCAACTTACAGTGAAGCAAGCCTTGCGCTTGGTGCCACCAAATGGCAGACTGCATTTAACGTTGTTCTTCCGGCAGCCACACCAGGAATTTTTGCTGCTGTTTTACTGGGTATCGGGCGAATTTTTGGTGAGACCATGATTGCTTTGATGGCCACCGGAAACGCCGCCATGATCTCAGCAAATCCTTTCGATTCGGTGCGTACACTTGCCGCAACCATCGGTGCCGAAATGGCCGAAGTTGTCTTTGGCGACACCCATTACAGCGTACTTTTCCTGATTGGTGCCATGCTGTTTGTTTTTACTTTCATCCTAAACTCAATAGCCGAATTTTATGTCAAAGGCAGGCTGATGCGTAGATTCCAGGGGAGGACATCATGAGAAAAACACAACGAATTACCGGCGGTATCATGGCCGGGGCAACAGCATTTTCTGTTGTTCTGATCATTGCCGTCATCATTGTGATGATGGTGGTTATCATTATCGGCGGAAAAGACACCATTTCCTGGGAATTTTTTACAACTTTCCCACAAGATGGAATGACTAAAGGTGGTATTTTGCCTGCAATATGGGGTACCGCTTTACTCGTGATCATCATGTCGGTTGCCGCAGTACCTTTTGGAACTATCACCGCTATTTACCTCACCGAATATGCAAAGGAAAATTCGATAATCTCCAAAACTGTACGATTTGCTGTAAAAACATTGGCCATGGTGCCTTCAATTATTTTCGGGCTTTTTGGACTTGGCTTTTTTATCAAATTTGTTGGCGGTGGAATGGATGATCTTTTCCTTGGCGGGCAGTTAAAATGGGCGCAGCCAAACATTTTATGGGCAAGCCTTACGATGGCTTTATTGACTTTGCCTGTAATCATCGTATCGGTGGAAGAATCCATCAGAACGGTACCCCGCGAACTTCGCGAAGCCAGCCTTGCCCTTGGTGCTACAAAATGGCAAACCATTCTGAAAATTGTTCTTCCCGGTTCAAGATCAGGAATCATGACTGGGACTATTCTCGCGGTTTCACGCGGTGCCGGCGAAGTTGCCCCGATTCTGTTCACCGGGGCGGCCTACTATCTTGCCACTTTGCCTCAATCGGTGAGCGATCAGTTTATGTCGCTGGGTTACCATATTTACATCATGTCGACACAATCGTCAAATGTCGATCAGACACTGCCCATCCAGTTTGCAACCACTTTGGTGCTCTTGATGCTGACTTTTGTCCTGAATTTTGTGGCAGTGATTATCCGTGCCAGAATAAGAAGAAATCATTAAAAAATAAATCATTACAAAAGAAATAAATGAAAGACGTAAAAATAACTGCCAGGGATGTCACTTTGCATTATGGAAGCAAAATGGCGCTGAACACAATTTCGATCGACGTCCCTTCCAGGCATGTTACTGCCCTCATCGGCCCTTCAGGATGCGGCAAATCTACATTTCTCCGTACATTAAACCGGATGAACGACCTGATCCCCGGCGTAAAAATATCCGGAGAGATTTTAATTGATGGTTTTGATATCTACAATAAAGATGTTGATGCCGTTAATCTCAGAAAAAAAGTAGGAATGGTTTTTCAGAAATCTAATCCATTTGCAAAATCTATTTTCGAGAATGTGGCCTACGGACCTAAGATTAACGGTATCAAAAACAAAACCGACCTTGGCGAAATTGTCGAACGATCCCTGAAAAGGGCTGCAATCTGGGATGAAGTAAAAGACCGTTTGCAGGATTCGGCTTTGGGTTTGTCGGGCGGCCAGCAACAGCGACTGTGCATAGCCCGCACCCTTGCCGTCGATCCCGAAGTTGTGCTGATGGATGAACCAGCCAGCGCCCTGGACCCGATTTCGACAGGAAAAATCGAAGAACTGATTTACCAGTTAAAAGAGAATTACACCATCATCATCGTAACACATAATATGCAACAGGCGGCAAGGGTGAGCGATTACACCGCGTTTTTCTACATCGGTGAACTGATCGAATTCGGCAAAACAAAAAAAATATTTACCAAACCCGACAAAAAACAAACCGAAGACTATATCACAGGAAGATTTGGATAAACACTTTAACCCTGAATAATTCTTAAACCATTAGGAAATGGATAGTTTAATTAATTATAAACAATCAATATTAGATTCCTCAGTTTCCGCCAATTGGCGGTTCCTTCGGAATGACAGGACTAATAATTATGTAGTGAGGAGGAAACGCGGGTGCTCCGCA